>JAAWIE010000130.1 GCA_022796195.1 Lawsonibacter sp. | reverse complement strand
GACCGCCGCCCAATCTACTGCGCCACGGACTACCACTACATCAGGTTCAATGTCGGGCGCGGCACCGGCTGGATGTGGGAAGCCTGGAACGGCCAGCTCTGCCCCTTCTACAATTGATACAAGGCCCGCCCCGGAGGTCACGAGGGCAGAAAGGGGCTCCATCATGTTCATTGTGGAATGGACAGACCACGAAGGGAACCTGCAGCAGCTGCCATTTGAAGATCGGGAAAGTGCCGAACTGGAGGCCGCCGCTCTGGAGGATCAATATGACTACGTTGCGATTATCGCAGAAATGGAGGTTTGAGCATGAAATTCATGAAAAGGCGCGACGACAACGGAAGTATCCGCAAAGTGTGGAGCGACGACAAAGAGGTGTGCTTCGGTGTTGTTGGAACCGTCGGTGATCTTCTCGAGGAAGGCATTCTCGAATATGCCGATTACCCTTCCGAAACCTGGGCGTTCATCCCGGCCCCCGGCATAATCCAGAAGCCCTGGTTCGGGGCGACCCGTGAAGCCGCCCTGGAGAACCTCCCCCAAATGTAAGCCGAAACGGGCCGCATGGCCCATCGCCGGCAACCGCCCCGCCCGGCCTGATGATGGCAGGGCAGAAAGGAGACAATCATGAAAGTCATTGAAAAATATCGGTGCGAAATTTGCCATACCGAGTACGCCGACAGAAAGCAGGCTGAAGCTTGCGAGAAGAGCCACAAGCAGCCCACTAAAATTTCCGGGGCGCGGCACCTGTCAATGGCCCAAAACGGAACCGGCTACCCGGTCAGTATCACCGTCAAGATGAGCGACGGAAAAGAGGTCATCTACAAACGCTAAATCCGCAAGGCCGACGGTCCCCGGACCGCCGCTGGTGCAAGTCCAGCCGCCGGAGCAATCCGGCGGGCGCTCATGGGTTTACCCATCGGCACCGGGGGAGTCAATCGCCGCCCCGTTGATATAAGCACCTTGAAAACAGAACAGGAAGCGGCCACACCGCCCCATGTCGCTGGCCACAGTGGGCCTCAGCGGTGGCAGAGGGGGTAAAACCCGCCCACCCGGAGAACGCGCCACGTGGGGCCGCAAACGGCAAACAGGGCCTTGCGGCCCTGCCTCCCGGTTTTCCGCCTCACTCAAAGGCAATGGTCAGCATCCCGTTCCCGATGAAGAAATCGTTCTGGGTCAGCGGGTCGGCCAGGAAGGTCTCCTTGGCCTCCTTCAGCATCCGGGCCAGCCGATCCGCTCCAAGCTGTTCCTTGATGGCCTTGCGGGTGGTTTTCTTGCCGTTGAGGTAAAATTTTGTTTTCATGCTGCTGTCCTCCGTTTGTCTGTTTTCCCTTTCGGTACACACATATTCGCTCTGAACAAAGGAAATAGCAAGTGCATTCTGGGGCGAAATCTACACAAACATGACCGTTTGAAATTGTGTAGTTTATTCTCAAAAATGACTTGCTATTATCTTGGTTCAGAGTGATTAATACACTACCGAAAGGCAAACGAAGTGCCCACCCCGAAGATGAACAGCAAGACCGCAGCGAAGGCCGACATCTACCGGCTCCAAAGGGCCATCACCCCGGAGGACCTCGAACTGAAGATGATGCACGGCGGCGGGACCATCTTCACCTTCAGCGACCGCATTCTGGTCGCGGGGTACTACTACTACCCCAACGGGCGCAGCTACTACGGGGCCATCTATCGCTTTACCACCGGCGACCACACCTGCGAGGGCCAGATTGAGTTGATCAGCATTTCCGAGGACACTTTCGAGGACAATGGCCACGCCATTGCGTGGGCGATGGCAAACTGAAGGGGAGAGGTGCGGATAATGACTCGGCAGAAGAAAGAAATCATCAAGCAGGTTGAGCGCGTGCAGATGGGCATGGAGATGGACGATTTGATGGGGTGCGGATTACCCCCGGCGGTCTACGAGGCGCGGGAGCAGGAAATCTACACCCTCTGGGAACAACTGGCCCGGCTCCAACACTACGCCAGCGTTGAGGATATGCTCTACGACACGCGGGACTGCGAGAATGCCGGATGCCCCTGACAGGCGGTCCCTCTCCAAATTCCCAGACGTTTGGGATTTTGCCGCAAACAAAAATGCCCCCTCGCAGGATCAAAACCTGCAAGGGGGTGATGAGTTACTTTTTGTTGTTGATGGTCTTGATCTGTTCCAGGGTCTGCCGGAGCTTGTCGAAGCCGAACATGGCGGCGTAGGCCACGAAGATGCCAAGAACCACGGCCCCAGCAACCATATACCAGGTGATGGGGGTGCTGGTAATCTGGCACAGGGCGAAGAAGGCCAGCAGCGTGACCGCCATGGCCACCAGGAAAGCCAGCAGATTGGTGGGCATCTTCTCCCAGGTCAGCTTCTTCAGCACCTCGGTGATGATGTTGGTGACCACCATGAGCACCAGCACCAAGGGCAGGATGATAGCGATGGCGGCAGGGATGTTGTGGATGATGTTTTCCATGATGTGTTCCTCCTCAGATCTTCTTGCAGAAGTCCAGAGACACCCAGCCCTTACCAGACTTCAGCTTGCCCCAGAGGGTGGCACCCTTGCCGGTGGCCTCGCTGACGATGGTGTAGACGCCGGGGGTGATGGCGTTCTGGACGATGGCGGTGTTGGTGCCGGGACCCTTGCGGATGCGCAGATCGGTGGCGGTGATGCGGACCTTATAGGGAACGCTGCTCACGGGAGCGGAGGGCTGTACCGGGGCCGCGCCGGTGGCCCCCAGTTTGGCGTTCACCTTCGCAGCGATGTCGCCGAGCCGCTGGTAGATGTAGTCTCCGGGGCACGCCTTATTGGCGAACCAGCGGTGAACAGTCATGTTCTGCTTGGAGGGCTGGCCCACCAGGTTTTTGTCCCCGGACCACAGCAGTTTCTTGATGCCGTTGCGCCGGCAGATGTCGGCGCACAGCTCGATCAGCGCGGCCATGGCCTTGTCGGTGATGGCGTAGGGATGGGTGGTATTGCTGGCCACCTCAATGGTGACGGCCTGGTAGTCGTTGGAGGAGCCGGAAATCCCGTTCACCTTCATGGTGCCGCCAGTACACCAACTCCGATCCTTCTCCTCGACACACAGGCCAATGGAGCCGTCATAGCCCACGACATAATTGCAGGATGCCTGCTTGCTACTGGGCTGGAAAACCTCGCACCCCCGCTTGGCGGTCACCTGGCCGACAAAGCAGTGGATGGTGATGGTGTCAATGACATGATTCCGATTTACGGTCTTGTTCGGAGAAATCATCTTCACCGTTGCCAGGGAACTGTTAGTGAATCCCATGGTGCTGTCGCTTCCTTTCTTCGCATACTTGTCGAAATACTTCTGGCCATAGCTGGCTCGCCGTTCGCAGTTCTCATCGCTCCGATCCGCAGGCCGCTCGAAATCCAAAAGTACCATGTCTGACGCCTCCCACACAGTCTTTGCCGTTCTCAAAACGTACATTACCGCCGGAAACGAGCTTTTCAGCTCCTTCACCAGGAAAGCAAGCTGTGTCTCCAGGTCCCCCACGGACTTTCCCGCCGCTTTGGCAAAGGCCAGCAGCGCGGCCTTGCGGGTGTGATAGGTCCACTGGCACAGCCCGTATCCGGCCCGGTCGGTATCAAACCCCGTGTAGGTCCCGTTATCCACCGCCGCTGTGTAGGTGGCGTCCGTGTACCCCAGCTTCTTTTCGTAGGTGTTCTGCAAGTTCTGGGGGTTCAGCCCGCTTTCCGCGTGCAAATTCCCCATAAGACCAGCGGCGCCGCAGGCGGTCAAGCCTGCGGCGGTCAGATAGTTCCAGATTTTTTCTTCGTTGGTTTTTCCCGTCAGCATTTGTACAGTCCTCCCCCTACCCGGCTCCGGGCGGTTCCCCGTCTCCGGCGGTGCTGCACTTGTCCGGCCAGCGGTTGTTTTTGCTCAGATTCTCCACCGCCGACTTGATGCAGTAGGCCAGCACCACGCCGATGATCTCCGTAACCGCCACCTGGGACAGGCTTTCCGCAATCTGCACCTTGTCCAGGTAGGCCAGGACATAACTGCACCAGACCCAGGCAAAGCCGTTGAGCAGACACACCCAGATCACCCGCTTGGTCGTCTCCGGTCTGACCGCCGTCCGGCCCCGGCGCTTCTCCCGGTTCCGGCGCAGACAGCCCAGCGTCACGGCAAGCCCCAGCAGTCCCAGCACCGCGCCCGCAGCGGCGGCGCATACTCCGATCATCACTTCTCCCATGTCAGCCTCC
>JAAWIE010000129.1 GCA_022796195.1 Lawsonibacter sp. | reverse complement strand
GCCGATCTCGATTCTCTTCTCTCTCGGCAGGTCAATACCGGCAATACGAGCCATTTTTTACAGCACCTCCAATTAACCTTGTCTCTGCTTATGCTTGGGATTTTCGCAAATTACCATGACTTTGCCCTTGCGCTTAATGACTTTGCACTTCTCGCACATGGGCTTCACGGACGGTCTGACTTTCATATTGTTAAACCTCCTGATGAATAGCCTGAATGGCCCCTCATTGTCTCGGACTGCAAATCATTCGCCTCCCCAGAGGCAAGGGCTCCCGGGGAATCCGCGACAACTCGGTCGTTGATACTTACTTCGACCGCCAGGTAATTCTTCCTCTGGTCAGGTCGTAGGGTGACATCTGTACGGTCACCTTGTCACCGGGCAGGATGCGGATAAAGTTCATCCGCAGCTTTCCGGAAATATGTGCCAGGATGATATGGCCTTTTCCAATATCAACATGGAATGTGGTATTCGGCAGGGCCTCAGTGACGACGCCCTCCAGTTCGATCATATCGTCTTTAGCCAAGCGTAGATCCCTCCTTGAAGGCGGCCAGCGCCCGTCTCAATGCCCGGTCGGAGACCGGTTCTCCCTGTCGTAGACTGTGGACCACAGGATGGTCATACATAAGCGGCTCCCCTGGACCTGTTTGATGCGGGTCCGGAGCCAGACATCGGACATGGCCCAGCTTCTTCCGCTTGGGGCGGGACACCTTGCGGCGCTTCCCATCCGCCAGCAGCAGCCTATGCGGAGCCGGGTCCACCCCCACTACGCAGAAAATCCCGTCCTTGTCCCGTCCGGCATTTGCCTGGACAATCCAGCCTGTGTAGTCATTCATAGGCCCCGTCCTCTGTGACAGTGAGGACCTCCGGGTCCCCGCCGGTGATCAGGATGGTGTTCTCATAGTGGGCGGCCAGCGAGCCGTCCTGAGAGACCGTGGTCCATTTGTCCTCCAGCACCCGCACATGCCAGTCGCCGGCGCAAACCATAGGTTCCACCGCGATGGTCATACCCGGCTGAAGCCGGGGGCCGTGGCCGGCAGGACCGAAATTGCGTACCTCCGGAGGCTCATGCATCTTCGCGCCTACGCCGTGGCCCACATAGTCCCGCACCACGGAAAAGCCAAAGGATTCCACATACTCCTGAACCGCCTGACCGATATCGGTCACCCGGCAGCCCCGGCGCGCCTTTTGAATGCCCTCCCAGAAGCTCTGGCGGGTCACCCGGATCAGCTCCTCGGCCTGGGGACTGACCTGTCCGCAGGGGTAGGTAGCGGCGCAGTCTCCGTGGAAACCGCCGATGTAGGCGCCCACGTCCACACTGACAATGTCGCCTTCCTTCAGTTTACGGGCCCCAGGAATGCCGTGAATAACCTCCTCATTGACGGAGACACAAGCGGAGGCGGGAAACCCGCCGTAGCCCAGAAAGGAGGGTTTTGCCCCATGGCTCTCGATAAAGCGGCGGACCGCCCGGTCGATCTCATGGGTGGTGACGCCGGGGCGCACCATGGAACCGGCCAAGGCCCGGGCCTGGGCGGTAATCCGCCCGGCCCGTCGCATGGCCTCAATCTCCCGTGGAGATTTTAGTGATATCATTTCCAGCGCCATCAGAGCCCCAGCGCCTCCATAATCACCCGGCTGGTCCCCTCGATGGTGTCCTGATTAGCCACCGGGGCAAGAATTCCCTTCCCCTCGTAGAAGCCTTTCAGGGGCTCGGTCTCCTCATGGTAGACTGTCAGGCGGTTCCGGACCGTCTCGGCCCGGTCGTCCTCCCGCTGGACCAGGGTGCCGCCGCAGGAGTCGCACACACCCTCTGACTTGGGGGGCTTGGCCTTCACATGATAGGGAGCGCCGCAGCTCTGGCACACTCTCCGGCCGGACATGCGCTCTTCGATCTCCGCGTCGGAGATTTCGATGGACAGCACATGGTCGAAGGTAATGCCGCGGGCGTCGATCGCTTCAGCCTGACCGATGGTGCGGGGCACCCCGTCCAGGATAAAGCCTTTGGCACAATCGGGCTGGGCCAGACGTTCGGCCACAATGCCGATAATCACATGGTCAGGCACCAGCTTGCCTGCATCCATATAGCTCTTGGCCTCCAGGCCGGTGGGAGTTCCCTCCTTGATGGCGGCACGGAGGATGTTTCCGGTAGAGATGGTAGGGATTCCCAGCTTGGCGCTGAGAATCTCGGCCTGGGTCCCTTTGCCGGCGCCGGGGGCGCCCAGCAGGATCAATTTCATACCCATAAACCGTCTCTCCTTACTCTAGGAAGCCCTTGTAATGCCGCATGAGCATCTGGGCCTCCATCTGCTTGACCGTCTCCAGGGCAACGCCTACCACGATGATAACCGAGGTGCCGCCGATAGCCAAGGAGCTGTAGCCCACCAGATTGCCGGTGATAATGGGGGCGATGGCAATCACGGACAGATACAGGGCGCCGAACATGGTAATCTTGTTCAAAACCTTGATGAGGAAGTCGGCAGTGGGCTTTCCGGGCCGCCGGCCAGGGATAAAGCCGCCGTTCTTCTTCAGGTTGTTGGCAACCTCCACAGGGTTGAACGCCATGGTGGAGTAGAAATAGCTGAATCCTACAATCAGCAGGAAATAGAGAATGCTGTAGAAAGGCTTGCTGGTGTCAAACAGCCGCATCATGCCGCCGCCCACGCCCTCGCTCTCAGCCGTAACACCCATAAAGGCGCAGACCGTAGCCGGCAGGGAAGCGATAGACTGGGCGAAGATGATGGGCATAACGCCGGCCATACTCACCTTCATGGGGATGTGGGTGGACTGGCCGCCATACATCTTCCGGCCTACGACGCGCTTGGCGTACTGCACAGGGATGCGGCGTTCGGCGTTGTTGATATAGACAATGAAAACCACCAGGGCCAGCATGCCAATGACGATGAGGGCAATGGTCCAGGGGGCCAGCGCACCCTGTTTCAGTGCGTCAATATAACTCTTAGCCACCTCTTCGGTCATGCCCTCATTTTCTGCCACCAGAGATTCCACAGAAGTGCTCTGCACTGTCATCCAACGCTGGAACCCGCTGATCACATCCATCACCATCTGAGGGAAGCGGGAGACAATGCCGGCAAACAGAATGATGGAAATACCATTGCCAATGCCGAACTCGGTAATTTGCTCACCCAGCCACATCAGGAAGGCGGAACCGGCGGTGAAGGAAATCACAATCACCAGGCCCACCCAGAACTTGTTCAGCCCGCCGCCGTTGACCAGGCCGTAGCTGTTGACCAGGGTGTAATAGCCGAATCCCTGAAGCAGGGCGATTGCCACGGTGGTGTAGCGGGTGATGGAGGCGATCTTCTTGCGCCCCTCCTCGCCGCCGTCACGGGCCAGCCGCTCCAAAGCGGGGATCGCCACGGTCAGCAGCTGGATAATAATGGAGCTGTTGATATAGGGCTGAATGGACAGAGCAAATACCGTTGCCATGGAAAAGGCGGAGCCGCTCATAGCATTCATCAGCCCCAGGATGGTTCCGCTCTGGCTCTGAAGATACTGTTCCAGAGCGGAACCGTCGATATAGGGCACAGGGATGGCGGAACCAAGACGGAAGATGAGCAGTGCCATAATGGTAAACAGCATCTTCTTTTTCAGTTCCGGCACCCGCCAGGCGTTGCGGATGGTCTGAATCATGGTCAGACCACCTCCCACTTACCGCCGGCAGCCACAATTTTTTCCTTGGCGGAGGCGGAGAAAGCGGAAGCCTTTACAATCAGTTTCTTAGAGATCTCGCCGTTACCCAGGATCTTAACGCCGTACTGGCACTTGGACAAAATGCCCTTCTCCAGCATTGCCTGGGCATCCACCACCGCGCCGTCCTCAAACTTTTCCAGAACGGACACATTGACAGCCTCCAGAGGCTTGGCAAAGATGTTGTGGAAGCCCCGCTTGGGCAGGCGGCGGGCCAGAGGCATCTGGCCGCCCTCGAATCCCACGCGGACGCCGCCGCCGGAACGGGCCCACTGGCCCTTGTGGCCCCGGCCGGCGGTCTTGCCGTTACCGGAACCGGCGCCCCGGCCCTTGCGGTATGCCTTGGTGTTGGAGCCGGGGGCGGGGGAAAGTTCATGCAGATTCATGTCGTGCGCCTCCTCGTTAGTTTTCCTCGGACACCTGGAGCAGGTAGCCGATATGGGCGATCTTGCCGCGGGTAGCCTCGTTATTGGGCTGCACGGTGGTGTCGCCGATCTTGCGGAGGCCCAGCCTTAACCCAAGATCTCTTCCACGCTCTTGCCGCGGACGCGGGCCACTTCCTCGGGGGTGCGCAGGGACTTCAGGCCCTGGAAGGTGGCGGAGACCACGTTCTGCGGATTGTTGGAGCGCAGGCACTTGGTACGGATATCCCGGATGCCGGCCGCCTCCATGACGGCACGAACCGGGCCGCCGGCGATGATTCCAGTACCAGGGGCGGCGGGCTTGAGCAGCACGCGGCCGGCGCCGAACTCACCGATGACCTCGTGGGGAATGGTCGTCCCAGACAGGGTGATATTACACATATTTTTCTTGGCGTCCTCAATGCCCTTGCGGATGGCCTCAGGCACCTCGGCGGCCTTACCCAGACCGAAGCCCACCCGGCCCTTCTCGTCGCCCACCACCATCAGCGCAGCGAACTTGAAGATCCGGCCGCCCTTGACGGTCTTGGAAACGCGGTTCAGAGAAACGAGCTTCTCTGTGAACTCGCTGGGTTCTCTCTCAAATCTAGCCATTTCGTTCTCCTCCCGTTAAAATTCCAGGCCGCCCTCACGGGCGCCCTCGGCCAGGGCCTGCACACGGCCGTGATAGACATAACCGCCCCGGTCGAAGACGACCGTGGAAATGCCTTTGGCCTTGCAGCGTTCGGCAACCGTCTGGCCCACCTTTTTGGCGGCCTCACAGTTGGAGCCCTTGCCCTCGAAGCCCTTTTCTAGGGAGGAGGCGGAGACCAGTGTCGCCCCGTTCACATCGTCGATGACCTGGGCGTAGATGTTGGTCCCGCTGCGGAATACATTCAGGCGGGGTCTCTCGGGCGTGCCGGAGATTTTCCCGCGCACTCTCTTATGGCGCTTAAGCCGCTGCGCATTGGTATTGGGTCTTTTGATCATGTTGGCACACCTCCTTATTTCTTCTTGACGCCGGTCTTGCCTTCCTTGCGGCGGATGACCTCGTCGGTGTATTTGATGCCCTTCCCCTTATAGGGCTCAGGCGGTCTTTTCTCTCTTACTTCAGCGGCAAACTGACCGACTCTCTGCTTGTCGGCGCCGGAGATGACAATCTTGTTGGCGCTGGGGACTTCGATGGTGATCCCCTCCGGCTCCTCCATGATCACCTGGTGGGAATAGCCCAGGTTCATGACCAGCTTTTTACCTTCCTTGGCCACACGGTAGCCCACGCCGTTGACGTCCAGTTCCTTTTTAAAGCCGTCACTCACACCTACGATCATGTTGTGCAACAGGGTACGGGTCAGTCCATGGAGGCTGCGGTTACGCTTTTCATCGTTGGGACGGGTCACATGGAGGACGCTGCCCTCCTGGGTGATGGTCATATTGGAGTTGAGCTGCTGGGTGAGGGTACCCTTCGGGCCCTTAACCGTGACCAGATTGCCCGCCTCGATCTTCACTTCCACGCCGGCGGGGAGGTCAATCGGCATTCTTCCGATTCTAGACATTTCTACTTTCCCTCCTTACCACACAAACGCAAGGACCTCGCCGCCGACATGCTGCGTGCGGGCAGACTTGTCGGTCATGACGCCCTTGGACGTGGACACAATTGCAATTCCCAGCCCCCGCAGGACGCGCGGCAGCTCGTCGGCCCCGGCGTAGACGCGCAGGCCGGGCTTGGACACGCGGCGCAGGCCGTTGATGACCTTCTCCTTGCCGGGATTATATTTCAGGGTAATGCGAATAATGCCCTGAACACCATCGTCGATGAGCTGGAAGTTCTTAATAAAGCCCTCGTCCAGCAGGATCTGCGCGATGGATTTTTTCATGTTGGATGCCGGAACATCCACGGTGTCATGCTTGGCATTGTTCGCGTTGCGGATGCGGGTGAGCATATCCGCAATGGGATCGGTAATGTGCATGAGTTGTTACCTCCTATTAGCATTACGGGGAAAGCCCGTATCAGCGGCAAGGTATCGAAGTTAGGCAGCTCCGACCTGTTGACCGCTGTGTCAAACGCGCCCGCGTGTACCCACCCCAGCCTTGGGGGTGGGGCGCGGCGGTGCGGATTACCAGGACGCCTTCTTCACGCCGGGGATCTGTCCCTTGTAGGCCAGCTCCCGGAAGCAGATACGGCAGATGCCGTAGTCCCGCAGGTAGGCGTGGGGCCGGCCGCAGATCTTGCAGCGGTTGTAGCGGCGGCTGGAAAACTTGGGAGTCCTCTGCTGCTTGAGGATCATAGACTTCTTAGCCATTAAATAGCCTCCTTAGCGGGCGAAGGGAGCGCCGATGAGGGTCAGCAGCTCCTTGGCCTCTTCGTCGGTCTGCGCGGTGGTACACAGGACCACGTCCAGGCCGCGGATCTTGTCGATCTTGTCGTACTCGATCTCAGGGAAGATCAGCTGCTCCCGGATGCCCAGAGCGTAGTTGCCGCGACCGTCAAAGGCGTTGGGGTTGATCCCGCGGAAGTCACGCACACGGGGCAGAGCCACGTTGAAGAGCCGATCTAAAAACTCCCACATCCGGTCCCCCCGGAGGGTCACTTTGGCGCCGATGGGCATCCCCTCACGCAGCTTAAAGTTTGCCACCGACTTTTTGGCCTTGGTAATGATGGCCTTCTGGCCGGTAATCTTGGTCAGATCGCCGACCACCGCCTCCAGCACCTTGGCGTTGTCGCGGGCCTCGCCGCAGCCGCAGTTGACCACGATCTTGTCCAGGCGGGGGATCTGCATGGAGCTTTTATAGCCAAACTTCTGCATGAGGGCAGGAGCGACTTCACTCTGATATTTTTGCTTCAGGTTGGGCATTTTCTTGTCAGCCATGTTCTGCTCCTCCTCTCTCAGATTTCCTCAGCGCCGCACTTCTTACAGACACGGATGCTGACCATTTTCTTTTTGCCGGAGATTGTCTTCTCCACCCGCTTATGGGCCGGACGGGTGGGCTTGCCGCACTTGGGGCAGACATGCTGCACCTTGCAGGCGTAGATGG
>JAAWIE010000128.1 GCA_022796195.1 Lawsonibacter sp. | reverse complement strand
CCTGGCCGAGGCCGTGAAGGTGGGCAAGACCACCACGCCCTTCCCCGAGAAGTACCGGGTCATGTTCGAGGGCATCCCCTGCTGGCCCAAGCTGCCCAATCTGTTCAAGCCCCTGAAGGAGCACGGCGTCAACGTCACCGCCGTGGTGTACGCCCCCGCTTTCGGCTTTGTGTACAACAATATGGACGAGATGGTCCGGGCCTACTACAAGGCTCCCAACTCGGTGTGCATCGAGCAGGGCGTGTCCTGGCGCGAGGGTATCTGTAAGGACAACAAGGTGGACGGCGTGCTGGTCCACTACAACCGCTCCTGCAAGCCCTGGTCTGGCTATATGGCCGAGATGCAGCGCCGCTTTACCGAGGACCTGGGCATCCCCTGCGCCGGTTTCGACGGCGACCAGGCCGACCCCCGCAACTTCAACGAGGCCCAGTATGAGACCCGCGTCCAGGGCCTGGTGGAGGCCATGGAGGCCAACGCCGAGAACAAGGAGGGCTGAGAGATGAGCATTGAGGTACTGTTGAACGAATTTGCGGAGATTTCCGAGCATCCTGGCCGTCAGATTAAGGCCTTCAAGGCTGAGGGCAAGAAGGTCATCGGCGTTCTGCCCTACTACGCTCCCGAGGAGCTGGTGTATGCCGCCGGTATGGTGCCCATGGGCATCTGGGGCAGCAACAAGAAGACCATTTCCATGGCCAAGGAGTATTGCGCTACCTTCTACTGCACCATCGCCCAGCTGGCCCTGGAGATGCTGCTGGACGGGACCCTGGACGACCTGGATGGCCTGATTACTCCCACCATCTGCGACACCCTGCGCCCCATGAGCCAGAACTTCCGGGTTGCCATGAAGGATAAGCTGCCCTGCATCTTCCTGGCCCATCCCCAGCAGCGCAAGCCCGCCTTCGGCCTCCAGTTTACCATGGACCAGTACCAGCACGTGAAGGGCGAGCTGGAGAAGATTTCCGGCAACACCATCACCGACGAGGCTCTGCGGGAGACCATCAAGGTCTATAACCGCAGCCGCGCTGCCCGCCGTGAATTTGTCAAGCTGGCCGGCCAGCACCCCGAGGCCGTGTCCGCCGTGGCCCGGTCCGCTGTGCTGCGCTCCGCCTGGTTTATGATTAAGGACGATCACACCGCCAAGCTGGAGCAGCTGAACAAAGAGCTGGCCGCACTGCCTGCCAGCGAGTGGAAGGGCAAAAAGATTCTTACCTCCGGTATTATCTGCGACAATCCCAAGCTGCTCCAGATTTTCGACGACAATCAGATTGCAATTGCCGCCGATGACGTGGCCCACGAGAGCCGTATGATCCGGGTGGACGCCGCCGAGACCGGCGACCCCATGATGGCGCTGGCCCAGCAGTTTGCCGACCAGGACTATGATATCCTGCTCTATGACGAGTTCTCCAACCAGAACCGCCGGGCGGACTTTGTGGTCAAGCAGATCAAGGACTCGGGCGCCCAGGGTCTGGTGCTGTTTATGCAGCAGTTCTGCGACCCCGAGGAGATGGAGTACCCCTATCTGAAGAAAGCTCTGGACGCCGCCGGGATCCCCCACATCAAGCTGGGCGTGGACCAGCAGATGCGGGACTTCGGCCAGGCCAGCACCGCCATTCAGGCCTTCGCCGACGTGCTGTAAGAAAAAACCTCAACATAGCCGAAGTGCTGTAAAAAAATCGTTCAATTGTGTGAAGCCTGTCTAAAGTTATATTGACACTTCTCACAGAAAAATGGTATAATGTTCCCAATTTCGTCCCTCCTCCCATGCAATACGGTGGGGGGAGGAGCGAAAGGCCGCGTTCCGGCTCCTGAAGTGCTGGAACAAACTAATGTAAAGGGGAAAAGAAGCTATGAATTACAATGTGACCGTCAACGGCAAGGTCTACAACGTCAGTGTTGAGAGAACTGGCGCCGCAGCCCCTGCCGTGGCCGCTCCCGTCGCCGCTCCTGCTGCCGCCCCTGTGGCCGCACCCGCTCCGGCTCCTGCCGCCGCACCCGCGCCCGCCCCGGCTCCGGCCCCTGCCGCCGCGCCCGCCGCCGGCGAGACCGCCGTGAAGAGCCCCATGCCCGGCAACATCTTTAAGGTGGAGTGCTCTGTGGGCCAGTCCGTCCAGGCTGGCGATGTGCTTATCGTGCTGGAGGCCATGAAGATGGAGATCGAGGTCTCTGCCCCTGTGGCCGGTACCGTCAAGTCGGTGGCCGCCGCTGTGGGTACCGCCGTCAACACTGACGACCTGCTGGTAACCCTGGGTTGATGGGGGGGAGTTTCAACTATGCCGAGTACTGATCCTAGTAAGTATATCCTCCACCCCTTCGAGCCGCTGACCGTGCCCGAGGCCCTGCTGACGGCGGTATGCGGTCTGCTGGTGGTGTTTATGATGCTGGCCATCCTGATGGTGGTCATCATGGTCATCTCCAAGGTGGTGGCCTCCATCGACGCCAAGAAGAAGCCCGCCGCCGCCCCCGCCAAGAAGGCTGCGCCCGCACCCAAACCGGCCGCCCCCGCCGCACCTGCGGCTCCCGCTGTGGATGAGGGTGAGCTGGTGGCCGTGATGATGGCCGCCGTGGCTGAGGAGTCCGGCATGCCTCTGGGCTCCTTCCAGATCACCAACATCGCCCCCGCCGCTGCCGCCGCTCCTGTGGCCGCCGCCGCTGCACCCGCACCTGCCCCGGCCCCCGCGCCTGCTCCGGCTCCTGCGGCTGCTCCGGCTCCCGCTGCTGCCCCCGCCGCCGGTGAGACCGCTGTGAAGAGCCCCATGCCGGGCAACATCTTTAAGGTGGAGTGCTCTGTGGGCCAGTCCGTTCAGGCCGGTGATGTGCTCATCGTGCTGGAGGCTATGAAGATGGAGATCGAGGTGTCCGCCCCCGTGGCCGGCACCGTCAAGGCTGTGGCCGCCGCTGTGGGCACCGCCGTAAACACCGATGACCTGCTGGTCACCATCGGTTGAGAGGAGGGGTGAAGTATGGATTTTTTCACTCGAGTAATTAGCGCCATTGCGTCCGGCTCCGGCTTTGCCGCTCTGGACTGGAAAACCGTTCTCATGCTGATTATTGCCTGTGTGCTGCTGTACATGGGTATTGGCAAGGGCTTTGAGCCGCTGCTGATGGTTCCCATCGGCTTTGGTGTGCTGCTGGCCAACCTGCCCATTACTGGGCTGTTTAACGAGCCTGTCTATGATGCAGCAACCCACAGCGGTACGGTGGGCTTTATGTGGGTCCTCTATCAGGGCGTTCAGTACGCTATCTACCCGTCGATTATCTTTATGGGCATCGGCGCAATGACCGACTTCGGTCCCCTGTTGGCCAACCCCACCTCCCTGCTGCTGGGCGCCGCCGCACAGCTGGGTATTTTCGCCGCGTTCCTGATGGCCCTGTGTGTGGGCCCCATTACCAGCGCCCTGCATGGTGCGCTGCCCTTTATCCCTGTCATTACCTTTAGCCCCGCTGACGCGGCGGCCATTGGCGTGATTGGAGGCGCTGACGGGCCGACGGCAATTTTGACGGCCTCTAAGCTGGCTGTGGAACTGTTGCCCGCCATTGCCATTGCGGCTTACTCCTACATGGCGCTGATCCCCATGATCCAGCCGCCTCTGATGAAGGCCCTCACCACCAAGGAGGCCCGTCAGGTCAAGATGAATCAGCTGCGTACCGTGTCCAAGACGGAGAAGATTATCTTCCCCATCGCCGTGACTATCTTCGTGGTGCTGCTGATCCCCGATACCGCCCCGCTGATCGGTATGCTCATGCTGGGCAACCTGTTCCGTGAGAGCGGTGTTACCGAGCGTCTGTCTGACACCGCACAGAATGCTCTTATCAACATCGTCACCATCCCTCTGGGCCTGTCTGTGGGCTTTAAGGCCAGCGCAGAGCAGTTCCTGAAGGGCGAGACCCTGTTCATCATCGTCCTGGGCCTGACCGCCTTCCTGCTGTCCACTGCTGGCGGCCTGATCCTGGGTAACGTGATGTATGCGGTCACCGGCGGTAAGGTCAATCCGCTGATTGGCTCTGCTGGTGTGTCCGCCGTGCCCATGGCCGCCCGTGTGGCTCAGAACGTGGGCCAGAAGGAAAATCCCTCCAACTTCCTGCTCATGCACGCTATGGGCCCCAATGTGGCTGGCGTGATTGGCTCTGCTTGCGCAGCCGGCTTTATGATTAAGGTGTTCGGCGGCTGATTTTCCAATCCCTTTTTAGGCCAAACCGGCGCGTCTCAGGACGCGCCGGTTTTTTGCAGAAAAAATTTTTAGAAAATGGAAAAAACCTCTTGCATTTTGGGAAAAGCTGTGCTATACTAATCAAGCTGTTAAGAGGAAGTCCTCTTTGCGGTATGCGGGCGTAGCTCAGTTGGATAGAGTGACTGGCTACGAACCAGTAGGTCGGGGGTTCGAATCCCTTCGCCCGT
>JAAWIE010000016.1 GCA_022796195.1 Lawsonibacter sp. | reverse complement strand
ACATTGGCCTCCTGCTCCGGCATGGGGGTCTTTTCCATCTGCATATTAGCCATTCATGGCACCTCCTCCCAGGCGGCAGAGGTGCTTCTCTTTCGCCTGCGCTTCATGTTCTTTATAGGTCGCGTTGCGGGCAATCACCTCATCAAAGTCAACCTTGTGTCCGTCGAAGTCAGGACCGTCCACACAGGCAAACTTCACCTCGCCGTCCACCGTGAGGCGGCAGCAGCCGCACATTCCTGTGCCGTCGATCATAATGGGGTTCATACTCACGGTGGTGGGAATGTTGTACTTTTCTGTAAGTTTACAGGCAAACTTCATCATCAGCAAAGGACCGATGGCAAAAACGCGGTTAAATTTTACGCCGCTGTTAATCAGCTCCTCCAGCTTTCCGGTGACAAAGCCGTGATAGCCATAAGTGCCGTCGTCCGTGCAGATATGCAGGTCAGTGCTGGCCTGCCCCATCTCTTCTTCCAAAATGACAATATCCTTGGTCTTGAAGCCTCCGATTAGGTCCACCTGATTTCCGGCCTGATGCAAAGCCCGAGCCACAGGCAGGGCAATGGCACAGCCCAGTCCTCCGCCCAGAACGGCCACGCGGCCAACATTCTCCACCTCAGTGGGCAAACCCAAGGGACCCACAAAGTCCTGGAGGCAGTCGCCCTCGTTCAGCTGGTCCAAAGCCATGGTCGTACCGCCGATTTTCTGATAAATTACGGTAACCAGACCGTCCACCGCGCTGGAGATGGTCAGTGGGATCCGCTCTCCCTCTTCATCCACCCGCAGGATAATGAACTGGCCCGCCTTGGCCTTTGCGGCCACCAGCGGTGCATACACCGAAATCTGGCTGATTTCCGGCGTCAGCACCTTCTTCTTCGCAATTTCATACTTCTTCACTGTTTCTCCTCCTGTCAGAGTTCTTCCTTTTTCCATCGCTGTATATAGCCAGCGGCAAAGCCGCACAGACCATAAATTTACCATCGGGTTCCTTTTCCATAGCGGCGGCGTTTTCGAGCGTAGTGGACCCAGCGGACTGCAAACGCTGTCAGCGCAAGAACCGCGATCAGAACTACCAGCGCCACCAGTGTAATCCAACTGGGGCTTTTCAGCAGCTCAATAGGATTCCAGCTCCGGCTGACGTTCTTCCGTCCGTCGGGCTTCGCATACCGGTAGGGAAGCCCCTCCTCCCCAAAACTCTGGAGGTAAGCCGCCAAGGCGTACCACTCCTTAATCTCATTGCCATTCTCATCCCGGAGAATACACGCCTCAAAATTGGTAACGGGGGTCCCATCGGCCATCTTGGGCTCTAGGGACAGCAATCCCATAGACTTCGACTTCACTGTGCCCAGCATCTGGGCGGAGTACATTCCGGTAACGACCCGGTAGAGTTGAGCATCGTTTAGTTCACTGTAGCTCCGGTCGGTCTGAGTAACCGTATAGCCATACTCTCCATTCGGCTCTTCCCCACCCACAACAGGCGCAGGTTCTGTCCGCTGCTCCTCTCGTACAAGCTGAATATCCGTTACCCGGTTAAAGAACATCCGATGGGTATTGAAGGAATACTCTATCCCCGCCATATACAGTTGAGCGGCAGGCATGAGCGGGGTTACAGAGGCATCCACCTCGGCGGCAGCTTTCAGTTCCTTACCAGTAAGGTACACCCCCACCAGAGGAAAACCGGAGGTTCCATCGCTCCCAACCCCCATAGACAGCACATCGAAAGCCATTGACGTAGTAATTTCTCCCGCTGGCAGGGACGCTCTCAGCACCCCATCCGCAGTGACGGTCACAGTTGGTCCATCTGGGCTGTCCGCTTCCAGATGTTCCACAGCCCAAAGAAATGAATCAGCGATCAATTCGCCCAGTGCATTGCCCTCCTGCACTCCTGCTTTCGGGGTAGATAGGTCAAAACCCGTCCGGGTAAGGACTTCGTCGTAGCTCAAGCCGTACCGGCCCAAGTAGCTCCCCCCTACCAGCCCTTTCCAACGTTCTACCATCAGAGTAATATCCTCATCTTCCGGCAAAGTTTCGTCAATTGGAATTAACCGGTAATCGGTCAGCGTTTTGGAGCCATCCGCCTTCCACTGGATGGTAATGGAACCCAAATTCTCGCAGTACGGTCCAGCGGAGACAATATAGGCGCCATTGACCTCAATCGGTTCAGGCAGGGTGGTATGGGTGTGTCCAGAGACAATCAAATCGATCCCGCTGACCTTTTCCGCCAGCAGTTCGTCCTCCGACAGCTTCTTTTTCTCATTGGTCCCCGCGTGGGACAGACAGATAATGAATTGAGCGCCCTCCGCTTTCAGTGCGTCCACGCACCGCTGAGCATTTTCCGCCATATCGCCTAGGCTAAACCCGGAAGACGGCGCACAGGAGTCGGAGTCCACCCCCATCAATCCAAAGATACCATAGGTAATTCCGCCTCGTTCCAAAATCATATAGTCCTGCACACCATAGGCGGCCATGGCCCGCTGGATATCCAGTTTATCGGGGTGATCTGCCGCAGGCTTGTAGTTCGCCATCAGAAGGGCGGGAGCTTTGTCCCCGCTGACTGACACCGCATTCAGCATTTCGGCAAATCCTGTCCCGGTGTGGTCAAATTCGTGGTTTCCCACCGTGGCGGCATCATAGCCCAGCGCCCCCATCGTCCGCAATTCCGCCCCCTGACTGGTGTAAAGGGTCTGAATCAGCGAACCGATAGAGAAGTCTCCTCCATCCAGCGTCAGGGCATTGGGGTGGCTGGCCCGCTCCCGGTCCAGAACCGTTTTCAGCCGGGCGTATCCCCCTGACTCCCCCCCCTCTCCGTCCTCCTGGGGCAGGAAGTGGGAGTGGAGGTCGTGGGTAAAGAGCACCGTTGTGCGGAAGCTTTGGGAAGCCGCCAGAGCGGGTAAAATGGAACATAGCAGAAAAACTGCCAGAAAAAACACAGAAAAACGGTATATGCGCTTCATTTGGATGTTCATTTTCCAAAAATCAACCCTTCCGGACAGGCCCGGGCACAGGGCCGTTCCTACCGAATCACGTCGAACTGTACTGGACGGTAGAACAGCTCCCGGACCTTCTCCGGGTCGCGGGTCTGCCCCAGCGCCCACATCAGCTTTGCGGTGGCTCCTTCCAAGGTCATGTTGTAGGCTTCAATCAGAGAGAACCGCTCCTTTACCTGCTGGCCTACCTGATACACAGACATATCACTGCCTTCATAGGGCACCTGCGTCATAACCACAATCGTCTTTCCCTCAGCAAGCCAATCCTCAATCGCCTGTGCCAGAGGTCCGCTCCCCCCTCCAGGCAGTCCGCCCACCCCGAAAGACTGGAGAATCACCGCCTGATAGCTGTCCTTCAACAGCTGGAGAGCCTCCGCGCCCATACCAGGGATGAGGGTAAGCAGCAGAACCTTTTCCTCCAGCTTATCATAAAAGGTAGGCTCCGCCCCATAGGCGTAGGGCCGTGGAGCCAAGTAACGAATCAGCCGTCCATCCCGAATCACCGCCCGCTCTGGATAATCCACACAGGAAAACGCATTGAAGCTCTTGCTCCGCTCTTTCCGGGCTCGCGTGCCTAAAATCACTTTTCCGTCAAAGACGAGGCTTACATCGTGGGAATCCCGGTCGGCGGCATAGAGAAAGCTGTCATACAGGTTTCTTCGGGCGTCGGTGTCGTTGAGGGCAATCGACTTTTGGGAACCGGTAATGACAATGGGTTTGGGGGAATCCTGAATTAGATAGGACAGGGCTGCGGCTGTGTAGGCCATGGTATCAGTACCATGGGTAATGACAAAACCGCTGTAGTCCTCATAATTTTCTCGGATAGCGGCGGCAATAGCCAGCCAGTGAGCGGGAGCTACGTTGGTGCTGTCCAGATTCATCAGCTGGACGGCCTCCACCCGGCACAGCTGGCCCACCGCTGGAACATAACTTAGAATTTCTTCCGAGGTAATGGCAGGGCTGAGCCCCTCGCCGCTCTCCTTTGAGGCGATGGTACCTCCGGTGGCCAGCATCAGAATCCGCTTCATTCTCTTCTCTCCTTACAGGCATTGCAGATACTTACCATACAGTGTCATAGACAGTTCGCTGCCGATTTTGTGGACCTGTTCCTCGGTGACCCAGCCCTCGTAAAGAGCCAGCTCCTCCAAACAGCCCACATACCGGCCTGTACTATCCTGAATTCGCTTGATCGTATCCCCCGCTGTCAGCAGACTGTCAGCGGTACCTGCATCCAGCCAGGTAAAATTCTTTTCCAGCGGGATAACCTGGAGCTGGCCCCGGCGGAGATATTCCAGATTTACGTCGGTAATCTCCAGCTCCCCGCGGGCGGAGGGTTTCAGCTGGTTGGCAATTTCCATCACCTGATGGTCGTAGAAATACAGGCCCGGGATAATATAATTAGATTTGGGGTAGCGGGGTTTCTCTTCAATGGAGATTGCCCTGCCGTCCTTGTCAAACTCCACCACACCGAAGGGGCGGGGGTCCTCCACCCAGTAGCCGAACACGGTGGAGCCCCGCTCGTTCGCGGCGGCCCGTTTCAAAGTTGCCGCCAAAGTGGGGGCATAGAAGATGTTATCCCCCAGCACCAAACACACCCGGTCGTTACCAACAAATTCCTGCCCGATGAGCAGCGCATCCGCTATCCCCCGGGCCACCGGCTGTTCGGCGTAGGATATGTTCAGTCCATACTGCTCCCCCCGCCCTAGGAGGGCCTGAAACGTTGGTGTCTCTCCAGGCGGCACAATAATCATAATCTCTGAAATGCCCGCCTGCATTAAAATAGCGATGGGATAATAAATCAGCGGTTTGTCATACACCGGCAGCAGCGGCTTGCATACCGGCTTGGTCATGGGGTACAGACGGGTGCCTTTCCCCGCCGCCAGAACGATACCTTTCATGTTTTCCTCCTACCGGCACAGAGCCGGCTGGTAAATGATTCCTCTTATCTAACTCCAGCCAGCGGGATATTGCCCGCCGATCGAGGGTATTGTACCACATACCCCGTCTCTTTTCAAGCAAAATACACAAAACCAGCTTTCAAATAAGACAGTTGAAAAAGAGAGTGGTCAGGGGCTGTTTGAATCATACCTCTAACCACTCTTTTTCAAAATAAGAATCGGTATTCAGCGGTCTGAGCCACCCTTGTTCCTGTTTACTTGCCGTGCTTCAGCGCCGCAGCAAGGGTATTTTCCATCAGCACCGCCCGGGTAACCGGGCCCACTCCCCCTGGAACAGGGGTTATGTAGGAGGCAATCTCCGCTACAGGGCCGTAGTCTACGTCGCCGCACAGCTTACCTGCCTCATCCCGGTTGACAGCCACGTCGATCACCACCGCCCCCTCCTTTACCATGTCCACGGTAATCAGGCCGGGATGTCCGGCGGCAGAGATGAGGATATCTCCCCGGCGGCACTCGGCAGCTAAATCGGGAGTTTTGGTATGGCAGACGGTGACCGTGCAGTCGCTTCTCAGCAAAAGCATTGCCTGCGGCTTGCCCACAATGTTGGACCGGCCCACCATAGTACAGTTTTTGCGGGCTGGGTCTATGTGGTATTCCGCCAGCAAACGCATCACTCCCGCCGGAGTACAGGGCCAGAAGCAGTCAACTCCCAGGGTCAGGTCCCCCACGTTGGAAGGATGGACACAGTCCACATCCTTATCGGGCCGAATCGCCAGCTGAATGGCCCGGTCATCCAGATGCTCCGGCAGAGGGAACTGGACCAAAATACCATCAATACCCTCTCGGTCGTTCAAAAAATGGATGACATCCAGCAGCTCTTTCTGAGGCACGTCCTCCGGCAGGCGGAAGGTCTCATAATAGATTCCGCACTGCTGGCAATCCTTCCGTTTACCGGCCTCATAGACCTGAGCGGCGGGGTTCTCCCCAACAAGCACCATAGCCATGCCCGGCTTACGCTCCATCTGCTCCACCTGGAGCCGCACCTGCTCCCTGATTTTAGCCGCCAACGCCTTTCCATCCATAACGACAGCCGACATAGCTTATTCCCCCTCGTCAATCTCCTCTGTCCGAACCGCCTGAGCAGCCAGACGGTCCACAAACAACTCTGTTTTTTGATTTCGATGCTTCCACAGCGCCCACACCAACACCGCGCCCGCCAGCACTCCAGTGAGCAGAGCGAAAAGCTGTGACACCCGGATGGGCATTCCGAACAGCTCCCAGCCGAAGAGATACAGGCTGTCTGTACGCAGGCCCTCAATCCAGGCCCGGCCCATGCCATACCAGAAGAAGTAAAACAGGAAGCATTCCCCGTCAAATTTCCGTTTCTTTCCCAGGAAATACACAGCTATCAGACCCACAAAATTCCAAGCTGACTCGTAGAAAAAGGTGGGATGTACCCCCAACTCTCCATTTAAAATAGATTCATAGGCCAGCCTGGACTCCAAAAGGCCCTTAGCCCACATCTCGCTGGCAATGGACTGGGAACACATCCGCCAAGGCAGATCAGTGACAACGCCGTAGGCTTCCACATTCATAAAGTTGCCCCACCGGCCGATCAGCTGACCAATAAACAGACCGTGAACCCCTAAGTCGGCGTAAGCCAGAAAACTCAGTTTTTTCCACCGGCAGAACAGCAGCAGTACAATGGCCGATGAGATAATAGCTCCGTAAATCGCCAATCCCCCATCGCTGTACCGTAAAATGGCTCCCCAGTTCAAGGAACCGTCCGTGTTGCGGTAAAGCTCCAGGTTAAACACTACATAGTACACCCGGACGGCCACCAGTGCAGCGGGAACGGCAAAGAACATCATATCAAGGATATTGTCCTCACTGATTCCAAACCGCCTGCCCCAGCGCATACACAGATATACCGCCAAAATCAGCCCACTGGTGATGATAACCCCGTACCAGTAGACGGGCCGGTCCAGGATGGGGATGTTGAACGCCACCCGGTTCAAGGAAAACTCCAACCCTAGACCAGGGAAAGACACGGTGTTGCTCACTGTGTCCCCTCCTCCTTGGCTCGAACCACCGACAGGGCGGTGCGCTCCTCCGTGACCCAGTTGACAATCAGCTCTTCCGTCTCCTCCTTGGTAATGGAGTCGAACAGACCAGCAAAAGACAGGAAATTACTCCCCGCAAAAAACGCCTGAGCCTGACCAATGCACAGATTTTCAAAGGAGTTCAGCCCCCGGACCTTGTTTCCATAAACTCCCTTTTTCACCCGCTCCCACAACTGCTTGTCTACGCCCTCCCGGCCAATACGGGCAGCTTCCTCCGCCACCGCCATCCGGACCGCCTCTGGGTCTTTGGACTCACCGTCCGCCGCCAGAAACGCACAGCCAAGGCTGCTCTCATAGCTATAACCAAACTCTTGGTTGATCAGTCCCTCCCAGTATAGTTTGGCGTATAGGGGGCTGGAATTGCCCAGAAGCACCTCCAGGGCCAGCCCGCCCACCAGTTCCTGCCGCAGGCGGTCCTCGCCGTTCTTTTGGGCGTCTCCCTTCCAGCCCAGCTGGAAAATAGGGGCGGAAACCTCCATTCGCTCCTCAATGAGGGATTGCGCCGCCTGGGGCGGTTCCTTCTCTCCATAGTCTTTGGCGGCAATCGGGCCAGCCTCCTTCGGCAATATCTCCCGGGCCACTGCGCAGATGTGCTCCGGTTCCACCGGACCCGCCACGCACAGAACCATATTGGCTGGGTCATAGAAGGCTTTGTGGCAGGCATAGAGGGTATCGGCAGTAATTTTGGAAATGGACTCCACGCTCCCCGCTACGCTCTCCCGTATAGGGTGATGCTGAAACAGGGCTTTCATCAGATTCATATAACATTTCCAATGGGGGTCGTCCTCAATCATGCCAATCTCTTGGCCGATGATGCCTCGTTCTTTATCCACGCTCTCCTGGGTAAACCAGGGAACCGAGACAAAGGAGAGCAGAATACGCAGATTTTCCTCAAACTTCTCTGTGGAGTCGAAGTAGTAGCCAGTAATGTCGTTGCTGGTAAAGGCATTGGGACTGGCTCCGTTGGCCGCCAAGTCCTGAAGGGCGTTGCCCTCCTCTGTGTCGAACATCTTGTGTTCCAGATAGTGGGCCACTCCGGCGGGGGTGTTGTGCCACTCTCCGTCCAAACAGAAACGCATATCCATGCCCCCGTAATTGGTGGCAAAAAAGGCGTAACCCTTTTGAAAATCCGGTTTCGGGAACACAAATACGTTCAAGCCGTTTTCCAGCTTTTGGTGAAACATCGTCTCTCCCACCTGGGCGAATTCCAGCTTTTCCATGTCTCAGCCCTCCTTCCCTTTCAAAAAATAGATGGTATCCAACTCCAGCTTGCGGGCGGCGGCGGACACCTGTTCCCGGGTAACCGCCTCCAGCTGGGCGGCAAACTCCTCCGGAGCCAACTCCAGCCCAGCGGCAGTCTGCCCCATCCAGTATTCCTCCTGTCTCCCCTGGTCGTCCAGGGTGGCCTGGCAGGCCCCAATGAGGGTACGGCGGGAGCCCTCCAGCTCCCAGTCCTCAATCTCGCCCTGACGGACAGCCTCCAGCTGGGCCAAAATCTCATCTTTGGCCGTCTGGTACTTGTCGAACTCAATACCTGAGGACACCAGCACCAGCCCTTTCATTTTTTCCAGGGTTGCACTGGCATAGTAACACAGCGACAGCTTCTCCCGCACGTTCATAAACAGCTTAGAAAGCGTAGTACCGCCAAAGACCGCAACGCACAGGAAAAGGGCAGGGAATTCTTCCTCCCAACAAGTAAGCCCACCGGTGCGGAAGCCCATGGTCAGCTTGCCCTGACTTACGTCCATTTCCTCCTCCACCACAATGGGCTCAGGCCCAGCAGAGACACGTACACTGCATTCCGGATCAACCCGGTTTTCGTTCACCGGCAGTCTGTCCAAAGCGCCCTTCAACGCCTCAGCCACCCGGTCGGGGCTGGCGGAACCGCAATAGTAGACCTCCACCTGGGCTTCCCGCAGTAAGGTCTGATACCGCTCCCACAAACTTTCTGGGGTAATTGCGGACACCCGGCTCTCATCCCCCAGCTTGTCCACGCCAAACGCCTCATATTTGCACATCTCCTGGGCAAGACGCTGGGTAGCATAAGTCCGTTTATCGTTGATCTGAGCCCGGATGCGGTCGATCAGGTTGGCTTTTTCTCCGGCGGTATAGTCGGAGGCAAACACCCCGTTCTGGGTATAGGGATTGAGAAGCAGCTCCCCCAGCAGGGTGGCGGCGGGTTCCAAGATCTTCTCTCCCTTCAGGGCGTAGGCATCGTCCAGAAAGCTGGCCAAGAAGCCCACGCACTGGGTCTCGCCCTTCTTTCGCACAATAGGCTCAACAGCCCCGCCGTACAGCTCGTCCAGAGCCGCGGACAGCGATTCCATGTCCGGATGGACCGCCGTTCCCCGGCGCAGAACCTCGGGAATCAAAGCGTTTGCTCCAGCGGTCTCCCGGTCCAAGGGCGTTAAGAGCGTGACGGATAGATAGGAGCTTTTAAATTTATTGGTATGCACTGTACGCAGCCATACCCCGGGGAACAGCTCCCGGCGAATTACTTGTGACATATTGTTCGTTTCCTTTCCCGGAAAAATTTTTCCCGTAAAACAGCCCCGTTATCATACCACAGAACACATCAAAAAGCAAATACAGCCGCAGAGTAATTAGAAGATTTTTCTCGAAGTGCTGACATATAGAGGAGAGATGTTGTATAATATATGGCACATATCTTGACAGGGAGGCAAAACCATGCTGAACCAGCCGAAAGAATTTTGGAATGCGCGTGCGCAGAATTACGATCTGACCTCTGGCGAAGTTTATGCAGAAGCCTATGACAAAACGGCGGAGCACTGCTTTCACTATTTGAAGCAGTCTGACCAGGTACTGGAATTTGCCTGCGGCACAGGTCTGATTACATTCCGTATCGCCCCCCGGGTATCTCATATCCATGGGATCGACATTTCCCCAAAAATGGTAGAAGCCGCCCAGAAAAAAGTGCAGGCTCAGGGCGCCGCTAACGTAGAGATCACCAACACCGGCCTGTTTGATTCCTGCCTAAAACCGGAGAGCTTTGATGTGCTGGCTGCTTTCAACGTACTGCTCTACCTTCCAGACCTGCCCGCCGCCTTGACCCGCATCCGGGAACTGCTCAAGCCCAATGGAGTCTTCCTATCCGCTACCGACTGCCTGGGTTCCCGGCCCTCTCGGGCCGGGTTCCAGAAACTGATCAAAAGCCGTACTGGAGCCATGCCCTACACAGCCTTCTTTACCCAGCGGGGACTGGAACGGAAGATTGCCCGAAATGGCTTCGCCATTTTGGAGCGGGAAAACCTGTTCCCCAACCCGCCCAATCTGTTTGTGGCGGCACAAAAGGTGTAAATTAAATGGTGACCTCCAGCCGGTGTTTACCAGCCAGCCCTTTCAGGGGGACGCCGCCTTCCACCGGCCTGCCATCCAGAACGGCGGAATAGGCTCCCGTACGCTGGACCGATATGCTTAGCTCTCCGCCAGACAGCCGCCACACCGCCTCGTATCCCGGCCACTCCTGGGGCAGGTTGGGCTCCACATCAAGCCGGCCTGACCGCACCTTCAAGCCCAGCAGTTCCTGCACCGCAACCTGCCAATACCACCCGGCGGCCCCGGTATACCAGGACCACCCCGCCCGTCCCACCCGGCCTGGGGCGTAGGACACATCGGCGGCAATCACATAGGGCTCGGCCCGGTATATTTCTGTCCTGTGGCCCTCCGGAAGGAGGGCCTTTAAAATGGCCCACCCATCATTCGGCCGGTCCAGACGGAAGCAGGCCATAGCCAGCCAGACAGAAGCATGGGTGTACTGTCCCCCATTCTCCCGCACTCCGGCAGGGTAGCCCTTGATATAGCCAGGATCCTTCTCCCCCTGACTGTCAAATGCCGGGTCAAACAGGCGCACCACCCCCGCTTCCCGGTCAAACAGGCGCTCCAGCGCAGCAGAGACGGCCTCGTCTCCCCGTTTCCGGTCTGTTCCAGCTGGGAACAGGGCAAAGGACTGGGCGATGGAATCAATTTGGCATTGGTCACTTTGAGCTGACCCCAGCGGAGTTCCATCCTCATAGTAGCCCCGGCGGTACCACTTGCCATCCCACGCCTCCTGCGCGGACTGGATTAGCCGGTCCGCCCGCCGCAGCAGGTCGTCCGCCCGGGCCTCTTCGCCCATCCGGCGGCACAGAATGGCAAAATCTTGCAGTACCGCCGCCAGAAACCACGTAAGCCACTCCGACTCGCCGCCTACCTTATCCATACCGTCGTTCCAGTCGCCGCCCCCCATCTTTGCCAGCCCATGGGGGCCGGTCCCCCGGCCCAGAGCACAGAGAATTGCGGCCAGTCCGTGCTGGTAGAGGCTCTCCTGCTTTTCGCTCACTTGGGGGATTTCATACCGGTCCTTCTCCCCCGGTTCCAGGGGTTTTGCCGTCAGATAGGGGACTTTTTCCTGTAAGAGGTTATAATCCCCTGTCACTGCACAGTACCGGCACATCACCCAGGGCAGCCACAGCAAATCGTCTGAGATACGGGTACGCACTCCGGCCCCCAGGGGTGGGTGCCACCAGTGCTGGACATCCCCTTCCTCAAACTGCCGGGAGGCAGCAAGCAGAAGCTGTTCCTTCGTTCGTTCCGGCCAGAGGTATACCAGTGCAGCAGAATCCTGAAGCTGGTCCCGAAATCCGAACGCCCCACCGTTCTGATACTGGCTGGTGCGGGCCATGAGGCGGCAGGCCGCCACCTGATAGAGGCACCAGCCGCTCAGATACCGGTCCAACGCCCCATCGGGAGTTCTGACGGTAAGCGCGGATGTCTTTTCTTTCCACCAGACTATGGTCCGGTCCTGTTTTTCCACAAAATCCTCTCGGAAAAAGCGGGAACTCGGCTTTCCCTCCCTCTCTTTCGTCACAAGAGATACCTTCTGCCCATCGTTTAGCGTGGCGGAGCCCGGTTCCTCTTCGCCCAAACGATAGTTCACCCGGCCCGAGGCCCCAACCAGAACAAAGCGGAGAATCCGGCAGTTCTCATCCACCGGGACAACCCCCTCAACCGTCAGCCTGGCTCCGGGCAGTTCCTTCTCCCACCGGGCAAAGCCTAGACCATAGGTGACCGTGCAGGGCAGGCCGTCGCCTGCGGCAAAGACGGAGAACTCCTGTCCCATTACGTTGACGGAAATGTTTTCCTGCCCGCCAATCGCCAGCGGATCGTTGGCCCAGCTGGTCAGCTTTCCTTCCCGGGCATTTCCTCCTGACCAGAGCAGTCCTGCCCCGGTCTCATCGGTGAGCCAGCCGAAGTCCGGGCTGCACAGCACCTGGGACCACCCCACCGGCGGGAGCTGTTCCCCACAGCGGATCATCACTGTATCCCCGTCCATCGTCCAGGGAGCCGGTTCGCAGGACAGACGCACCGGAGGCGGCGGAGCAATGGATTCCGGTTCAGATGGTCCATCAGCCAGCGGCAAAACGGACTTGGCCCAAGCCAGTACCGCCGGAGCGGCGGAGATGTCCGCCAGATGGATGCCGCCTTTCGCTCCCAAAGCAGATTCGGCCCCCAGCTTTTTCAGCTCCTCGGTCAGTGCAGAGCGGAGAGGCCGGCGGTAATCGCCTCCCTCTTCCAGCAAAAGTACCAGATCAAAGAGATAGCCCGCCCGGGTAAGCAGTTGGTGCCAGCGGCACCAGAGGGCGGCTTGTTCCATGTCCTCCGCATTCGACAACTGTCCGGCAGCTATGGGCACATCTCCCGAAATGCCGTATGGCCACAGGGTATTTTGAGGCGGGCGTTCCCGCTCCTCCCCTGCCGCTGCAAGCCTTGCGAGCAAATCAAATGCGGTCAGCGCCTCCTGTTCGCTGAGGGCCAGCTTTTGAACAATTGGGGCCAGCGAGGCGGCGCCAGCCTCGTTCCCCTCCAGCATCCGCTTTGCTCCCTCTTGGGCAGATACACTGTCTCCAACGGCCAGCGCCAGAGAAAATACCGCCCGTTCCCCCGCTGCCAGAGAGACCGGGACCCGCACCATCAGGCAAGGGTCGGAACCCACGCTGTCGTCCATCACTCCCAGCCGTCCCCCGGCCAGCGCCTTCAATCCGCCCCGGCCCAACGCAGAAGCCCGGTCCGTCAAAATGGAACTGCCCTCCCCAGTCCAGACAGCACAGAGGTATGCGTCCTCTTCCTCTCCCCGGGGGCGGCGGCGGAATAACACTCCGTTTCCCTCCGGAGCACACTCCAGAAACAGCCGGGAAAAGGCGGGGTGTGCATCAAAATCCCTCTGCGGACACAGGACAGGTTCCAGATAGAATAAAAGCTCCCCTTCCAGCCGCTTTTTGCTGGTCAGTTCAATCCGGCGCAGTTCCCCGTTTTCCCGTTTGGGAACGGATAAACGAACCCGTGCTGACAAGCCGTCTTTTTCAAAAAACCATGCGGCTCCCCCAGCGTGGAACTCCCAGCGGTATACCGCCCCGCTCTGGTACAAGGGAGCTGGAGTCAGACCGTACAGTTTACCCGCCCCCCGGAAAAACACGGATACCCCGGCGGGGGCGTAATACTCCCCTGCTCTGGCCAAGGTAACCGCCATCTCTCCCGCCTTGGCGGCGGTGAGGCCATTGTCACAGGTCAGCACACTGTAACTGCCATTGGACAGCAGATGGCACTGGGGACGTTTCCGGCCAAACGTCTCCCCTGTCCGTGCCAGAGCAGGGCCGGCGGCGGGCCGGAACTTGGCGGGAAAGTCCCGCTCCTCCTGCTTCATGATGGGCGCTCCCACCGGCACCCGCTCCTGAAGCAGTTCCCGGTAGGCAGACATGTCGCAGTCCTTCATAAACCGTTTTTGCATCACATTATCTCGGAGGGCATTGTCAATTGCGGTCAAGCTCATGCCCAAGTGGTGAGACATATAGGAGCGTACTACCTCATGGTCCTCCCCGCCAGTGAGGCGGGCGGGGGTGTAGTCCACCGCCTCATAAAGCCCATACCGTCCCTCCAATCCCATATCCCTCAGGCGTCTGAGATTCCTCAGTGCACTCCGCGGAGCCAGAAGCAGGGAGAGGAAGGAGGAGTAGGGGGACACCACCAGTTCGGTGTCCAATCCCCGCTTCAGTCCCAGAGCTTGGACACCATGGGCCTTGTACTGATAATTCATTCCAGGATCAAAGGCATAAAATCCCGATTCCGAGATGCCCCAGGGCTTTCTGGTCTTGTACCCCCGCCGCTTCTGGGCATAGACACAGTAGGCCAGCGTCTCATAAAGAAAGGAGTTTGGCTCACAGGGCAGCAGAAGGTTGGGCATGAAATACTCAAACATGGTCCCCGTCCAAGAGGCCATACCACAGTAGTCATTGTCCCCCAGCAGCATCCGCCCAAGCCGCCGCCAGTGGCGGGAAGGCACTTCCCCCCTAGCCACCGAAATAAAACTGGTCTGCCGGGCCTCGCTGGCCATCAGGTCGTAAAAGCCATCGGTGAGCTTGTCCTGTTCCACCTCATACCCGATGGAAAACAGCCGCCGTTTCCGATCAAAGAGGGGCGTACAGTCCATGGCGTCGGAGAGAACCTCCGCCCTTCGTGCCAGTATATCCTCCCCCCACTGGTACAGCCCCTCCCGCAGTGCGATGAGACACCCCCGCAGATTTCCGCTGTCTACAGTGGATACATACCGGGGCCGGAGCGGGGCACAGGTCGCGGTGTCATACCAGTTGTACAGGTGCCCATGCCACTTGTCCAACCCCTCCACCGTATCCAGTATGTGGGAAATCAGCTCCACCGCCCGCTTCCGTGGGGTCAAATCCAAGTCAGCCGCAGCCATGGCGGACAACAGCGCCATGCCGATATTGGTTGGCGAAGTCCTCCGGGCCAATACCGGTCCGGGCTGCTCCTGCCAGTTGTCCGGCGGAAGGTAGTGGTCCTCTTTTCGCAAAAATTTATCAAAATACCGCCAGATCAGAGCCGCTTGGTGGAGCAAAAACGCCCGGTCGGCGGGAGGCAGAGCCTTTTCCCGCCGGGAGGGGCGGCTCACCGCCCAGGCCAGCACAGGAGCCAGAAGCCAGACAACGCCTACCACCTTGCCAATGCGGAGCTGCGCCAGCACCATCACACAAATCCCAACTGCCGCTGAAAACCACGCCTTCTTGCCGTAAAACCAGATGCTCCCCTTCCCCTTCTCCGTCTGCGCGGCGGTCACCCAAGCCAGAAGGTTTTTATGAGAGACAGACATCCGCCATAGGGCAGAACCGATTGCAGTCATCGAGATATACGCTTGATAAGGCAGGAAGATAAGCTGGATGGCAGTCTGTAAAATGGCCCCAGCCAGTCCGGCAATCACAGTAGAATGATACCGCCGCCGCTTCCCGCTGCGCCGCACAGCCAGTTCTGCCCCAGACAACAGCAGGTTAGAGGCCGCCGCCAGCACCGCCACGCCTCCCGCCCAAGCAAAGACGTTCCCCGAAAAGCACATCCCCAGCATCAGCGTCAACAGGGTAAAGATTGGGGACAGAGACCGGCGCAGATTGTCCAAAATCTTCCACTTAGCCAGAGGCGGCAGAGGATTTTCCTCTTTCCCGCCCCGGCCGTCGGGGACCCTCCGCCCTAGCCAGGGCAGCAGCTGCCAGTCCCCTCGAATCCACCGGTGGAGACGGGCAAAATAGCCGTAGACTTGCCAAGGACAGCCGTCGGTCAGCTCCACTTCCCCCAGCAGACCCGCCCGCAAGTAGCTTCCTTCCAACAGATCATGGGACAAAATGGCGTTATCGGGGAATCGGCTGTCTAAACAGGTGTAAAAAGCATCCACCGAAAAAATGCCCTTGCCTGTGTAGGTTCCTTGATCAAAGAGATCGTGATACACATCGCTGGCCGTAGAACCATAGGGGTCTACACCTCCCAATCCACCAAAAATTTTGGCGAAAAAGGATTTGTTTGCCGCCTCCAGCTCCACTGCCACCCGAGGCTGAAACAGGGCGTGACCGGCGGTAACGACGTTCCGTTTGGGATCGATAACCGGCTGATTCAGCGGATGGAGCATAGCTCCCGTCAGTTCCCGGGCAGTACCCACGTTAAGACTGGTATCCGAATCCAGGGTTACCACATAGTTTACCCCTCTCAGCCACCCCTTCTCCCCCGCTTTTACTTCCAGCCCGGAGGGCCTTCCCTTGAGCAGACGGACCAGCTCGGTCAAAGCTCCCCGCTTCCGCTCCCAGCCCATATACCGCTCATCCTGTTTGCTGAAAACCGGCGTACGAAAAAACAGATAAAAACCGCCGCCATACTTGCGGTTGAGGGACTCCACTGCCTGACGGGCGCACTCCATCCAGGCTGCGCCCTCCGCCCCGATGGGCGTTCCGCTGTCGGACAGGTCGGCCAGAATCCCCAGCCGCAGTTCTCCCCCGGCATCCCGATTTGCCAGCCGGTACCGCTCCAGCAGAGCGGCCAGCTTGGAACCGCTGTCTTCTCCTGTCAGAAGGGATACTACCACGCACAAAGTACGGCCCTCTCTGGGAATTCCGCCCTCCAGTTCCATTTTCGGCACAGGGCGAGGGGGTACCAGCCGGACCAGCAAAAAGTCCAGCACGTTTTTCACAATGTCGGACAGAGGCAGAAGGAGCAAAACTGCGGCCAGCGGCGTCCCTGCCGCCTGCCAAAGGGCCAGCGCGGCCATCAGAGACAAACCCAATACCACAAGACCATAACTCACACCGGAGCGGGAGCGGCAAAGCTTCCCCAGCGGCTCCCGGTAGAGATACCAGCCCACATGCCGTCGGGGACCTTCCCCTTTTTGAGCCAAGTCAACGGCCTTTAAGGCGGCTTGTCCCTCCTCCAGCCGGTATTTGCGGGCCAGACGGCATACCTGCTGCCGGTAACGGCGGCGGGTATCCTCGTCCATGCGGGGATAATGGCCCGAAGGATCCCGCACCAGTACCCGTTCCACCCGGCTGGCCCGCTCCAAAAGGGCGGTCCATTCCGCTTCGGACAGCACCCGCAGGGCGGTGAAGATGGGCGCCATTTTCTCAGCGGGTACCCGATTTTCTTTCAGCGCATCCAGGTCGCCGCAAAGCGCGGCCAGCTGCTCCACCAGCGCCCCGGACAAGGCAGGCACCAGCAAAGACAGTTCCCGCTCAGTCAGGGGACACACCGATTGAAACCCCTCCAGATACAGGGCCAAACGGCTCTGGTCCAAATCAGGTACCGCCCACAGCGCCCCTCGGGCGCAGTGTTGAAGAAGTGTGTCTTCGCTTCGCGCCCCCCGCAGAGGTTTCCCCCGCTTCAGGGCACGGCTGGCCCGCTCTCCCTCTCGAAGGGCCAGATAGTGGTTGTCCAGCAGCCATTCCGCCGCACCCGGCAGTGAGGTCTGTCCTGCGCTCCAGGTGTTCAGAGCTTCCCGCACCCGGCGCACCTGCCTCAGGTCTTTGCTCAGCGCACGGCTCAGCGCGCGGCAGGAAACCATCCCGCCCGGCCGGGCCTCCCGGGCGGCATTCGCGGCATATTGTTTTAAATGAGCGTCGTCCATTGGGACATTGGGGGTACTCATGGGCAGAAACCTCCTGGAAAGGGAATTTCAGTCCTCCCCCTCTGTGCGGGGAAGGTGGTCCGTTTCTCCAGTTTTCCCCTGGCTCTGGCGGAATATACCAAAACTGTTTTTTACTTTGACAAGTAATTTGGCTTGACAAATGGAAGAAAATATGGTAGAGTTTCAAATGTAAAGTTTATACGCTTTACATTTTCTGCGAAGGAGGCCGTACTCCATGAAAAGTCAGGCTTACCGAATGACTATGCTCTTCGATTTTTACGGCGACGTACTGACTGACCGGCAAAAGGAGTTTTATGACCTCTACTATAACGAAGATCTGTCTCTTGGAGAAATTGCAGAAAATTACGGCATTACCCGTCAGGGCGTTCGGGATGTAATTGTCCGGGCGGAAGCCGTCCTCACTGAACTGGAGGACAAAACCAAACTCATCAAACGGTTTCACACAATGCGCGCCCAGCTGGAGCAGGTTTACAAGGACGCTGGACGTATGGTGGAGCTGACCTCCCGAATGGATAACGACGAGCTGGAAATGCTGGCTCTCCGCATCCGGGACGCCGCCGACACCCTGTTGAAGGAGTAAGCTCATGGCATTTGAAGGACTTTCTGAAAAGCTGTCCGCCGCTTTTAAAAAGCTGCGAGGCAAGGGCCGGCTGTCTGAGGCCGATGTAAAGGAGGCCATGCGGGAAATCCGTCTGGCCCTTCTGGAGGCCGATGTCAGCTTCAAAGTGGTCAAGCAGTTTGTCGCTCAGGTCACGGAAAAGGCCGTGGGGAGCGACGTGCTGGAGGCCCTCTCCCCCGCTCAGCAGATCATCAAGATTGTCAACCAGGAACTTACCGAACTGATGGGCGGTTCTGCGGCCAAGCTGGCAATTGCTCCAAAACCGCCCACGGTTATTATGATGGTGGGACTTCAAGGCGCGGGTAAAACCACCAATGGGGCCAAACTGGCCGGTCTGATGAAAAAACAGAATGGCAAACGGCCTTTGCTGGCCGCCTGCGACATCTACCGCCCCGCCGCCATCCAGCAGCTGGAAGTAGTGGGCAAACAGCTGGATATTCCCGTCTTCCAGATGGGCCAGACCAATCCGGTTGAGATTGCCAAGGCTGCCGTGGAACACGCCAAGGAACACGGTAACGACATGGTCTTTCTGGACACCGCCGGCCGGCTCCATGTGGACGAGGAACTGATGGACGAGCTTCGCAATATCAAGGCCGCCGTGGAACCCACCGAAATCCTTCTGGTGGTAGACGCCATGATCGGTCAGGACGCGGTAAACGCCGCTAAAGCCTTCGACGACGCTCTGGACATCGACGGCGTGCTCCTCACCAAGCTGGACGGCGACGCCCGAGGCGGCGCGGCACTTTCCATCAAGGCGGTTACAGGCAAGCCTATCAAGTTTGTGGGTGTGGGGGAAAAACTGGATCAGATCGAGGTCTTCCACCCTGACCGCATGGCTAGCCGTATCCTTGGTATGGGGGACATGCTCTCCCTTATTGAAAAGGCAGAGCAGAACTTTGACCAGAAAAAAGCCTTAGAACTCCAAGAAAAACTAAGAAAGAACAAATTTACCCTCACGGACTTCTACGACCAGATGAAGCAGTTAAAAAATATGGGATCTCTGACCGAAATCGCTGGGATGCTTCCCGGTGTGAAGGCCAGCGATCTGGAGGGGGCCTCCATGGATGAAAAGCTCCTCCAGCGGATGGAAGCCATCATCCTATCCATGACCCCCGCTGAGCGTGAGGATCCTAAACTGCTCAACTCCAGCCGGAAAAAACGTATTGCCGCCGGGTCCGGAACCCAGGTGGTGGATATCAACCGCCTGCTTAAGCAGTTCGATCTGCTTCAAGCTATGAGCAAGCAGTTCTCCGGCGGTAAGATGCCCAAAAACCTGCGTAAGATGATGGGCAAAAAGGGTCGTGGGATGCCTGGAATGGGCGGTATGCCCTTCTAAACAAAATACACGTTGGCGAAGCGCCGTGTGCGCTTTCCATATAAACAAACAAATTCATTTGGAGGTGAAAATACATGGTTAAAATCAGACTGCGCCGCATGGGCGCCAAGAAGGCTCCCTTCTACCGCATTGTGGTGGCCGACTCCCGCTACCCCCGCGATGGCCGTTTCATTGAGGAAATCGGTATTTATAACCCCGTCACCAGCCCCGCCGAGCTGAAGGTGGACGTGGACCGGGCCCAGGCTTGGATTAAGACCGGCGCTCAGCCCACCGAGACCGTTCGCGACCTGCTGAAAAAGGCTGGCGCACTGTAAGGCTGGAGGTTACCAATGAAAGAGCTTCTGACCTATGTGGCCCAGAACCTGGTGGAACACCCTGAGCAGGTGTCTGTCACTGAGGTCGAGGGCGAAGGCGAAACCGTGCTGGAACTTCGGGTTGCCCCGGAGGACATGGGCAAAGTAATCGGCCGTCAGGGCCGGATCGCCAAGGAAATCCGCATTTTGATGCGCTCCGCCGCCCAGCGGGTGGGCAAGCGCATCAATGTGGAAATCGTCGATTAAAGCAGCGGCGCGGGGGTTTCCTGCGCCGCTGTTCTAAATAGGAGGCACCTATGCAGCAATATTTAGAAGTTGGCAAGGTTACCAATGTCCACGGCCTGAACGGCGAAGTAAAAGTTCAGCCCTGGGCGGACTCGCCGGAATTTCTATGTCAGTTTAAAACCCTGTATGTGGACCAGTCCCACTTCCCCATTCAGGTGGAGCGGGCCAGGGTCCACAAAAACATGGTCATTATGAAGTTTGAGGGCCTCACCGATGTGCCCGGGGCCATGTCCATGCGCAACGCCATCCTGCACATTGACCGGGCAGATGTGAACCTTCCCGAAGGCGCTTTCTTCCTGGCCGATATCTACGGTCTGGAAGTCCGGGACGCTGAAAGCGGCGCGGTGCTGGGCAAAATTGACGACATCCTCACCCCTCCCGCCAACAACGTCTATGTTGTCAGGGGCGGCGAACGGGAACTGATGATCCCCGCTGTCCCCCAGTTCATCGCGGAGACCAACGTGGAGGACGGCTACATCCGGGTGAACCTGATGGAGGGCCTATGAAACAGGAATGGAAAGGTCCCCTGCGCTTCGGCGCGGTGCTGTTCGCCCTCTATCTGGCCGTCCACTACTGGGAGTGGCTGTCTGGACTGGCTCTGCTGGCGGTCAAAGCCGGGTTCCCGCTGGTTCTGGGCGCGGTAATCGCCTACGCGGTCAACATCCTCATGAGTATGTATGAGGGCTGGTATTTTCCCAAATCTCAAAATCAGGCGGTGATCAGGAGCCGCCGCCCGGTGTGTCTGGTGCTGGCCTACGCCAGTCTGATCGGCATTGTGGTGCTCATTGTACGGATGATTCTGCCAGAATTGATTCAGAGCGTCACTCTGCTGCTGGAAGAACTGACCCCCCTGCTCCGTCAGCTGAGCATCAAACTGAACGACCTCAGCCCCGATCAGCTGGCCGCACTGTCCGGGATGTTCGCCGCCGACGGCACGGTCAACTGGCAGGAACTGGCCACAAAAGTGGTCAACTTCGTACTGGCCGGGCTGGGCGGCGTGATGGGCTCCCTGGTGTCCCTGATCTCCGCCACTGTGTCCGCCGCCTTTACCGCCATCGTCAGCGTCATTTTCTCCATCTACCTGCTTACGGAAAAGGAAAATCTGTCCCGGCAGGGCGCGCTCCTGATGAAAACTTACCTGAAACCCAGCTGGTACAGCCGCCTGCTCTACTTCCTCGAAACCCTGCACAACTGTTTCCGCCGCTTCGTGGTGGGCCAGTGTACCGAGGCGGTCATTCTGGGCCTGCTGTGCATGGGCGGAATGCTCCTGTTCCAGTTCCCCTATGCCTCCATGGTGGGGACCCTCATCGGCTTTACCGCCCTGATTCCCGTGGCCGGAGCCTACATCGGCGCAGGCGTGGGCGCGTTTATGATTTTTACCGTCTCCCCCCTGAAAGCCCTGCTGTTTCTGGTGTTTATCTCTGTCCTTCAGCAGCTGGAGGGCAACCTGATCTATCCCAAAGTGGTTGGCTCCTCCATCGGCCTGCCCGGCATCTGGGTGCTGGCGGCAGTCACCATCGGAGGCGGCGTGCTCGGAATCGGCGGTATGCTGCTGGCGGTCCCTCTTGCAGCTACCTTCTATCAGGTCCTCCGGGACGATGTGGCAAAGCGGAACCGGCCCGCTCCCAGAACGAAATGACAAAACGGCTCTCCCAACCGGGAGAGCCGTTTCCTGTTTACATCCAGTTCCACACATTTGTGGTCTTTCCGCCGCTGCGGTAATAGAGCGCCTTATCCTTGAAGTAGTTCAGAGGATCGGTTCGGCTTCCATTGACGCGGACCTCGAAGTGAAGGTGGTTGCCGGTGGAGTTGCCGGTGGTGCCCACGTAACCCACCACATCGCCCTGCTTCACTACCTGCCCCTTGGACACATTGCGCCGGCTCATGTGGGCGTACAGGGTGCTGGTACCGTCACTGTGAGAGACCAGCACATAGTTGCCATAAGACCAGTAACTGCCGCTTCCCTTGATGGAGGTAACTACCACGCCGCTCTTGGCGGCATAGATGGGAGTACCGCTGGCGGCAGGGACGTCAATGCCGGTATGGTTATCCGGCCTTCCGGTAAAGGGGTCCTTGCGGCTGCCATAGAAGGACGACAGGGTATTGATATTTGCCGCCAGAGGCCAGAGGAACCCGGATTCGCTGGGCACATTTTTAATCTGTGCCGCCATCTCCCGTTCCAGACGCTTGATCTCGCTGTCCAGCTTGCTGGCCGCTACCTGAAGGTCCTTTTCCTTGGCCTCCAGTTCATCCTCCTGATTGTTAATCTCCTCAATCAGGCTGTCCAACTCGCTCTCCTGGCTTTTCAGCGAGGCGCGGGCGGACTCCTGCTGCTTTTTGGCCTCCTCCTGACCGGCCCGGGCCACTTCCAGTTCCTCCCGGTCGGCGGTCACCTTCTCCTGAAGGGCTACCAGCTTGTCGATCACCCGGTTGTCGTACTCGATGATCTCGTCGATAATCATGTAGTTATCCAGCAGTTCCGCGAAGCTGCTGGAGGAAAACAGGATGGACCAGTAGGAGACCTCCCCCTGTTCCTCCATGTTCCGCATCCGGCGGCAGAACAGGTCAAACTGGGCTTTCTCGTCCGCCTCTGCCTGCTCCAGCTCCGCCGTTTTCTCAGCAATCAGCTGATCATACATTTCCAGCTGTTTGTTGATGTTGTTAATCTCCTGCTGGACCACATAAATCTGCTTGACCAACAGGTCCCGTTTTGCCAGGGCGGCTTCTTTGTCCGACTTGAGGGCCTTGATCTGTGCCTGAATCTCCTTGCGCTGGCTGGCCAGATCACCGGCGTCCCCTTTCAGGGCGTCGATCTCCGCCTGGGTGACGGCGGAGGACTCCACCACCATGCTGTTCCCCGCCAAGGGCAGGAGCACTGCCAGCACAAGAACGAGCCCCAGCGTCCGGCGCAAAAACGTTTTACTGCGTATCATAACTGCCCCCTCCGTTCACTGGATAAAGATGTTTGCCAGAATGGGCAGAATCATTAAAAACGCCAAAAATCCCGCCAGCACCGACACCATGATTCTCTGTCTTTTTTGCCGTTTCATAGGTGCAACCTCCCTTTTCGTCATACCTGAAGGAACTTCCGAATCGCCAGCAGTGACCCGCCCACGCCAATAACCGCACCCACAGTGCAGAACACAGCCAGAATGGTGGTCGCCATCGAATTATAACTGAGCATGGTTACCAGGGACAAGCCGTTGCCCTGAATTGCCAGCTTCGCCACCAGCTGATACAATCCCCACTGGGCCAGGAACGCAATCAATGCACCGGCCAGCCCCAGAATCATTCCTTCCACCACGAAGGGCCACTCAATAAATCCGTTGGTCGCGCCGCACATCTTCATAATGGCGATCTCCTCCCGGCGGTAGAAGGTAGCCAGCTTAATGGTATTGGCAATGATAAACAGGGAAATTATCAGCAAAATCCCGATCAAGATCATAGCCACGCCGGTGGCAATGTTGCGCACCAGTACAAAGCCGTCGGCAATCTCAATGGCCGCCCGGACATTGCCCTCGCCCACGCCCTCCACCTGTTCCAAGGCGGTTTTGGTCTCTGCCATCCGCTCGATATCAACTACATGAACCCGATACCGGTCCCGAAAGGTATCGTCGGGCAGGTCAGACAGCAGGTCTGTGTTCTGCTGTTTGAGTTTGAAATCCGCCAGCGCCTGGGTCCCTGTGACAAAGGTGAGCTGTGACACATTCTCTACTTTGGCCAGAATGGGTTGGAGCGCCCTGGCCTGATCTTCGGTGAGACTTTCATCTATGTACACCATCATCTCGTTTTCGCTCTCCAAGTCGCCCAGCATGTTATCCAAGTTCACCGCCAGCAGACTGAATGAGCCCATAATCAGCAGACACGCCACAATCATGCACACAGCGGCAAAGGACATAAAACCGTGGGTGAAGATGGAATGAACGCCCTCGCTGATAAAATATCCCGCGTCAAATTTTCTCGACATTGTAGTAACCACCTGTCTCGTCGCTGATGATCCGTCCGTTTTCAATGGCAACCACCCGTTTGGCGAAGCGGTTGACCAGATTCTTCTCATGGGTGACCACCAGCACGGTGGTGCCCAGTTCGTTGATACGCTCCAGCAGCATCATAATTTCCAGGGAACGCTGGGGGTCCAGATTGCCCGTAGGCTCGTCAGCAATAATCATGCTGGGGTTGTTCACCAGCGCCCGGGCAATCGCCACGCGCTGCTGCTCGCCGCCCGAGATCTCGCCGGGGTAACGGTCGCCTTTCTGCTCCAGCCCCACCAGCTGCAATACATATGGAATGCGCCGGCGAAGTTCCCGGTTAGACGCCCCGATGGCGCGCATGGCAAAGGCCAGATTTTCATAGACCGTCTTTTTCTCGATCAGGCGGAAATCCTGAAAGATAACGCCCAGTGTGCGCCGCATCTGAGGCACCTGCCGGGGGCTGATGTTGTTCAGGTTGTAGCCGTTAACCATCACCCGCCCATCACTGGGGGCAATTTCTGCCGTAATCAGCTTAATCAGGGTGGACTTGCCCGACCCCGACGGCCCCACCAGAAAGACGAACTCACCATCATCAATACGCACGTTGACCCCCTTCAGGGCCTTGGTCCCGTTGTCGTACTCTTTAAATACGTCGATAAAGCGAATCATACCACGCTCTGCTCCTCGCTCAGCCAATATTTCAATCTCTAAGGCCGGGGGCTTCCCGAACACCCAGTTTACCACAAGTCGGATGTCGTGTAAACATATAATCTGTAAACAACCATTTTCTTTTTATGCTGGGCCACTGGTAGTTTTTACTACTTTGTAACTTTTGTAACTATATTGTAACTTATTCCCCAGGAAATCGCAAGACCATTTTTAAAAAAGCGCCGCCCCAATGGACGGCGCTGGCAAATTCGGTTAGGATTCAATGCCCCGGGAGATCAGGTACTTTTTCACCATAAGAGCCACCTTAAATGTAATGGCATCGTCAAACTCCCGCAGGTCCAGGCCGGTGAGTTTCTTGATCTTCTCCAGCCGGTACACCAGCGTGTTCCGATGTACAAACAGCTTTCGGGCCGTTTCAGACACATTCAGGTTGTTCTCAAAGAACTTGTTGATGGTAAGCAGGGTCTCCTGATCCAAGGCGTCGATGGGGCTCTTTTTGAAGACTTCTTGGAGGAACATCTGGCACAGGATGGTTGGCAGCTGATAAATCAGGCGTCCGATGCCCAGATTTTCGTAGTTGATAACCGTTTTCTCAGTGTCGAAGACCTTGCCCACATCAATTGCGACGCCGGCCTCTTTGTAAGCCCGGGCCAGGTCCCGAATGTGGGGCACAATTGTACCAATTCCAATTACTACCTTTACGCCCAGTTCCTGGGTAATGGCGGTGACGATCTGCTTGGCGATTTTACCCAATTCCCTGGAATCCGCCCCCTCGGGCAGCTGCTTAATAAGCGCCACATCTGTCTCGTTAATGGAAATCACAAAATCCGTCTGCTTGTCGGGAAACAGATTTTGAATTACGTCGATGGTAGACACATCGGCAGGCCCCAGCTGACGTACCAGAAAAGCGGCCCGGGGGACCTCGGAAACAAAATGAAGCTCTTTCGCCTGGGTATAAATATCGCCTAAGAGGATATTGTCCGAGATAATGTTTTTTACAAAGGTGGCTTTGTCGTGTTTCTCCTCATAATAGGTCTTAGCGCCATTGAACGCCACCACAGCCACAGCGCACAGAGACGCTGCCATCTCGTCCTCACCCTTGACAAAAGCGGCATAGTCAAACTGGGCCCCCCAGCCAGCAAGGGGCTTAAAGGTCCTGCCCCCAAACCGGGCCAGTCCGTTGTCCGCGCTGTTGATAGCGGCCACTGCACCGGACCAATGTTCGCCGATGCAAGTAAGCTCGCTGCAGGCGACCACGATCCCCTCCGCGTCCACCACACCTACCGTGCGGCTGATGTTGTCCTTCATTTGGAGTACGACACCTTGGAACATCCTGCTAGACACAGCGATCCCTCCTACATAATCTTTGGTACTGCTTTCCTATTATAACGGGTTCCCCCCCTGTTTGGCAAGAGGTTTTTTCGATTTTTTTGTTCAGATTGCCCAAAATTTATTGAGTCCCCTTCAATCTTTGCAATTCCGCCCGCTCCTGCGCCGACAAAAACCGCCATTTTCCGGGCTTAAGTCCTCTGTCCAGCGTCAAAGGTCCCATAGACAGGCGGCGAAGCGACAGCACCGGCTTGCCCCGGGCGGCCAGCATCCGTTTCACTTGATGATACTTCCCCTCCCGAAGGGTCACCAGACAGGAGGAACCATCCTCCAAAGGCTCCAGTCCAGCGGGAAGACAGTGCAAACCGTCCTCCAGCACCATACCGCCAGCCAGCGCGGACACATCTTCCGGCCCTACCCGGCCCTCCACCTGGGCAAAATACACCTTATCCACATGTTTTTTCGGAGACAGCATCTGGTGGGCCAAACCTCCATCATCAGTGAGCAGCAGCAGACCGGTGGTATCCTTGTCCAGCCGCCCCACAGGGAATAGCCCCCGGCGCTTCAGCTCCGGCGGAAGCAGATCCAGCACCGTTGGCTGGCGGCTGTCTTCTGTAGCGGATAACAGCCCCGCCGGTTTATCAAGCATCACATAAACAAAGGGGGAGCAATCCACTGGCTTACCGTCTACAATCAGGCAAACCGTCTCCCGGTCCACTTTTTCTTCCGCCCGAGCCACGGCTTTTCCGTCTACCAATACCCGGCCATGCCGCACCAGATCTTTAATCTCCTTCCGGCTCCACTTCCCCGTGGAGGACAGAAGCTTGTCGATGCGTTCCAAGGACACAGCGTCCCCTCCTTTTTCTCATCATAGAACGTGACATATCCCTTCTCCCATACGCATACCTTAAAACGAGAACAAGCCCATGGAAGGAGAGATACGCCGTGTTGATTATGACCGCAAAAATGCCCAAACGAAAGCTGACTTTTGGGGTAGCTGCGGCGGCACTGCTGTGCTGCTGCGCCATCGCTCTGAACTTCGGCCAAGCTGTCAGCCGGGAGGCATCCGCCTCCGCCATTCCCAGCGCCAAAGGAATCAAGACCAATCAAGACCGAATCAGCTACCTGTCTGCCTACGGCTGGCAGGTCTCGGAAGAACCCATCTCTACACAAGAACTGCTCATCCCAGAAGAGATGGACGACAGCTACCAGGATTACTTAGCTCTCCAGTCCCAGCAAGGCTTCGACCTGGAGAAATACGCCGGTAAACGAGTAAAACGTTACACCTACGAGGTGCTCAACTATCCCACTGGCGAAACAGGAGTACAGGCAAATCTGCTGATTCGCAAAAACACCGTAGTGGGCGGCGAAGTCCTCTCCCCTCAGCTGGACGGCTTTCTTCACGGACTGGCCCAGCCATAACGCAGACCATTACCGCTCTACAATATGAACATTGAGGTGGTCGTAGGTCATCTCCACCCCATGGCGGGCAAAGGACTCCCGCACCCCCTCCAGCAGAGCATAGTACACATCCCAGTAGTCGCCGGATTCGGTCCACAGGCGGGTCAGATACTCGATACTGCTCGCCTGATACTCGGACACATAAATCACCGGCGCAGGGTCGTCCAGAACGCCTGGCACAGCGGACAGAGCGGCTTCAATCGCAGTGCGCACCTGAGCGGTGGGGGCATCGTAAGAGGCAGTAAACTTCACATCCATCCTACGCCGTCCTAAAGTATTGTAATTGGTAATTTTTGTGGCGGAGAGCTGGCTGTTTGGGACGAAAATCTTCTTGTTGTCCGGAGTAATAAAGGTAGTGTAGGCCAAATCAATTGCAGCGATGGTGCCGTTAATCCCATCGGCCTCCACATAGTCTCCCACCACGAAGGGCTTCGCCACCAGCAGGACCAGCCCGCCGGCCAGATTTCCCAAGGTATTTTGCAGCGCCAGAGAGACCGCCAGCCCCACCACGCTGAGCATAGCGATGATGGAGGTAACCTCCACACCCAGGGTCCCGGCCAGCATCAAGGCCAGCAAAAACCAGAGAAAAACCCGCAGAGCGGAGCGAATATACATCTTAACCGGGGCCAGCGCCTTGCTCCGGTCAAGCAGACGGTCCGCCGTCCTCATCAACAGCTTGATGATCAGCCAGCCGGCGAGGACAATGACCGCCACCCGCAGCAGTCCCCACAGCGTCAGATCCTTTGCCCCTACCGCTGTCCCTACTGTTTGCAGAACCTCCTCCACAGTTTTCATAGCCGTTTCCTCCTTAGGAAAACAGCCGGCCAAAAAGCCGGCTGTTTTCTCAATAATTCATCTGTTTGCGCCGGGACAGGTTCATCGTACCGTCCTGCATATGGTCCAAGCTCTCCAGGCTCTTGCCAGTGCCAAAGGCCACGCAGGAGATCGCGTCGTCGGCGACATGAGTTTCGATGCCCGTGTGGGCCTGAACCAGCTGGTCGAAACCCCACAGCAGGGAGCCGCCGCCGGTCATGACAATACCGTTGGTGGAAATATCGGCCACCAGTTCCGGAGGAGTACGCTCCAGAACGCTGTGAATGGCCTCCAAAATGGAATTCGATGTCTCTTCAAACGCCTCGATCATCTCGCTTGAGGTAACGTTAAACACCCGGGGCAGACCGGTCATCAGGCAGCGGCCCTTGATTTCCATAGAAATTTCCTCCGGGCGGGGGAACACACAGCCGATATTCATTTTCAATTCCTCGGCGGTGCGGTCTCCGATGAGAACATTGTGCTTGCGGCGGATGTATTTCACCACGGCCTCGTCGAACTTATCGCCAGCCACTTTGATAGAGGCGGATTCCACCACGCCGCCCAAGGAGATTACCGCAATATCGGCAGTACCGCCGCCGATGTCCACTACCATATGGCCGTCCGGCTTCGTGATGTCGATGCCCGCTCCAATGGCGGCAGCAACCGGCTCCTCAATTAGGTAGGCCCGGCGGGCACCCGCCTGAATCCCTGCGTCTACTACAGCGCGCTCTTCGACTTCCGTAATGCCGGAGGGGACACAGATGAGCAAACGTGGTTTGAAGAGAGAGAAGGAAGTCACTTTTTTCATAAACTCCTTCAACATACGTTCGGTCATATCATAGTCAGAGATCACGCCCTCCCGCAGGGGACGCATCGCCACAATATTGCCAGGGGTCCGGCCCAGCATAGCCTGGGCCTCGGTGCCCACCTTCAACAGCTTGCCGGTATTCTTATCCATCGCCACCACAGAGGGCTCGCGCAGTACAATGCCCTTCCCCTTAATATATACCAGAACCGAGGCGGTGCCCAAGTCAATCCCAATATCCTTACTAAAGAAACCCATGATCAGTTCCACCTTACAAATTTAGTTATTATTTCCTAACCGCCGCAGAATGGCGGCACTTAAACGCCACTTTGTATTATAACCTGAGTGTCCCCGGTTTTCAACCGTTTTTTCCAACAATTTTCCCCTTTTTTCGGGTGGCAATCTGGAAGAATGAACCGCCTTTCACACGCGGTCCTTTCTAGCCTGCGCCAGAGTCAGACAAAATACCTGACTGGCTCCGCCCTGATGCAGCAGCGCCGCGCACTCGCTGAGGGTAGACCCTGAGGTAACCACATCGTCCACCAGCACCACACGTTTTCCTGACAGCGCAACCCCGGTGGCCAGCCTGTAAACGCCCCGGGCGTTGGCCCGGCGGGCGTACTCATCCTCCAGCCCGGACTGGGGCGCGGTATTCCGCGTCTTTTGCAGGACGGGGGCCGCAGGGATGGACAGCAGCCGGCCCACTTCCCGGGCTAACAGCTCCGCTTGATCAAACCCGCGCTCTCTTCTGCGTTTTTTGGACAGCGGGGCCCAGCAGATCAAATCCACACCCTCCAGCCGCTGGCTGTCCAGACACCGGGCCATCAGGGCGGCAAAGGGCCTGCCCAGCGCCTTCACCCGGCTGAATTTGTAGCGTTGGATTGCCTCGGGCACCAAGTCCCGGTATGCCAAAGGTGAAAAACATCCGTCTGTAAAGTCAATTTTCCGCTCCCCCGCTTTTCCCTCCAGCCAGGGCAGCTTGGGGTGGCATGACCGGCATAGCGGAGCACGGGGGTTGTCCAGAATCTTCTGGCAGAAGGGGCATTTGGGCGGAAACAGCAAATCCAGCATCTTTTCTCCAACGCTCATTTTAATTCGTCCTCCGGAATTACCCCATGTTCTTTTTCGAACTCCCGGATACACTTTTGAATCAGGTATAAAATCTGACCGCTCATAGAGCGGCCCTCCGCACCTGCGACATAGCGAAATTTGTCGTGCAACCGGTCATCCATCCGGATACTTAAATGAGTCTTATCAACCATAATGCTCTCCTCCGTTTCAGTTTCCTACAAGAAGAGCATACCCAACGGTCTGAATTCCAGTTCGTTTTCAGTGCATTTTTACGGCTTTAAATTTTTTGCCAATTATGAGAATACGAAAAAAGCCTTCCCCCAAAAGGGGGAAGGTGGCACGGCGAAGCCGTGACGGATGAGGGGGGTCTGGCGCTCTGTGTGCCGCCGCCTCTTGAAGCGTCTGAAACGGCCCGCTTTCGGCGGGCCGTTTCTCATTCCTCTTCAATTGGCATAGGGGCTTCCACACGGCTCAGGTCGGTCTCATGGTAAACCTTTTTAATCCCCTCAAAAACGCTCTCCTGTTCGGCCACCAGTGCGCTCACCTTTCCCAAATTTTCCTCTGCCTGGTTCAGCTCACTGAGGGTATGGGAGATTGTGGTCTCTACCTGAGTACGCAGAGCTTCATACTCCCGGCCCATGCGCTGCAGCCATTGTTCCATCTGCCGGCGCAGCTTCTGCGCATTGTAATCCGCTTTCTCCTGAATGGACTGAGCGCGGCGATGAGCCTCCAGCTCCAGGCCGGCGGTGCGCTCCTTCAGCTGAATATACGCCTGCGCGTCAGGCCGCAGAGTCTCCAATCTGGCTTTGGCCTCATCCCGCTCCTGGCGGACCCGCTCCAGCGCCCGGGTGGTCTGCTCCGCCCCGGCCCGGCAGTCCGCCAAGTCCTGTTCTGTCTGTTTTAACAGCAGCTCCAAGCTGTTTCGCGTCTGACAAGCGGTCTCCAGCTGGCGCTGGGTCTCGTCCAGCGTTCCGCTCAGCCCGTCCCGTTCCTGACGCAGGGCTTCCACCTGGCGGTTTGCCTCATCCAGCTGATCCTGTAACTGCTTCTGCGCTTGAGCGGCCTGTTTGGATTGCTCCTCCAAAAAGGAGAGCACATCCTGTCTGTTAAAGCCGCCCACAGCGGCGGAGCGGAAGGGATGGTCCATGTTTCTCGCACCTCTCAAACAGCCCGCAGGCCGTCGTTTCCTGTGATTATCTGTGATATTTTATCACACTCCGAAGCAAATTACAATCACCTCACCGATATTTTATTGACGGCCCCCCACTTGGAATGATATACTGGCAGAAAAGACCATCATTTGACAGGGAGGACATATACCATGTGGCTGTCCGGCAATTGGAAGGACTACGAACTAATCGACTGCGGCCGGGGGGAAAAGCTGGAACGCTGGGGAAACCAGCTTCTGGTCCGGCCCGACCCTCAAGCAATCTGGAACACCCCCCGGTCTCACCCAGGCTGGAAGAAAAACGCAGGGCGGTATGCCCGTTCCTCCACCGGAGGCGGGCAGTGGCAGAACCGGTCTATGCCAGAGCGGTGGACCGTCTCCTACAGCGGCCTCACCTTTAACATAAAGCCTATGAACTTCAAGCACACCGGCCTGTTTCCCGAACAGGCCGCCAACTGGGACTTCGCTATGGATCAGATTCGAAACGCGGGCCGTCCGATCCATGTACTGAACCTCTTCGCCTACACCGGCGGGGCCACGGTGGCCTGCGCCGCCGCCGGGGCCTGTGTCTGCCATGTGGACGCTGCGAAAGGGATGGTGCAGTGGGCCAGGGAGAACGCCAAAAGCTCCGGACTGGAAGACGCCCCCATCCGCTGGATTGTGGACGACTGCGGAAAATTTGTAGAGCGGGAGATTCGCCGGGGCCGGAAGTACGACGCCATTATCATGGACCCACCCTCCTACGGCCGCGGCCCTACGGGCGAGGTGTGGAAGCTGGAGGAAAACCTCTACCCCTTTGTGGAGCTGGTGAGCGGTGTGCTGTCCGATGAACCGCTGTTTCTCATCCTCAACTCTTACACCACCGGGCTGGCCCCCAGCGTGGTCACCTACATTCTGGAAACACTGATCTCCAAAAAGTTCGGCGGGCACACCGTCTCTGACGAACTGGGCCTGCCCGTTACACAAACCGGCCTGGTTCTCCCCTGCGGGGCCACCGGACGCTGGACCCGAGCATCCAGTTAATCGGAACCGATTTCCATTGCGTACAGCCCGCCCAGCACAGTTGCTTCGTCTCAGCTCCCTCCACAAGGGAGCTTTTTTATTGTCTTTTTCATTGACGAAAACCCTATGTAATGGTATAATACAGCGTTACTTTTCGAGATATCGGAGGGACTGCTATGTCCGCTATCATACAAACGAAAGACCTCCGCTTCTCCTACCCCGCCGCCGAGGGGGTCACCCCTGTCGTATTGGACGGGGTGAGTCTGGACATTGAGGAGGGCACCTTTGTCGCCGTGCTGGGCCACAACGGGTCGGGCAAATCCACCCTGGCGAAGCACATGAACGCCATACTGCTCCCCTCTGGCGGAGCGGTCTATGTGGACGGCATTGATACGACCGACGAAAACCGCCTGCTGGAGCTCCGGCGCACCGTTGGCATGGTTTTCCAAAATCCGGATAACCAGATCGTTGCCAATGTGGTGGAGGAAGACGTTGCTTTTGCTCCTGAAAACCTGGGCGTTCCCCCCAGCGAGATTCGCCAGCGGGTGGACGACGCGCTGAAAGCCGTCAACATGTACGGCTACCGGGAACACGCCCCCCACCTCCTCTCGGGGGGGCAGAAACAGCGGGTGGCCATTGCCGGCGTGATCGCCATGCGTCCCCGGTGCATCGTTCTGGACGAGCCCACCGCCATGCTGGACCCCATCGGACGAAACGATGTTCTGCGCACCATCAAAACCCTGAACCGGGAACGGGGTGTAACCGTTGTCCTCATCACCCACCATATGGACGAGGCCGCGCAGGCGGACCGTCTGGTGGTCATGGCAAAGGGCAAGGTGGTGGCCGACGGTGCGCCGAAAACAGTCTTCTCCCGGGTGGAGGAGTTGCAGCAGGTCGGTTTGACCGTCCCTCAGACGGTGTCTCTGCTCTGGGAACTGCGTCAGGCCGGCTGTGACGTGCCGTTGGACGCCCTGAGCGACGAGGAGTGCGCTCAGGCACTGTTCCAATTGCTGCAACCCGTATAAGGGCGGATCTCATCTGCCCGCCATTCCTGCCTGATTGTTCGAGCTGCCCCCACGGACGCGACCCCTTTGGGGCGTGTACCATTCTATGTGTAAGGATGTATCTCTATGCAGCCTATTATTGAGACCAAAACCCTCACTCACACCTATTCCGCCGGAACCCCCTTTGAGCACACCGCGCTGGACCGCGTCGATTTCTGCGCCTACCCCGGCGAGTATTTAGGCATCATCGGCCACACCGGGTCGGGCAAATCCACCCTCATCCAGCACCTGAACGCCCTGCTCAAGCCCACTTCGGGACAGGTACGGTTCCAAGACACCGACATCTGGTCCGACCCCAAGGTCACCAGGCGGACCCGGTTCCAGGTAGGGCTGGTGTTCCAATACCCAGAGTATCAGCTCTTTGAGGAGACGGTGTACAAGGATATCTCCTTCGGCCCCAAAAATATGGGGCT
>JAAWIE010000127.1 GCA_022796195.1 Lawsonibacter sp. | reverse complement strand
CTTGGCGGAGGAAGTCACCGGCAGACGGGAGCTGCCCGGATTTTCCCAAAACGTAATCTTTGATGAAGAAGTCACCTGCTATCTGCGCCCGCTCCATGAGCTGGTGATGAAAGGCTCCAATGAATTTGGAAAAGAGGAAAATCTGCTGTTTCTAATTTCTTTGCTGATCCAGCAATACGGCCAGCCTTTTGAGAACTGCATCCCGGAGTGCCGGGAGGAAATTGAGAAAGCCTGTGCCTTTATGGAACAGCATTATGCCCAGCGGATTTATTTGGATCAGATCTGCCGTTGTGCCGGATTGAGCAAATCCACCCTGCTCCGGGCCTTTACCTGCTCAAAGGGCGTCACACCGTACAGCTACCTGGAAAATATTCGTATCGGCAAGGCCAAAAAGCTGCTGGAGCAAGGTGTTCCCCCCGTTGAGGCGGCGCTGCAAACCGGCTTCTCCGATCAAAGCCACTTCTCCAACTATTTCAACCGATTTATTGGACTGGCCCCTGGTATCTATTGGGACATCTTCAAGGATGCGGAGGGGATGCCACATGAATGGTAACAGCACAGCGGGCCACTTCTCTGCCCTGCTTACAATCATCATTTGGGGAACGACCTTTATCTCTACCAAAATTCTGCTGGTGGACTTCCAGCCAGTAGAAATATTATTCTTCCGCTTTGTCATGGGGCTGTTGGCCCTTCTGCTGGTCTATCCCCGGCGTTTGAAAGGTACGAACAGGCAGCAGGAATTGACCTTTGCCGCTGCGGGCCTGTGCGGGATATGCCTATACTATCTGCTGGAAAATATCGCGCTCACCTATACAATGGCCTCCAATGTCGGGGTGATTATCTCCGTAGCGCCGTTTTTCACGGCCATTCTATCCCATCTGTTTCTGAAAGAGGAAAAGCCCCATGCCAGCTTTTTCGTTGGCTTTGTAGTTGCAATGGCCGGGATCGCACTTATCAGCTTCAACGGCTCCAAGCTGGAACTAAACCCCACTGGGGACTTGCTGGCGCTGCTGGCCGCGCTGATTTGGGCCTGCTATTCTGTGCTGACAAAGAAAATCAGCGGCTACGGCTACCACACCATTCTCACTACCCGGCGGGTGTTCTGCTATGGCATCCTGTTCATGCTCCCAACACTGTTTTTGTTTGACTTTAAGCTGGATTTGACGAGGTTTGCAAATCCCTTATACCTGTTCAATATTCTCTTTTTGGGGCTGGGCGCATCGGCCCTGTGCTTTGTCACCTGGAATTTCGCGGTCAAGGCGTTGGGAGCGGTCAAGACGAGCGTTTACATCTACATGGTTCCCGTAATCACAGTGGTGACTTCGGTGGCAATCCTCCATGAAAAAATTACCACCTTGGCCGCTGTTGGAACATTTCTGACACTGGCGGGCCTGCTCCTGTCAGAGAGCAAACTATTTTTGAGAAAAGAGGAAAAGCAAAATGGACTGGCAAAATGAAAAGTGCGTCATGGTGATTGACGAAAGCCTGCTGTTGGGCATCATCGCAAACACGGCGGCGATCATGGGCATCACCCTGGGAAAGAAAATGCCGGAGGTGGTAGGGGCTGACGTTACCGACCAAAGCGGCAACGAACATCTTGGCATCATCGAATTTCCTGTGCCCATCCTGCGCGGTTCGCCGGAGATCATCAAGCAGATACGGGAAAAGCTCTACCAGCCCGATTTTCAAGATTTAACGGTGGTGGACTTCTCCGATTTGGCCCAGGGCTGCAAAACCTATGACGAATTTATTGAGAAGATGGGCCACGTTCCAGAAAGTACCCTGCAATATTTTGGTGTTGCCATCTGTGGCCCGAAGAAAAAGGTCAATAAGTTGACCGGCAGTATGCCGTTGCTGCGATAAGAATTATGCGCCGTAGCAATGAGCGGCTTATATTTCCCGCCAATCAACGACAGCGTGGCCTCAACAGGACAATTAAACTGTGTCTGCTTCATATTGAAACGCCCAAGACCAAAAGCGGCTACCGGGAAATCCCTATGAGTGAGCCGGTCTACAGGGCGTTGAAGCGGGTGCTGAAGAACCGGGGAAAGAAAACCACCATCACGGTAGACGGGTATGCAAACTTCCTGTTCCTCAAAAGGGACGGGATGCTGAAAGTGGGCATGGACTATAACAACATGATTAGGGGCCTTGTGAAGAAGTACAACAAGCAGCACAAGGAAGCAGTTGCCCAACATCACCCCGCACTCCCTCCGGCACACGTTCTGTACCCGCATGGCAAATGCCGGTATGAACCCCAAGGCGTTGCAGTACATCATGGGCCACGCCAACATTAATGGAGCGGCTGGCCGCGTAGTGAGTAGTAAAGTAGTAAAAAGAAAGCGGCAGGCCGCTTTTACTACTTCCGTACTACGTTTCAGCGCAAAGTCACGCCGGGATACGCCAAGATATGCGAATAACTCTCCCAAACGGCAAATGGCGGAAACGCCTGAAAATCAAGGTTTTGCCACCATTTGCCGAGTTACATAAGGTTAGGGCTGAAAATTGCAAAATCTTTCAGTGAAATATTTGAAAACCATTACTGTATATAAATCTTTTTAAAGCCGAGTGACAAGGTGAATAGCTATTACTTAACTCGCCAGTTCATATCTCCTCAAGTATGAATAACCTCTCCCTTCAGAGCGGTTTTGGATTGACTTTAGCTGTAAATTGGCATCACATATAAACTCAATATCACAATATTCGGAAATTGAATTTAGCAGCTTGTTTCCCTTTGCATATTCCAAATACCCTATTGCTAAAGAATTGGATAATTTCACCGGCGAGCTATCACCGTATGATACAGTCAATGCAATCGAAGGAATCTGGATCGAAATTGACCAGACAACACTTACTCCATCCGGGGCGGAAATTATCACACATAATACAACTGAGCGAAATGATCTGTTCCGTGGGTTATCATACTGTATTGAGAAATACAGAAAAGGGAACTGGTACACATTCGCGCCATTACCAGACATTACCTTTGGTGCCCCCTCACTTGATATTCACATTCCAACAGCTTCAGAGATTGAAGCTGGTTTCGTGGACGGTTTACACTACTATTCAGATAGTGAGTTTTCTTGGGCTCGATATCCTCCTAATAGAATAGGGTGCAAGTGGGAATATGATTATGGCGTGTTGCCATCTGGAGATTATCGTATCATCATTGATCTGATATCTTATGATGATATTCCCTTAACGGAAAATTCTCCTGTATACTATTTATCTGCACAATTTTCGATACACTCGTAAGATACGGAGTAAAATTAATCTCAAAACAAGGATGAGACATTTGCCAGGCAAATCTTAAGCGTCAAACTCCCCAGGCAGTCAACTCCCCGGCTTAGCCGGGGGGTTGACTAGGCCCTAGAAGAGCCTTTTGCTCGCAGGCACCTTAAAATTTCCCCGTCTGCATTTCGTGCTCTGCAGCCCGTAAATGGACAATTTCTCTTTTATCGCCACATTTCTGTAATCGTTAACTTGCTTTTTGTAAGCGTCAAACCTTTCTCCACAAGAAAACTCCAAGCCAGGTTTTCACTTGGCTTGGAGCAAAAAAGATTAAACTTTGCAGACAGCAGGAGCGTTCCAGGGCAGCAGAAGCCGAGCATTTTGCGACTGGACCAAGTCCATCTCCCCAGCAGAGGATAAGAGCCACGTCAAGTAGCGATAGGGGTCTAACCCATTCTCCGCAGCGGTCTGGATGAGGGAGAAGATCACCGCGCTGCTTTTTGCACCGCTGGGTGTATCGGCAAACAGGAAATTCTTTCGGTCAATGACAAAAGGCTTAATGCTGCGCTCGGCCCGGTTGTTGCTCAGTTCCAGCCTGCCGTCTTTCAAAAAATCAAGAAATCAAGCAAATAGGGCCATTGCTCTTTGAGATAGGATAGCGCCTTGCCCAAAGCGGATTTCGGTGCGGCTGCTCTAGTATTTGCCCATGCCAACAGCGCGTCCAAAACAGGCTTCGCCTGCTTCAGCCGCTGGTCATAGCGTTCTTGAGGAGGCAGGTCAACCAACCCTTCCTCAATTTTGAACAGGAGATTGCAGTAAGCCAGCCCCTGAGCCGCTGAGCTGTTCTTGGCTTTTCCTTTCGGCAGAGACTTCATAGCCTCGTCGAATTTCCTTCTGGCATGAGCCCAGCACCCAACTATCGTTATTTCAGGCAGCTTGTGGTACACGTCGTACCCATCCGTGTGCAGATACCCCTTGAAGCCGTTCAGGAATGCTTTCGGGCAGCAGGCGCCCCGTCCTGGCTGGTAGTCATACAGCACGATGGGCTGGCCGGTATCCCCACTGGTGCGGTACAGCCACATATAGCTGTTGCTTCGGGCTGTTTTACCCGGCTCATGGAGCACCTGCAGTGTGGTCTCATCCGCGTGGAGGACCTCCCGCTTCAGCAGTTCTTCGTGCAGCTGGTCATACACCGGGGTCAGCAGATGCTCCGCTGCCCACAGCAGCCAGTTGGACATGGTCTGCCGTGACAGGGGAATGCCCTGGCATTTAAGTTCCTGTTCCTGCCGGTACAGGGGAGAACCCATGACAAACTTCTGCACCGCGAGATGTGACACGACCTCCGGCGTGGCAAAGCTGCCGGGGATGAAGTTCGGCTCTCTCGGCACCTTCACCACCGGGGTCTGCGTATTATCCCTCTCGCAGCTCCGACAGGCATAGGTGTAGTACCAGTCCTCCACAACCACTGCCTTGGCCGGGACCAGCTTCAGACGCCAGCGCACATCCTTGCCAATCTCAGCCATGGTACTCCCACATTCCGGGCAGACCAATTTCTCTGCCGGCAGGCGGTGTTCCACCACCTCCACTGGCACGTTTTCCGGCAGTTCGTCCAACGTGTATTCATGCCTCCTGTGCCGCTTGTGGGCGGCAACGGCCACACTGCTGTCATCCTCTTTGGCCGTCTGGTCTGCATAGACCTCCGCCTCGTTAAACAGCAGACTCAGCTGCTCCATGGCCTCCCCGCTGCTGTGCTCGGGAGATGCGCCGAAACGCTTGCGCTGCGCCAGCCGGATCGCTTCGGTCAATCACTCAACCTGCTGTTCCAATTCCGCGATCCGCCCTTTCTGCGCCTTGTTTTCCGCACGCAGAAACTCCAGCGCTTCGTTGTAGGTTGTCTCATTTTCTTTCTTCTTCATGGCCTAATTATACCATATTGCGCCAAAAAAGAACAGCTTTTTCTGCACTTTTCTCCCATTTATTTTATGCTGAGCCCTTCCACCGGACGGTGCGCCTTTGGCTGCTCCACGCTCAGTCCCTCCATGAGCCACCGGTACTGCTGAGCACTTAACTCCAAAGCCTCCGCACCGTTCCTCGGCCACTGGAAGCTGCCGCTTTCCAACCGTTTGTACAGTAGAATAAAGCCGTTTCCTTCCCAGTACAGACCCTTGATCCGGTCCCGCCTTCTGCCGCAGAACAGAAACAGCGTATTGCTGAATGGGTCCAGTTGAAACTGCTGCTGGACCAGGCTGGCCAGCCCGTCTATTCCTCGCCGCAGATCCGTGTACCCGCAGGCTATGTACACATGATCCGCTCCCTTGAAATCTGTCAGCATTCTTTCAGCGCCTGGATGATGGCCCGGACCGTTTCTGTATCCGCTCCTGCATGTATTTCAATACGCAGTTCTCCGCTTTCTATGCTTGCCATTGTCCCTCTATCTGCCGGCCTGGCTGAAATTTCTGTGAAACACACCTCTGTCTCCGCTGTTACCGCCTGATACACTTTTCGCTGCCAGCTGTAGTAGGTAGACACCGGGATACCTTGTTTTGAGCACCATTCACTGACCTTCTGTCCGCTTCTTCGGCATGCCTCCACTCGCTGCGCCCATTCTGTCAGTTGGTTATAATGGTTTGCTTTTTGAAGTCCTCGATCCATATTTTACCCCCCCCCCCAAAAAAAGAACCTTCGATTACATGTAGTGCCATGTACTATCTGATAGTACATGGCACTACACCAGACTCCATTGTATTTTCTCATCTCTTCTGAGCTCTGGCAAGGTGTGGGGAAGTTTGACGCTTACTGCTTTTTCATCCTCGCTGGCATAGCCGATAGTTCTATAACGCTAAAGCTATTTAATAGTGATAAGGTATCATAAGTTTCGCAAAAAGGAAAAGAGACATAGTTTGCAGCCCTCTGGTAGAATGAAGTAGCGACACACCATTCTGAAAGGAGACTGCAAACCATGTCCGAGAAAATTGTACAGCTAAATGAAGAAGTAATCAAGGATCAGATCAAGGAACTTGTGCGAGGCAGCGTGGAAGAAACGCTCAACGAACTGCTGGAAGTGGAAGCAGAGAAGTTGACCCAGGCGGCGCGGTACGAGCGCAATGAGCAGCGGCAGGGCTACCGCAGCGGCCATTACAGCCGCAATCTCACCACAACTTCCGGAGATGTTACCCTGAAGGTGCCCAAACTCAAGGGAATTTCTTTTGAGACAGCCATCATCGAGCGTACCGCCGCCGGGAAAGCAGCGTGGAAGAGGCCCTCATTGAGATGTACCTGGCTGGGGCGAGTGGAGGACATTACCGAGGCTCTGTGGGGCAGCAAGGTGTCACCGGCTACCATCAGTGAGCTGAACAAGAAAGCCTATGTCCATATCGAGGATTGGCGGAACCGGCCCTTGCAGGGCGGCAGATATCCCTACATCTATGTGGACGGAATCTATCTGCGGCGGAATTGGGGTAGAGAGTATGAAAATGTGGCGATACTGGTGGCAATCGCGGTAAATGAGGACGGATACCGTGAAGTTTTGGGCGCCGCCGAGGGGATGAAGGAGGACAAGGCCAGCTGGGTCAGTTTCTTCCAGTGGCTGCGTGGC
>JAAWIE010000126.1 GCA_022796195.1 Lawsonibacter sp. | reverse complement strand
TCTATTTCTGTTGCACTTTTCCTAGGGTCGCCCCCGGCGGGTGTTACCCGTTATCCTTGCCCTGTGGAGCCCGGACTTTCCTCACAGACGGGCCTTTCGCCCCGCCCGCGCGGCTGTCCAGCTTGCTGCAAGCAGTATCATACAGGAAAAACCGTCCGTTGTCAAATAGAACTGTAAACAATTTTTAAATCCTGGAAAAATCCCTTGACATTTCTATCGGACCGAGTAAAATTATCAAGGTGTTAATCATTAACTGATTAACGATTTTACAGAAAGGAGGTCTTTCTCGTGGAAGTATCGTTTCACGAGATGGAACTGTTGTCCCGCAGCCTGCACCAGGCCCACCGGGCCGCCATTCAGTCAGAATTGAAGGCCGCTGGTCTGGGTGAGGTAGGTCACCCAATGCTGGTATCTATCCTCCAGTCCGCTGGAGAGAGTCCGGACGGACAGTGTCAGGCCCAGCGTGAACTGGCTGATCTGCTCCACATCTCCCCTGCCGCTGTAGCGAATTCTCTCAAAGGCTTGGAGCGGGACGGCTATATCCGTCGGGAACCTTGGCAAGAGGATGCACGGCGTAACCGGGTCTTTCTGACCAAAAAGGGCACCGCCGCTGTGGAGGGCTGTCGAGATGTATTCCGCCGGGTCTCCGCCCGCATGATGGACGGCTTCTCGCTGGAGGAACTGGCCCAGCTGTCTCGGTTCCAACGCCGGATGCTGGACAATCTCAATCCCCACGAAAAGGAGTGATTTTACCTTGCTTTCCCTGTTCCTGACCCATCTGGAGGGTTATAAAAAAGATGCAGTCAAAGCGCCTATCCTCATTGTACTGGAGGTAATCTGCGAACTGCTCCTCCCGCTGGTCATGGCGGAAATTGTGGATGTGGCAATCCCCTCTGGTGACACAAGCTATATCTTTCAGCTAGGGGCGGCTATGCTGATTCTCGCCGCCATCGCCATGGCCTGCGGCGTACTAGCTGCGAAATACGCCGCTTTCGCCAGCCAGGGTTTTGGAGGCAACTTGCGCCAATGTCTGTTTAATAAAGTACAGGATTTCTCCTTCGCCGACATTGACCATTTTTCCTCTGCTTCTCTCATTACCCGTATGACCAACGACGTGAACGCTATGACCATGATGCTGGCTATGGGCCTGCGAATGTTGGTCCGGGCTCCGGTGATGCTCATTGCCGCCCTAGCCGTCAATTTGTATCTGAACGCACGACTGGCGGTGATATTGCTGGTCATTATTCCCCTAATGGTACTGGCAATTGCCGTTTTAATGAAAATCTGCACCAAACTCTTTGAACTGATGCAGAAAAAGATTGATGGGCTGAATAACGTCCTTCAGGAAAATCTGGTGGCAATCCGGGTAGTGAAAGCTTTCGTCCGAGAGGACTACGAGCGTGAGAAGTTCAACCGCTCCAGCGATGAACTGATGAATGCCGGCCTCACCGTAGGCATGCGAATTATCGCTATCATGCCAATTATGATGCTGTGTATGAATGGAGCCACCCTGGCAGTACTTTACTTTGGTGGAAAAATGGTTATGGGGGCCACATTTGAACTGGGCGACCTCAACGCTTTTCTGTCCTATATCATGCAGATCCTTATGAGTGTTATGATGGTTGCCATGTCTCTGCTTCAGCTCTCTCGTGCACAAGCTTGTGCACGGCGCATCAACGAAGTACTGGAGACAGTCCCCTCGGTGCAGAATAAAGAGGAACCTGCCTACCTCCCCTCACCCCATGGACAGGTGGAGTTCCGCAATGTCTCCTTCAAATACGCCGCCGGAGGCACCGGGGACGATGTTCTGTCTCACATCAGCTTCTCGGTGGAGCCGGGACAGTTTGTTGCCATTGTGGGCGGTACCGGCACCGGAAAGTCTTCCCTCGTCAACTTGATTCCTCGATTCTACGACGTTACTGGCGGTTCAGTGCTGGTCGATGGGGTGGATGTGCGGGACTATCCCCTGGAAGAATTGCGGAGAAGAATTGGAATGGTACTACAAACCAATATTTTGTTTACCGGAACTATCCGCGAAAACCTTCTTTGGGGTAAATCGGACGCCTCCGAAGATGAAATCATCCAGGCCGCAAAAGACGCTCAGGCTTACGACTTCATTATGGGCCTGCCCGATGGCTTCAACACCCAGCTGACGCAGGGCGGCACCAATGTATCTGGCGGACAGAAACAGCGGCTGTGCATCGCTCGGGCCATGCTGCGTAAGCCGGCGGTCCTTATTCTGGACGACTCCACATCCGCTGTGGACTCCGCCACCGAGGCAGCAATCCGGGAATCCTTCCATCGCAACCTCAAGGATACCACCGTCATCATCATCGCCCAGCGCATCTCCTCGGTTCAGTATGCGGACGAAATCCTCATTCTGGACGACGACCACATCGCAGGACGGGGCACTCATGAAGAACTGCTGTCCAACAACAAAATCTATCAGGAAATTTATCAATCTCAGCAAGAGGGGGTGGGCGGATAATGCCAGGGCCTCACCATGCCCCAAGAGGGGGCTTTGTCAAACCCAAAAACATGAGACGGACCATGAGCCGGCTGCTAGGCTACCTCACAAAAAGCAAGCTGCCTCTGCTCTTTGTCCTGCTGTGTCTGCTCATTTCGGTGGGTACCAATCTGGGCGGATCATACCTGATGCGTCCCATTATCAACAACTTTATCTGGTCGGGCTGTACCGACTTCACTGGACTGGGCCTTGCAATCCTCCAACTGGCAGCGGTCTATCTGCTGGGCTGTCTGGCAACCTATGGACAGTCCGCCGCTATGGTCCGGTTGGCTGAAAAAGGTGTCAACCGTCTGCGTAAAGACTTGTTCGACAGTTTACAGAAGCTCCCTCTCTCCTACTTCGACCAGCACCCCCACGGCGAGCTAATGAGCCGTTTCACCAACGACGCAGACAACGTACAGACGGCCCTCCAGCAAAGTGTGGTCTCCCTGTTCTCCAGCTGTCTGATGTTTATCGGTCTGGTAACCCTCATGCTGGTCATCAACTGGAAGCTGTTTTTAGCCACCGCTTTGGTGTTGGCACTCACCATGCTCCTGTTTAAACAGCTGGGAGGCCGCAGCCGGAAATTTTATCAGAAGCAACAGGAAGCGTTGGGTAAGGTAAACGGAGAAATTCAAGAGACAATCGAAGGGTTAAAGGTGGTCAAGGCTTTCACCCACGAGGCAGAAGCCAAAGCCAAATTCCAAGAACTGAACAATGCCTATCGGGATGCCGCCCAGCAGGCCAACTTCTATTCCACTATGATTATGCCAGTAGCGGGCAACCTAATGAACATCAGTTACGCCCTCACCGCCGCGCTGGGCGGACTGCTCTCGGTGCTTCAGGGCTTCGACCTGGGCGGACTGGCTATTTATCTCAATTACTCCCGTCAGGTGGGCCAGCCGCTGAACCAGATTTCTCAGCAGATGACCACTCTTCTGTCCGCCATGGCAGGCGCGGAGCGCATTTTTGAGGTGATGGATACCGCCGCTGAGGTCAACGAGGGTTCGGTCACCCTGATTCCCGCTGAAAAGGACGCCAACGGTACCCTCTCCCCCTTCTCCGGCACGGGACGCCCCCGGGTCTGGGCGTGGCGCACGCCCCGGGGTAACGGCATGGAACTTGTTCCGGTCTTTATCGGTGAGGACGAATCCCTGACTGAGATTACCGACCCGGAGTCCCTCCCCGACCCCGCCGCGCTGGCCAGTCACAGCTGGGCGTGGAAATACCCCAGCCCCGACGGAACCATGTCCCTCCACCTGATCCGGGGCACGGTGCGCAACGTCCCCGGCGAGGACTTCTGCCTCACCGAACTGCGGGGGGCGGTCCGGTTTAGCCATGTGGATTTCTCCTACGTCCCCGGCAAGCGGATTTTGAAGGATGTGTCAGTCTACGCCGACCCGGGCCAGAAAATCGCCTTTGTGGGTTCCACCGGAGCGGGAAAGACCACCATCACCAACCTGATTAACCGGTTCTACGAGATCGAGGGCGGCATGATTACTTATGACGGCATCAACGTCACCGCCATCCGCAAGGACGACCTGCGCCGGTCGCTGGGCGCGGTGCTTCAGGACACTCACCTGTTTACTGGCACAATCATGGACAACATTCGTTATGGCCGCCTGGACGCCACCGATGAGGAGTGCATTGCTGCCGCCCAAAGCGCCAATGCCCATTCCTTCATACGCCGTTTGCCCGAGGGATATCAGACTCAGGTCACCGGAGACGGTGCAAACCTGTCTCAGGGTCAGCGGCAGCTGCTAGCCATCGCCCGGGCCGCTGTTGCCGACCCGCCGGTAATGATTTTGGACGAAGCCACCTCCTCCATCGACACCCGGACAGAAGCCCTGATTCAGCAGGGCATGGACGCCCTCATGGAGGGCCGGACGGTGTTTGTCATCGCCCACCGTCTGTCTACTGTGCGCAATTCCAACTGCATTGTAGTCATTGAACACGGCAAAATTGAGGAAAAAGGCAATCACGAACGCCTTTTAGAGGAAAAAGGCCGGTACTACCGGCTCTACACCGGACAGTTCCAGCTGTCCTGACACAAAACGCGCCCCGTCCAGCTGGACGGG
>JAAWIE010000125.1 GCA_022796195.1 Lawsonibacter sp. | reverse complement strand
CCCTTCGCTAAAAAGGAGCAAGGATGTGGGGTTTTACGCCCAAATTAATATATCACGGATATATATGATAACATACTCCGGGGCGTGAAAGTAGTTCCAGGTACAATCCGGCACCAGAGGCCGGATGTCCTCCAGCTGCTCGTCGTGGATTAGCTGCCGCACTGCGCTGGCGCTCACTGGTTTGCCGTTCTTCTCCAGCCGGGGGACCACCCGGCACTCAAGCCCCAGCTCCGGCAGGCGGCGGATCATCTCCTGGTTGTACAGAGCGGTAACACGGCTGGCCCGCTCCTCCCCCACGTAGCGGCGGGTTATATTCAGGCAGGGGGCAATTTTCCTGAAGACTGCCAAGTCCAGGGCGGCATGGGTCCGGACCACGGTATCCTCATCCTTTAAAAAGTAGCTGGGAAAGGTGGCGGCGCTGACCATGTAGGGCCCGGAGTCGTGGCAGATCACGTTGGACAGGTGGGCCGTCCCCTCTTGAACCCGTCTCTTCCGCACCGCAAAGGGAATGGGCCCCGCCTCCTCGCTGAGGACAAAGAGGTGGACGACGTCGCTCTCCGCTGCCGCCCGCTCCACCAGATGGAGGTGGCCCAGAGTGAAAGGATTGGCGTTCATCACAATGGCGGCGGAGGTCCCCTTCCGGCGGTTCTTCTCCAGGGCAGCGCAGTACCTGGCAAAGCCCTGGCAGCGGTTCTCCATAAAGACCAGGTTGTCCAGGCGGACGATCTGATAAAAACCCAGGTCCCCGAAAAATTTAGCGCTCTGGGGCTTGGTGCAGAGAAACAGGTGGGTGTTCCCCCGTTCCGCCTGGACCTCCATCAGGCGGCCCACAATCTGATTCAGCAGCCCCGCCCCCTGACGCTCCCGGTCCACCGCCAGACAGCGGATGGTATTTCCATAGCAGCTCCCGGTGGCGGCCAGCCGCCAGTCACTATCAAAAATACCGCAGGTGTAGTCCAGATTGCCGTCCCGCTGGATGCCCTCCTGCTCCAGGAGCCGGTCCACCTGCCTCTGGGCCCTTGCGTCTCGGGGGGAGATGACGGTCAGTGTGTCGCCCATGAAAATCACCTCAAATTTCAGTATAGCACAAACCCGGCGGTTCAAAAAGCCCCTGACGCCGCGGGTTCGCAAACGCCAGGGGAGTGGGGAAAGGGGGGGGGCTTACAGCGGTATGATGCCCAGCAGGATGGCAAACAACATGCACAGGATGGAGAAGCCCCACACATAGAGGAAGCTGTGCTTGATGTGGTCCTTGATGTCCACGTCGGCCAGACCGGTGCCCAGCAGGGTTGCGGGGACCATAGGGCTGATGAAGGTGGCGCAGTTGCGGCAGACCACCATAGCTACGGCGATGGGCAGGGCCTCCACGCCAAAGCCCTGACCAATGGCGATCATCACAGGGAGCATACCATAGAAGTAGCTGTCGGTGTCGAAGGCCAGGGCCAGAGGCACAGACAGAATCCCGATGACCAGCGGCAGCTGCTGGCCCAGGGCGCCGGGCAGAATATCCCGGATGATGTTGGCCAGACAGCGGACCACGCTGAGGGTCGCGTCCGGGGGAATCTCCATGGTCTTGGCGCTGATGACCGCGCCGGAGGCGTCAAAGCTGGTGGTAAGAACCCCCATAAGCACCGCGGCCCCCATCAGAGTGGAGCACATCATCAGGGCGGGGCCGGCGTGAAGTTTGATGATTTTCTTGTGCATTTTAGAGTCCAGGCCGTAGTTGATTAGAATGGAGGCGGCCACGCCCAGCATGAAGGGGAGGTAGCTGGGGAATTTGTCCCAGACCAGCAGGGCAATCACCCCGAGGGTCAGCAGGATATTGAACAGGAACAGCTTGGGGCGGGCCAGGTCGTTCTGCGCCTCCCGGGCGGCCTCATCCAGGACCACGTCCCCCTCCAGTTGGGCCAGCCTGCCGTTGAGACCGGCCCCCCGCCGCTGCTCCTGGACACCGGCCAGAACGGCGTGGGCCAGGCAGAGCACAATCCCAAAGGCCTGGATGGGCAGCAGGGTACTCCACAGGTCGCTGGCCTCAATGCCCAGCACGGTGGCCGCCCGGGCGGTGGGGCCCGACCAGGGCATCAGATTCAGCACGCCCATGGCCAGCACGCTGACCCGCAGCAGGGTTGTGGGCCGCATGTGCATCTTCTTGTAGACGGGCAGCATGGAGGGGACCACAATGCAGAAGGTGGAGGCCCCGCCGCCGTCCAGATGTCCGATAAGAGCAATCACGGTGGTCATCACGGTGACCCCAATAACACTGTTGCCCACCAGTTTCATCAGCCTGCCGATGATGACGTCAAACATCCCGGCGTCGGTCATAATGCCGAAATACAGCACCGAGAAGACAAACAGAGCGGCGGTGGGAGCGGTGGAGCTGAAGCCGGTCTTAATCATGGCCTCCACACCGTCCAGGGGGATATAGCCGCCCAAAACCAGGACCATCGCCAGGATAAAGGGGAACACAATGAAGGCAATGCTGGGAAGGGTCCTGCTCTGGAACAGAGTCACCACAATGGCGACAATACACAGCAGTCCCAGAATACCTACTACAGTTTCCGTCATAATACGTACCTCTTTCCGTTCGGTTTCGCTCAGTCCAGCGTGAAGGGCTTAATCTTCCGCACCACGTCCAGGATGGTGCCGTCCCGGGCCTCCAGCACAGCCACCACTTTGTCCTCCCACTCCAGACTATCGGGGCGGCCCACCAGGGAGTAGGCCTTTTCCTTCAGCGCCTCAATGGGGACATGGGGGATGCCGGCCTTGTCCAGACATTCCATCAGGTCGGGGCGCAGGGGATTGACGGCGACGCCGTAGTCGGTGACCAGCACGTCCACGCAGTCGCCGGGGGTGGTGACGGTGACCACGTGCTCGCAGACGGTGGCCATCCGCCCCCGGACCAGGGGGGCCACGATGACGCACACCTTGCTCCCCGCTGTCGCGTCCGGGTGACCTCCGGGGGCCCCCCGCAGGACGCCGTCGGAGCCGGTGAGGACGTTGACGTTGAAGCCGGTGTCGATCTCCAGGGCGGCCAGCACCACAAAGTCCAGCTTGTTGACGAAGGCCCCCTTGTTGGCGGGGTTGGCGTACTGGCTGGCGCTCATCTCGCAGTGGCCCGGGGTTGTGTGGATGGACTGCACCGCGTCCAAGTCGAAGTCCTGCACGTCGATAACCTTGCCCACCTTGCCCTTTTTCAACAGCTCCACCATAGGGCCGCAGATGCCGCCAATGGCCCAGCCCATTTTGATGTTCCGCTGGTCCATGTACTGCTCCAGAAACAGGTTGGCGGCCAGACTGGGCCCGCCCACGCCGGTCTGGAAGGAAAAACCGTCCTTGAACCAGGGGGTTGAGGCAATCACCTTGGCCACGTTTTCAGCCATCATCAGGTCCCGGGGATTCTGGGAAATCCGGGCGGCGGCAGAGGCAATTTTTTGGGGATTGCCGATGGAGTCCACCACTACAACTGCGTCCACGTCGATGGCCTCCACGCTGGCGGGGAGGTTGGGAAAGTCCACCAGGCAGTCGGTGACCACCACCACGTGGTCGGCGTATTTGGCGTCGGTCATGGCGTAGCCCATGGAGCCGCAGTCCGACTTGCCGCCAATCCCCCGGCAGTTGCCCGCGCAGTCGCTGGTGGGGGCGGCAATGAAGGCAATGTCAATGTGGACCTCGCCCCCCTCAATGGCCCTGGGGCGTCCCCCGTGGGAGCGGATGATCGCAGGGGTCTTCAGCTTTCCGGCGGACACCACCTCACCCATCCGCCCCCGAATGCCGGAGGTCTGGAGGCCCACCACCTTGCCCGCCTCAATGTAACCGGCAATGGGATCGTGGGCGGCGCCCAGGCTGGAGGCGGCAATGGTCAGCTCCTCCAGGCCCAGCTCCTCAATGGCGGCCTGCATCACCATGTTCACCACATAGTCCCCGTCCCGGAGATGGTGGTGGAAGGAGAAGGTCATGCCGCTTTTGGCCCCGCAGTCCTGCAACGCCTGGACGATGGAGTCCACGATTTTGCTCTCCCGGGGGGGCTCATACCGCTTCGTCCTGGGAGCGGCCTTCTGGAGGTATTTGCCGTCCATATAGTTCTTGCCCTGGTAGACCTCCTTGCCGTCCACCAGCAGGGAGTCGGGAATCTCGCGTCCTACTGCATTCTTCATACCAAGTCCCCCTCATACATGCCGCAGGCCCGGGCCAATTTCAGCGTGCGCTCCGCGCCGGGCAGGAAGGCGATGTCGATCATTTTGCCGTCCACCGTGAACACCCCCAGGCCCTTCTCCGCGTTTTCCTTGATGGCCCGGACAATCTTCTCCGCCTGGATGACCTCCTTCTCGGTGGGGGCGAAGACCTGGTGAACAAAACGAATTTGCTTGGGGTTGATGAGGCTCTTGCCGTCGAAGCCCATGGCCTTGTTCTGCAAAACCTCGGCCTCGAAGCCCTCCTGGTCGTCCAGGCTGGTGAAGACGGTGTCGAAGCACTGAATGCCCGCCGCTCTTGCGGCCAGCAGCATCTGGCCCCGGGCAAAGAGCATATCCACCCCGCCGCGCTGGGGGGAGGTCTGCATACACTTGCGAAAGTCGCCGCCGGAGATGGCCACCCCGAACATCCGGTCGGAGGCGGAACAAATCTCGTAGGCGTTCAGGATGCCCTTGGGGCTCTCCAGGGCGGCCATGAGGAGAGTGCGGCCCACCTCGACCCCGAACTCTTTCTC
>JAAWIE010000193.1 GCA_022796195.1 Lawsonibacter sp. | reverse complement strand
CCAGTCCAATAATTCTTCCATTATGTAAACCTCCCTTTCTCTTTTATCTTACTTGAAAAAAGGATAGTTTACAATTTATTTACTCATGCGTTTGTCGTGTCCCCTCGGAGCGCTGTATATCCGTAAATCGGATGTTTTTTGTATTCCGCATATTCTGTTTCACTTAATTCTTCCGGACTTCTGTCAGCATATTCTATCGGCAGATACCGCATTCCCAAATCATGAAGTAAACAACTGACACCAATGTCATGTACTTTTTTTGCCGGAAGATTCATTTTTAATGCAACAACTGTAGCCAAACTGCATATGCTGATGGAATGTTCATAGATATCTGAGCTTCTTCCTCTGATATCATAAATCTGTTCTACTACCCGATCCTCTTCCAGAATATTTGTAATGATATGATCCGCCATCTGGCACAGTTCTTCTAACTTTTCATTATGACTGTAAGTATATTTTTCCAGAATATTCCTTACCTTGGATTTAAAGGATTCCTCCAGTTCTCTTCTAAGGATCACCACAGATTTTGTATTCGGCTCATCCCCCCTGATATACACTTCTTTAATTTCAAGTTCTCTGAGCTTTTCAACATATTCCTGTTTTAGCGGCATACCCTCAGAAAGCAGTATCTGATATTCCGGTGTCAAAACATCCTTTGCAAGAATCTCCGTTCCAGTCAGATCATCAACCCTACATATCTTCATTGTTATACCCTATTCGTGGCAATTTAACCTGATTCTCTTTCCCATGTCAGAACAGTCTCCTGCAATGACGCACGTTATAAAATTTCTGTCACTGATGCATAAGGTTAACTGTAACCACATTTAACTCTCTGTTGTGAAATCCATTGCAATATCTAAAGCCTTCTTTTCCTCGTCACCCAATGAAATCTCACATAAACCATTTTTAATTTCCTTTGTATAAGAATAGCAGCCTTCTGCACTGTGAACAGAATTCAATACAAATCCGTTATCGTTTTCATCTAACAGTGCAAGTGAAAAACTGAGCTGCCCTCCCATCTGGTTAAAGGCATCATACTTTACAATTCCGATCTTCTGAAAAGCACCTTCAAATTTTCTGTACAATGCCATAATATCTTTACGATTCTTTTCCGAAGACGCCTTAATAAATTTATTGTCTTCAAAAATTCCTTCAATCTCTTTTTCCAGACTCTTTGCATTCTTACCTTGCATAAATTTATTATATCTCTTATACAACTTGCGGATTCTGACTGTCTGTGCAATCGTAATAATCATCAGGATAAGAATCAATGCAAATACAACAATAAATAAATATGTCAGATCGAAACTGCCTAATCCCATTTCTTCCAGTAAATTATAATTCATCGGTCCTGTACCTTTCTGCATACAATTATCGTCTGTATGATTCTATTGCCTGGATAATAATTCAATAATTCTTTCCAGATCATCGTGACTGTAAAACTCAATCTCGATTTTGCCGGAACCATTTCCCTTCGAAGAAACTTCGACTTTCGTGCCAAGAGACTGTTTCAGCTTTTCCGATACATCCTGATATATAATTTCCAGACTCTTGTCTTCAATGATATCCTTTTTCGGCTTCTCAGGTTTATTCAGATTTTTGACTAATTTTTCTACATCGCGGACGCTTAACTTCTCATCAAAAATTTTCTGTGCGATAGTATACTGTTGTTCCGGATCTTCAATTGTGATCAGTGCCCTCGCATGACCGGTAGATAACATATCATCTATGATCATCTGCTGAACCTCATCACACAATTTCAAAAGCCGCATGGAATTTGTAACGGCAGTCCGGCTCTTAGATACCCTCTCCGCAACCTCATCCTGTTTCAGATTGAATTCGGTTAAAAGTCTTTTGTATGCCTGTGCCTCTTCGATCGGATTCAAGTCTTCTCTCTGAATATTTTCAATGAGAGAAATCTCCACAATCTCCTGCTCGGTATAATCACGAATGATAACCGGAACTTCTTTCAGTCCTGCAAGCTTGGCAGCACGCCAGCGGCGTTCTCCCGCTATGATTTCATAATAGGTCTTTCGATCCTGAACAAGAATAGGCTGTAACAATCCAAACTGTTTGATGGAGTCAGCCAGTTCCTGTAACGCGTCTTCGTCAAAATTTTTTCTTGGCTGTTCCCTGTTAGGCTCCACCTGCGTAATTTTGACAATAGTCTCTGCCTTTTTTTCTTCAGGCTTGTCCTCTGCTATTTCTGCAGAAGGTGTACTCGTATTTTCCTGAACCGGAATCATCGCATCCAGTCCTTTGCCTAAACCTCTCTTTGGTCTCACCGCCATAACTTATACACCCTTTCTGTTGATTACTTCATCCGCCAGTAACATATATGCCTCTGCACCCGCGGATCTCGAATCATACATTCCAATCGGCATTCCATAACTGGGTGCTTCCGCTAATCTGATATTTCTGGGTATAACAGTATTATATACATTTTGTTTAAAATGATTTTTTACATTTTCCACCACCTGCATGGAAAGATTTGTTCTGGAATCGTACATGGTAAAAACTACCCCTTCCATATCCAGATTCGGATTCAATCTTTCCTTTACAAGATTAACGGTATGTATCAACTGACTTAAACCTTCCAAAGCATAATACTCACACTGAATCGGTACAAGTACAGAGTCCGCTGTAGTCATGGAATTGATTGTAAGAAGATTTAAGGACGGGGGACAATCGATGATTATAAAATCAAATTTGTCTTTTACCCAGTCTACTTCATTCTTTAAAATAAATTCTTTCTTATCTACTCCAATCAATTCAATCTCGGCCGCTGCCAGATTTACATTAGACGGAATGATTGATACACCCGGAATCACATCATTCAAAATGCATTCATTAATAGAACACTCTCCTAAGATCAATTCATAGATCGTATTTTCCAGATCATTCTTTTCAACACCAAATCCACTTGTAGTATTTCCCTGTGGATCTGTATCAATTACCAAGACCTTTTTTCCTTTCTCCGCCAATGATGCGGATAAGTTAATGGAGGTGGTTGTCTTACCAACTCCGCCCTTCTGGTTTGCAATTGCAATTGTTCTTCCCATACTTACTTTTTCCTCTGCCTTTCGTTTTGCATTTCGACAAAACGTTTCTCTTCAAAACCATTTATTATCTGTTTTTCTGTCCGCTTACGATTATATCACTAAATTATTGGATAATCTATAGGAATTTGATGTGAATTAATAAATGTATACACACAGGATATAAAATTAAAGTATTTGATTCAGGTTTTTAATGGGACGTTGTTAATACAGTGAATTACGATTGAAACTCTATGCACAAATCGAAACATAGTACAGACCAATAGAATATTGATTCTTTAAAATAAGAAATCAGATAAGTCAATGTACTGGCTGATTAATATTTGCTGTACTAGATATGTTTAGCTGCTATTAAGATAATTAGCTACCATTAAGATAAGAAGATTCAAATACTCAACTTAACTGGATTAATTGATTCTTTATTGATTATTATATTTTCATAGATTTTTATATTTTAAGATTAGAGTGCCAAAAAGTGCTTACGAAAGGCTGAGAGGGCAGATTACACAAAATATTCGTTTGTGTCGGCTCTGTCGAATGGATTTCCTAAATATTCCGGCAAGGTAATGGCAAGCGGACGCATAGAAATTGTGGCTGAGGTATCCAATGGGATAGATGTTTTAAAAAGATTTAGACTATTGATTGATCTAGGAAATATAATATATGAGTTAAAATAATAAATGATATATAAAGATGTAAAAATATGATTTATTTAAATGTTTCACGGCACATTTTTGTATTTTTTAGATGTTTCACAGACATTTTTACAAGATCTTGGGTTAATTTGTTTCACGTGAAACATTATCTTGTGTCCATAATCCAAATTAAGGAAAATGTTTCACGTGAAACATGTCCGAATGCAAATCTTTAAACATGATTAACGTCTTTTTAATTCAGAAATAGCACCATAATGTAATATATTAAATTCGTTAGGAGCAATTTGTTCAAGAAGTTTTTTATGTTCTTGTTCCCACATCGAGATCTCTCTTTCAGAAAGCAAACCTCCGATCCCACAACATGCTTTCATTCTTCCATTCCAACTGTCACGGGTAAACAGTACTTTTAAAATAAATTCTTCATGGTATGTAAGTTCAAAGCTTTCTTCATAGCAATCAGGTATTTCTATCCGCGTCCCTTATAAGAAAAATGTTGCTGGAATATAACTTCGACGATCTTTGCAAAAGCGCATTGATTAACAGGGCCCATGTGCTATAATCGACACGACAAATGAGGATTGATTAGGGACAAAAAGAAAAATGTGTGAAGAATGTTACTCTGGCGAAAATAGAATAACTCCATTACTAAATCCCCTGGACTGCTTAGAAAACCACACACAATATATTTGTGGAACTTGTGGGCGTTGTATTTGTATTGAACATGACCCAAACAGAGGATTACAAAGGTGGAATTTTCCTTTTAAGTCATTGGAAATTGCAAAACTTTATTTAAGAACAGCCGACTATACAACAAAAAAATCATGTGGTATTTATGAGATAGAGAACAGTAAAGGTAGAGTATCTTATAAAATATTTGTAGGGAATGGGAATTTACATCTATATGTCATCCCAAAGGATGTGCAGGACATTCCGATAGAAAAAGCGGATGGCAGAATTATAAAGGTTCAGGGTGGTGGCTTTCAGCCCTTCGTCCTTTTTC
>JAAWIE010000124.1 GCA_022796195.1 Lawsonibacter sp. | reverse complement strand
GACCGCCGGGTGCGGTCGGCGGCCTACTTTGTGGGCCTGCGGGACGATCAGCTGGAAAAGTCCCCCTTTGAGCTTTCCGGCGGCCAAAAACGCCGGGTTGCCATCGCGGGGGTCATTGCCATGGAACCCAAGGTACTCATTCTGGACGAGCCTACTGCCGGCCTGGACCCGGAGGGTGTGGAATCCATCCTCGGCAACATCCGGGAGTACCACGAGGCCCACAACGCCACCATCATTCTGGTCTCTCACTCGATGGAGGAGGTGGCACGGTCAGTAGACCGGCTGGTAGCCGTCAACGACGGCAAAATCCCCTTCCAGGGCGCCCCTCGCGAGGTCTTCCGCCACGGAGCGGAACTGGAGCAGATGGGGCTGGGCGTGCCTCAGCTGACCCGGGTCTTTCACCGCCTGAACGCCATGGGCGTGGACATTGACCCCTCGGTCTACACGCTGGAACAGGCAAAAGCGGCCATTCTGGCAAAGCTGGGAAAGGGGGCGGTATAAGTGGCGCTGAAGGATATTACCCTAGGCCAGTATTTTCCGGGACATTCCATCGTCCACCGGCTGGACCCCCGGACCAAGCTCATTTCTGTCGTCCTTTATATTGTATCCCTATTCCTAGCCAACTGGTTTATCACCTATATCATCAACTTCGCAGTGCTGGCTGGGGCGATTGCCCTGTCCAGAGTTCCCCCGAAATCCATCCTCCGGGGCCTGAAACCCATTCTGTTCATTGTGGCGTTCACCGCCGTGCTGAATATTTTCTACACGCCGGGCAGTACGGTTCTGGCCCATTTCTGGATTTTTACCATCACACTGGAGGGCGTTTGGCGGGCCTTTTTCATGGTCGTCCGGATCATGATGCTCATTTCCGGCACCTTTCTGCTCACTTATACCACCTCCCCCATCCTGCTCACCGACGGGCTGGAAGCTCTGCTGTCACCGCTGAAAAAAGTGAAGGTGCCCGTCCATGAGCTGTCCATGATGATGTCGATTGCGCTGCGCTTCATCCCCACCCTCATTGAGGAAACCGACAAAATTATGTCCGCCCAGCGCGCCCGGGGGGCCGACTTTGAGAGCGGCAACCTGATTCAGCGGGCTAAGGCTCTGCTCCCCCTGCTGGTGCCTCTGTTTATCTCCGCGTTCCGCCGGGCCGACGAGCTGGCTACCGCTATGGAGTGCCGCTGTTATCACGGCGGCGAAGGCCGCACCCGCCTGCGCCAGCTGAAGTACCAGATGCGGGACTATGTAACCCTGGTTCTCTTTTTGGCCGTTACCGCCGCTACGGGCATTTTAAGTCATTTTGGCCTTTAAATGCCCAAAGCTGTGATTACCTCTTGACGTAAACCCAAACCAAAGAGATAATATGTACCGTTGGCACAGGCTAAGTAAGCTCCGAACTGCTCTTCAAATCGGCTGTACAGGTTATAGCCCACAAGTCCGGCAATTTCCCGGGCAGTCTCATAAAACTCCTGTTTTATCTGGAGATATTCCGGGTTGTTGGCGCAAAATTCCTTGATTGCTATTTCCATTTCGGGGTTGTCTTTGAACAGCATTTTGATTGAGTCATTCATGTAACGGCCTCCTTTGTATATTTTAATTACGCCCCCATTTTATACCGCTTTAAGTTACGTGTCAATAGTCTTGGAGGATTTATGGCAAATTTTTCTGAACGAATTAAAGAACTGCGAACCGAACGCGGTCTAAAACAGCGGGAAATGGCTGATATCTGCGGCATAAAACTGCGCAGTTATCAGGGTTATGAATATGGGAAGCACTATCCCGAGGTCTCTGGACTAATTGAAATTGCTAAGTTTTTCGACGTCAGCACCGATTACCTCCTAGGACTAACCGATAAACGGGACATCAACCGGTGAGTACCCAAGAGCCCCTTTTCCCTGCGAAGGACGAAAGGTTGTTACCATGGAACGCAACATAGCTTTAAAACTGATGTACAATGGGTCCGCCTATCATGGCTGGCAGGTACAGAAAAACGCCGTGACCGTAGAGGAGACGCTGGAAAAAGCGTTGACGGCAACCGTAGGCCATCCGGTAAAGTGTACCGGGGCGGGCCGGACGGACGCCGGCGTCCATGCGGAAGTATATATCGCCAATTTCCGCACCAGCTCCCAAATCCCCCTGGACAAACTGCCGCTGGCAGTCAACACCCGTCTGCCCGGCGACATTGTGGTGGTTAAGGCAACCCATGTGCCGGACGGGTTCAACGCCATCGGCTCCTGTCTAAAAAAGGAGTACACCTACCGTATTTATAACTCCCGGCTGGGCAATCCATTTTATGTCAACCGGGCCTGGTTCTACCCAAAACATCTGGACGAAACCGTTATGGCCCAGGCGGCAGCCCAGTTCGTGGGCACCCACGATTTCAGGGCCGTGCGCTCGGTGGGCACAGAGACCCGGACTACTGTCCGCACCGTTTATTATTTCGACGTAGAGCGCACCGATGACCTGATAGAATGCCGGGTGTGTGCCAACGGTTTTTTGTACAACATGGTTCGGGCCATGACCGGCACCATCGTCTACGCAGCCGAAGGCAAGCTGGCCCCGGCGGACATCCCCGATATTCTGGCATCGGGCAACCGCACACTGGCCGGCCCTACCGTCCCTCCGGGCGGTCTGTACATGACAAAATTGTGGTATCAGGAGGACATTTTATAATAAACCTATGGAAAAAAACACAAAAGGGCCGCTCCCAAAGCGGCTGAAAAACGCAAATCCTTTTGTGCGTCTGCTGACGCTGCTGGCAACGGCTTTTCTGATTTTAGGAGCCATTGCCATGGTAGTCTACCGGGACACTTTTAATGTAGACACCATCCGCCACCGGCTCACCCTTCAGAAAATGGAAACCAGTGAGACCGGCGAAGCCGCGCCCTTTCCCCATGCCGGCGGCGACAAGCTGTCGGTAGCCTATCTGGACAGCGGAATCGTAACCGCCTCCGCCGCTGGAACCCACTATTACAGTCTGGATGGCGAGCAGCTGGCTGAGGCGGTGCTGACTATGGAAAACCCGGTGCTGTCCGCCTCCGGAAGCACTGCGGTGGTCTACGACGCAGGCAATCAATCCCTGTTCGTCTTTCGCGGCGGCGAGAAAAGTTTTTCTTTGACGCTGGAGGGAAGCAACGACCTGCTCTCCGCACGGGTGAATAACAGCGGCTGGCTGGCCGTTACCGCTCAGCAGAGCCGCCACAAGGGGGCGGTCACTGTCTACGACAACCATGGCAGCGAGGTTATCAGTATTGGTCTTACCACCGCCTTCGCCGTTGACGCCGCCATCTCCCCCAATGGGCAGACGGTGGCCGTGGTCACCATCGGCCAGGAAGCGGGCAGCTTTTTCAGCCGGCTGCTGTTCTACCGGGTCAACCAGGAGGAGCCCTCTGCTCAGGTGGATTTGGGCAGTCTCGCTGTGCTGGACCTGGACTTTGAAGACGGCCTGCTTTGGGTGCTGGGAGAGGACCGTCTGCTTACAGTCACCCCCGATGGGCAGAACACGCAGACTTACAATTTCAGCCCCAATTATTTGAAGGGCTGCTCCCTGGGCGGCGACGGCTTTGCCCTGCTTCTCACCGGGCGCTACCGCTCGGGCAGCGCCGACCGGGCCCTTGTCATCGGCAAAGACACCCAAGCAGTTCAAACCATCCCCTTGACCAATCAGATCCTCGATTACGCCGCCAGCGGCGGATACTGCGCCCTGCTCACCGGCAGCCGGCTCAACCTTTATGATAACGAGCTTGTTTTGAACAGCAGCCTGAACAACACGCTGGCCGCACGGCGGCTGGACCTGGCCCCCGACGGCTCCGCCCTGCTGGCAAACGACCAACAAGCCTGGCTTTACATCCCATAATCCCGTTTTCTTGGAGGTTTTATGAACTATATCCTGTTTGATCTCGCCATTCTGGCCGTTCTGGCCCTCTTCCTCTGGCGGGGATACGCAAAGGGCTTTATCCTTACCTTGTGCGGTTTTCTGGCCATTTTTGTGGCCTTAATTGGCGCTTCCATCCTCTCCAATGCCCTGGCCGAACCGGTGGCAAAGACGATGGAACCAGTCATTGCGCACCGTATTCAGGACGCCCTAGCCCAAGCGATTGAAGAAACCGACTTCATTTCCGTGGACGGCAGCATTGTTCAAACTCCGGAAGAACTTCCGCTGCATGAGGTCATACAGCAATTGACGGAATCCAAGCTGTACCAGAACTTCGCCGCTTCTTTCCAAGCTGCGGTGGACTCCGGTGCGGCAGAGATCACCACCAATGCGGCCCGGTCTATTGCCCATTTTGCGGCCGTTCAAATCGCCCGGACTGTAATCTTTGCGGTTTCCTTCTTCGCGATACTGATCGCCTGGTTTTTCCTCAGCCATGCTCTGGATTTGGTGGCAAAACTGCCCGTGCTCAACAGCGTCAACCAGCTGGCCGGCGGAGCAGTCGGGCTTGCCAAAGGAGTTCTGCTCCTGTTCATCGCCGCATGGCTCTTCAAAGACAGCTTCGTCCCTCCCGAGGCTGTGGAACAGACTTACCTGCTAAAATTCTTCTGTACCGTCAATCCGCTGTCACTTTTCCAATAAACCCTGCATTTCTCAAAGTAAATGTTCATAGCCAGTTCATATTTGAGGTGTACTATCTCCTCAAACGTGGACTTTTCCGAAAGGAGCGTATTTACAATGCAGCCTACCATGTGCAGCCGCTGCGGCAAAAATGTAGCGGTGATCTTTATTACCAAACTGGAGGGCGGCACCTCCAAAAA
>JAAWIE010000015.1 GCA_022796195.1 Lawsonibacter sp. | reverse complement strand
GATGGGTCTCCCTGTTGGAAGAGATCTCAGACCGGGACGACTTGAATACGCGGTGCTCCGGCTTTGCAATGGCGATTCTGCTGGAGCGGGGCGGAGCGGACGAAGCTCTGCTGGCCCGGGAAGTGGCCCGGCGGCTGTCCCCTGGTGTCCCCGCCGATTTGGGGGCGGGGTGGTTTGAGGGGCTGGCGGGAAAAAACCGCTATGCGCTCATCGCCCGGCTCTCCCTGTGGCGGCAGCTGGACGGCTACCTCTCCGGTTTGGACGAGTCCGGTTTCCGCCGGGCCCTGGTCTTTCTCCGCCGGGCCTTTTCTGGCTTCTCGCCCAGCGAGAAAAACGATATTGCGGAAAATTTGGGCGAAATCTGGGGCATAAACCCCCAGCAGACGGCGGAACTGCTGATGAACGAGACGACGGAGGCCGAGCAGGCGGTGCTGGACAGCCTGGCCGACTTTGACTTTGACGATATTTAAGCGGGATTGGGCGTGCCGGCATGACGGAAACGAGCCGGGAACCCGTGCCCGCCCCAGCGAACGACATCTGCCTCCCGACGGGCGGCATTGCGAGGTGGTTCTTATGTCACAAACAGAACAGCTTACCCGCTGGCGGCTGATTTTGGGTTCGGAGACCCAGGAAGCGTTTACGGGGATGGGTGGGGGCGGACTGTCCCAAGATGAACTGCTGATGGACTCTGCCCTGGGGGCCATCTACGGCGGACCGGGGGAGAGCTTTGGCGGCGGCCCCGGCGGAGGGAAGGGGCCGTCTTCCCCGCTGATCTCCAAATGGCTAGGGGATCTGCGTTCCCTCTTTGATCCGGAGACGGTGGCGGTGGTGCAGAACGACGCCATTGAGCGCAAGGGGTTAAAGCAGCTGCTTCTGGAGCCGGAGCTGCTGGACGGCCTGGAACCGGATCTGAATATGGCCTCTACCCTGCTGATGCTCAAGGATCAGATCCCCAAAAAGTCCAAGGAGTCCGCTCGGAGGTTCATCCGTAAAATTGTAGATGAGATCAACAAAATGCTGGAAAACGATGTGCGCCGGGCGGTGACGGCGGCCTTGAACCGCCGCGCCCACGCTCCGCTGCCCTCCGCCTCAGCCCTGGATTTTCCCTATACAATTCGTAGAAATTTGAAGAATTATAACCCGGAGCTGGGGGCGGTTATCCCGGAACGCGTGTGGTTTTTCGACCGCTCCAGCCGAGTCAACCGGTGGCATGTAATTCTGGATATTGACCAGAGCGGGTCCATGGGGCAGTCCATCCTCTACTCCTCGGTTATGGCCTGTGTGCTGGCCTCTATGTCCGCGGTCCGGACCAGCGTGGTGGCGTTCGATACCCAGATTATGGACCTGACTGCGCTGTGCGCCGACCCGGTGGACCTGCTCTTCGGCTTTCAAATGGGGGGCGGGACGGATATCGCCAAGTCCATCGCTTACTGCCAGAACTTGGTGGACGCCCCTGCCAAAACGCTGTTTTTCCTCATTTCCGACCTGGACGAGGGGGGCAACCGGGCGGCTCTCCTGCGGCGGCTGGAGGAGCTGAAAACATCCGGCGTTACCGTAGTTGTCCTGCTGGCCATTGCCGACGGAGGAAAGCCCTACTATGACGCCCAGACCGCCCAGCGGGTCGCGGCTTTGGACATCCCCTGCTTTGCCTGTGCGCCGGAAAAGCTGCCTGAACTGCTGGAACAGGCGCTGACTGGACGGCTGTAAACGTCTGATCTTACCCCTTTGCGCATCGACCTTTATCATCAATTGGCCGGACCGGCTCTGAATTCCTCCCCGCGCTCAGGCGGGGAGGAATTGTTTGTAATTTGTTTCGTTTTTGTTTCGAGTTTCTCTTTTGGTTGTTCAAATTTTCCTGGTAGGATGGGGGACAATCTGAAAGGGAAAGGACGATTTCCGCTATGAAACTTCCTGTACTCAGCCAAAACTCTGCGGAACAGGAGAAATCCTGCCAGAGTCTTGGGCTAATCGCCCGCAAACTGCTGCGCAAACGGGTGGTCATTCCCGTTTTGGCCTGCGTATTGGCTGGCGCCTTTGCGCTGCGGCTGGCCGGAGGCGGACAGTCCGTCTCCGCAGCCGGCCTGTCCTATACCACCGCCCCTGTAGAGCGGCGGGATATCACTGCACAGATCACCGGCAGCGGTGCGCTGGAGGCGGCAAACTCCTACTCCGTCACCTCCCTGGTGGAGGGCAGCATCCTTACCGCCGGGTTCGAGGAGGGAGACCAAGTGGAGGAAGGGACCGTGCTGTATACCATTGACGCCTCCGACCTGTCCAGTTCTCTGGAGCAGGCGCAAATCTCCTTGGACCAGGCCCAGCGCACCTACAACAACCGGCTGAAGGAGCTGGAAAAGCTGTCAGTGACAGCGCCCAAGGCGGGGCGGGTGTTCTCCCTGGAGGTGGAGGCGGGGGACGAAGTGTCCGTTGGACAGACGCTGGCCACCCTGCGGAACTGGGATACCATGACCCTGAAGGTTCCATTTCTTGCGGACGAGGCGGCGGGCTTTTCTGTGGGTCAGAGTGCTTCTGTGACCCTGGAGAGCACCTTCGAGACCCTGGAGGGTTCGGTTTCCAAGGTGGAGCCGTCGAGTACCGTGCTGGAGGGCAACATGATTGTCCGTTATGTAACAGTAGAAGTGTCCAACCCTGGCGCTCTGTCCACCGAGCACACCGGTTCCGCCGAAATTGACGGCTGCGCCAGTTCTGGGAGCGCCGCGTTTGACTACGCGGCAGAGGAAATCATAGCAGCGGAGGTCTCCGGCTGGGTGGCATCCATCCAAGCCCAGGAGGGAAGCTGGGTAAACAAGGACGGCGTCATCCTTACCCTGACCAGCGACAGTGTGGACGACAACCTGCAAAGCGCCGCCGATTCGCTGCGCAACGCGGAACTGTCCCTGGAAAACCGGCAGGACCAGCTGGACAACTATACCATTACCTCCCCCATCCAAGGGACCGTGATCGACAAGAATTACAAGGCGGGGGAGACTAGTGAGGCGGGCAAAGTTCTTTGCTCCATCTACGACCTGAGCTATCTGACCATGACCCTGAACGTGGATGAACTGGACATATCCGATATCGCTGTGGGTCAGAAGGTTCGTATTACCGCCGACGCAGTGGAGGGCAAAACCTATGCCGGAGTGGTTACCAAGGTGAGTGTGGCAGGGACCTCCTCCGGCGGGACCACTACTTACCCGGTTACCGTCCGCATAGACGAGACAGAGGGCCTGCTCCCCGGAATGAACGCAGACGCCGCCATCACCCTGCAAAGCGCCAGCGGCGTGCTGGCCATCCCCTCTGGGGCGCTGAACCGGGGGAACACAGTTTTGGTTACCGCTGGTTCTCCCAGCGCATCCAAGGGAACTTTGGTGGAAAACGGAGAGGAGGCGTACTATTCCGTTCCCGTAGAGACCGGCGCCAGCGACAGCGGCTACATTGAGATTGTTTCCGGCCTTCAGGAGGGGGACACCGTGGCTTATGTTCCGGCCGCTTCCTCCGGCGGCTTTACTATGACGATGATGCCCGGCGGCATGGGCGGCGGAGTGCCGTTCAGCAATGGGGCCATTCCCAGCGGCGGTGCAATACCCTCGGGTGGCGGCCACGGCGGCGGACGGGGAGGGTCCTGACATGGCGGCACTTATTACGTTTCAGGATGTGTGCAAGTACTACCCCATGGGGGACAGTACTGTGGTTGCTGCGGACCACATCTCCTTTTCAATCGAGTCTGGGGAGTTCACCGCCATTGTGGGCTCCTCCGGTTCGGGGAAATCCACCTGCATGAACATTATCGGCTGTCTGGATGTGCCCTCGGAAGGGAGCTATCTCCTCAACGGCCAGGAGGTGGGCCGGATGAACAAAAATCAGTTGGCGGAAGTGCGGAACGAGCTTTTAGGGTTCATCTTTCAGCAGTATAACTTGCTGCCCAAGCTGAATTTATTAGAAAATGTGGAAGTTCCCCTGATGTATGCCGGCGTTTCCAGAGGGGAGCGCCGGGAGCGGGCCAGGGCCGCTCTGGAACGGGTGGGCCTGGGGGACAAGTGGCGGCATAAGCCCATGGAGTTGTCCGGCGGACAGCAGCAGCGGGTATCCATTGCCCGGGCGCTGGTGGGCAGGCCCTCGGTTATCTTGGCTGACGAGCCCACCGGTGCGCTGGACTCCCGTACCGGCCGGGAGGTGCTCTCTATGCTCCAGGACCTCCACAACCAGGGACATACGGTGGTCCTTATCACCCATGACAACTCCATCGCGGTCCAGGCCCAGCGAATCATCCGTTTGGAGGACGGCCGCGTGGTGTACGACGGTCCCGCTGGCGCACCAGAGGCGGTGGTCACCCCCAGAGCTGCCGGAACGAGAGGGGGCGAAGATAGGTGAGTATTACCGAATCCATTGCGTTGGCGGTGAAGAACATCGTCTCCAGCAAGGTCCGAACCCTGCTTACCATGCTGGGCATCATTATCGGCGTGGCGGCGGTAATCGTCATTGTGGGGCTGGGCAGCGGACTGGAACACTACATCGCCGACAGCTTTTCCAGCATGGGCACCAATACCCTCACCGTCTCCGTTCAGGCCCGGGGAGCCACCCGGACTATGGAGGTGGAGGATATGTACCAGATTGTAGCTGAGCATCCCCAGGAACTGGAGCTGTGTTCCCCCACCGTCTCCATGATGAGCGGGGTGAAGATTGGGTCAGAGACCACCTCCACCTCGGCCTCTGGGGTGAGCGAGGACTACAACCATATCTATGGCTACACCATTGCCCAAGGCCGGGGCCTGCAATACAGCGACATTGCCGCGCGGGCCAAGGTGTGTGTGGTGGGGGCTTATGTAAACCGGGCCTATTTTGGCGGAAACGCCGTGGGTCAGACGCTCCGGGTTGGCGGGCAGGCCCTGACCATCGTGGGGGTGCTGGAGCAGCGGGAGGACTCCATGGAGGAGGGCGGCAGCGACGACTGCCTCTATCTCCCCTACTCCACCGCCGCCCGCCTGGGGGGCAGCAGGGTTTCCAGCTATGTGGTCACCATGACGGACGAGGAGCGGATGACGCAGAGCCAGGCCGTGCTGGAGCGGTCGTTAACCGATTTCTTTGGCAGCGACGACTACTATTCCATCCTTACCATGTCCGAACTGGTGGACACCATGACGGGAATGATTGACATTCTAGTGGGGGTGCTGGCCGGGATTGCCGCCATTTCCCTTGTGGTAGGAGGCATTGGGATCATGAATATCATGCTGGTCTCGGTCACCGAACGGACGCGAGAGATTGGGGTGCGAAAGTCTTTGGGCGCCAAGGAGCGGTATATTATGGAGCAGTTTGTCATCGAGGCGGCGGTCACCAGCGCCCTAGGCGGGCTGATCGGCATCGGGCTGGGCTACCTGCTCTCAGCGGCGGCCACTGCGGTGGTGGCCCGGCTCATGGGGGAGGCCCTCACCGTGGCTCCAACCGCTTTCGCGGTCCTCATGGCCTTTGGTATTTCGGCGGGCATTGGAGTTCTTTTTGGCTATCTCCCCGCCAAAAAGGCGGCGCGGCTCAATCCCATCGACGCGCTGCATTACGACTAAAGCTGTTTGGTTGTGCAGGGGCGTGCAATATGCGTCCGCAAAATCGAATGTGCAAATGAGGGGCGCACAATCCGCGCCCCTGCATGAAAAGGAAGGGATTCTATGATGAAACGTATTATTTCCGCGGCCCTTACCATCTGCCTCTCGTTCTCCCTGCTGTGTATTGGGACGGGAGCCGCCAGCTCCAGCGTCAAACAGGAGACGGTTCAGGCGCTGGGCATTCTCTCCGAAGAGGCCGATCCGACAGGCCGGGTCACCCGGGCGCAGTTTGCCCGGATGCTGGTGGCCGCATCCGCCTACAAGGACTCGGCGGAGGGCTACGGCAGTTCCCTGTTCCAGGATTTGAAAGGGGACCACTGGGCCAGCGGATATGTCCGTATTGCCATTGAACAGGGGTGGATGAGCGGATATGTGGACGGAACCTTCCGTCCTGACCAGGCCGTTACCCTGGAGGAGGGCTGCGCCGCCCTGTTAAAGGCGCTGGGATACGACGCAAGCACACTGAAGGGGGCCTACCCCTCCGCTCAGCTGTCCAAGGCCAGCTCCATCGGCCTGCTGGACGGCGTATCCGCCAGCCGGGGCAGTAAGCTGACCCAACAGGACTGTGTCCACCTGTTTTACAATCTGCTTACCGCCCAGACCAGCACAGGGACCGTGTATGGGACATCGCTGGGGTATTCCATTACCAACGGTCAGGTGGACTATTCCGCCCTGGTTTCCGCCAACACCAAGGGGCCCTATGTGGCAGAAAACGCCTCCCTGTCTCTGCCCTTCACCCCCAGTACCGTCTACTATAACGGTGCGGTCTCCGCCTTAAAAGCGGTACAGAAGTACGACGTGTACTACTACAACGCAAATTTGAATACCGTTTGGGTCTATCACGACCGGGTGACGGGTACCCTTACCGGGTTGTCGCCCAGCCAGACCGCCCCCACCTCCATCACGGTAGCCGGGGTGAGCTATCAAATCGGAACAGCAGAGGCCGCTTACCAGCTCTCCAGCCAAGGCCGCTTTCAGGAGGGAGACATGCTTACCCTGCTGCTGGGTATGAACGGCGAGGCGGTCCAGGCCATTGACGCACTGGAAAGCGAGGCTGTCTACTACGGCTCAGTGGTGTCCAGCGCGAAAGCAGCCTCCACCGGTTCCACCACCAGCTCCGCCATCGCTTCCGCCCAGGTGACCACCCAGATCACCTGCACCGACGGAGTGGTGCGCACCTTCTATCACAGCGGGGCGCCTTTTTCGACCGGAAGTCTGGTCACGGTATCCACCACCCAGTCGGGGACCCAAGTACGCAGCCTGCCTGTAAAAAAGCTGGAAGGGACGGTAAGCAAGGACGGAACCGGGTTTGCCGGCTATGAGTTTGCCGCTGGGGTACAGCTGCTGGACACGGACGGAAATGGCGGCTGCGCCCGGATCTACCCCTCGCGGCTGGCAGGCGTCAAGCTGTCTGGAGACGACGTGCGCTACTACACCTTGGACGCCAGCGGAAACATTGACCGCATGGTGCTTCGGGAAGTCACTGGCGACACCCAACCCTATGTTTATATCATCGGAATTGATGACAACTCCAGCGAACTGAACATCTCGGTCAACTACTCCTATGTTCAGAATGGAACGGTTCAAAATCTCAGCGGCGGGGCAAAGTATGCCATAAAATCCGGCGGGGCCATGCTGGTCTATGAAAAGGGAAGCTTAAAAGGGATGCGCCAGCTGGCCTCGGTCAGCCTGGACAGCCTGTCTGCCCTCAGTGCCATGGGCGGCGGCAAAGAGTATAAAATTGCTGAAAATGTTCAGGTTCTGCTTCGGGACAGCACCAGCAGTCAAGGCTATTACCGAACCGATTTGTCCCAGGTAAACGGGGAGGATTACAAACTGACCGGCTGGTATGACGACCAGGAACATTCTGCCGGGGGGCGGCTCCGCATCATTATTGCGACGCCGGACTGACCTCTGCCTCCCAGTTGAAACGCCCCTTTCTGAGAAGCAAATTCGGAACAGGACAGAGAATTACCGCAGAGCGGTCCGCCCCTGTTCGGTAATGGTACATCCGCTGGACTCCTGACAGACCAGCCCCCGTTCCTCCAGGGACTTCAAGAGCGCGCGGATTTTTCCTACGCCCAGGTCCACGCCCTCTTGGGCCAGGAGGGCGTGCAGGCGGTTGCGTCCAATTCCTCGGTTGGCCTCCACCGCAGACAGCAGCTGGTACTCTGTCTGAGCGAGAAAGACCCGGTCCTGGGAGTCGCCAGGGGCGAGCATGTAGGCGGGCAGGTCCTGAGGGGTGAGCGGCCGGCCCTCGTGGGTGAGTTTGATATACTCTGCGGCGTTCATCAGTTCCCGCACATTGCCGGGCCAGTGGTAGCGGAGGAAAAAGCTGCGGATTTCCGGGCCCAGAAGGGTCTGGACCAGTTCCGGGGCCAGGGTCTGGGTGAGGAAGTGTTCCAGCAGGGACAAAATATCTCCCGGCCGCTTTCGCAGAGGGATGGTGGCCAGAGGGAACATGTTCAGGCGGAAAAACAGATCTTTCCGAAAGTTTCCATCCCGGAGCATGGCGGACAGGTCCCGGTTGGTGGCGGCGATGACGGAGGCCCGGATGGGAATTTCCTCCGCGCCGCCCACCCGGCGGATTGACCGCTGTTCCAGGGCCCGGAGCAGTTTGGCCTGAAGTTCTAGCGAGGCGTCGCCGATCTCGTCAATGAAGACGGTTCCGCAGTCCGCCAGCTCGAAAATGCCCGCCCTGCCCCCCTTTTTTGCCCCGGTGAAGGAGGCGTCTTCGTAGCCGAACAGTTCGCTCTCAGCCAGGGTGGAGGTGAGCGAGGTGATGTTGACAGGGATAAACGGGGCCCTCCTCCGGGCGGAACCGCTGTGAATACTTTGGGCCAAAATCTCTTTGCCGGTGCCGCTCTCGCCCTGAATCAGGACCGCGCCCCCGGTGCGGGTAAATTTTTCCGCGAGAGCCAGCATGTTCCGGCAGTTTTGGTCCCAGGTGAGGTAGTCAGAAAAGGTATACAGCCGGCGGCGCTGGGCTGGGGCGCTGTCTTGACGGATGCGGCGGTTTAGCTTATGGATGGTATCCGTGTAGTCCGCAGTGACCAGAAAGGAGTGGGCGCGTTCCGAGTCCTCCAGGGCTTTGATCCGTAAAAGTACAGTTCGGGCTCGGACGGGCACCACAAAACTGCCCTCCTCTGGGCGGCGAAATTTGGGTCCAAAGAGATCTTCCAGCCTCCGGCCCAGCAGGTGGTTCTGATCCTGTCCCAAAATGCTCTCAAATAAAGGATTGGTGCGGACCAGTTTTAAGTCTGGTCCTACGTAGGCGATGCCGCTGTCCACATGGTCAAAGATGCCGGAGAGAAGCCGTTCGGTTCGTTCCGCCTGCCGCCGGCTGTGGGAGAGGGACTTGGAGACGGTGACAATCTGGCTGAGGTACCGGGCCACCAGGCTCTGGTTGAGCAGATGTTCCGCCTCCAGCAGATGGGCAAGGTCGTATATGGTGCGGATATCCAGAGTCCGGACCCCGATGTCAATGATCCGGGTGACATGCTCCGGGATGCAGGCCCGCTCTCCGGGAGTGATGGCGGTGGTAATCTCCGGGTGGCTGGGGCTGCCTGGAAAGCAGGGGATGTAACACAGGTCGGTAAGGCCGATTTCCATAAGCTGGTCGATGGCCTCGGAGGTGGTGTCCTTGTCATCGTTGACCAGCAGTACCCGGCTGCCCGCCTCCAGCTCAATCACCTCCTGAAGGTTGCGGTAGTTGATGACCCGCTGAGCTGGGAGGGCGGCGGGGGGAGGCGGTTCATCCCGGCACAGGGCTTGGCAGTATTTGGAGGAGAACAGGACCACATCCTGTCCCGGAACCTCGTCCCGGAACTGGTGGCACAGGCAGTATTTCACCTGGGCCCAGCCTTGAAAAACGGCGCTCAGCTCCTCCGCGATGGCGGCGCCGGTGGGGGTGCCGATGCTGACGACTAAAATATGCTTCAATAGTAACCCCTCCCAATTTAAACTGTAACGATTTTACCATAAATGACACGGGCGCCGCAAGGAGAAGAATCCTTGCGGCGCCTGTGTTAAGGGAGAGAGGGGGTTACTTGGCGGCTTTTTCGCTGTCGCTCAGCTTGGCGATGCCGAAGCCGGTGTAGCCCCAGAGGATGGCAAAGAGGAAGCCTGTGTAGCACAGAACCGCCCAGGGCAAGTAGTCCAGCGTCTCCACCCCCAGGGTGGCGGCCATGTAAGCGCCGGCGGCGGACCAGGGGATCAGGGGGACGAAGACGGTGCCCGCGTCCTCCAGCGTGCGGGACAGGTTCTTGGCGGCAAGACCCCGCTCCCGATAGGCGTCCTGGAACATCTCGCCGGGGATCAAGATGGACAGGTAGGAGTTTCCGGTACAAAGGGCCATGGTCAGGCAGGAGACCACAGTGGCCAGAATCAGGGAGCCGGTGCTCTTGGCAACCGTCAGGATCTTTTGGAGCACCACGTCCAGACAGCCTGCCCGGCTCATGATGCCGGCAAAACAGAAGGCGCAAAACACCAGCAGTGTGGTGGTCATAATGCTCATCATGCCGCCCCGGTTGATCAGCTTGGTCACGCTTTCCGCGGCGTTGGCGGCGTCGAAGCCGCTCCGCTCGATCATGGTGACATTGAAGCCGTTTACCGTGGAGCTGAGTACATTTTTCAGGGAGACACCCTGGAGGAAAACGCCCTCCGCACCGGCCACCAGACAGCTGGCCAGCATCACCGGAATGGTGGGCATGCGGAGCAGGGAGCCGGACAGGACGATGATCACGGGCAGAAGAATCAGCGGATTCCAGTTGTACATAATATCCAGCTGGGTCATCAGCGTGGTGACGGTTTCGGAGGAGGTGCTTGCCGTCACGTCGGCGCTCAGACCTACCACCGCATAGACAATCAGGGAGACAATGGTGGCGGGGACTGTGGTGTAGAGCATATGCACAATATGCTCATAGAGCTCGCTGCCTGCGGCCATGGGGGCCAGGTTGGTGGTTTCCGACATGGGGGAGATTTTGTCGCCGAAGTAGCTGCCGGCGATGACCGCGCCGGCGGTGGCGGGGAGGGATACGCCCAGTGCGCTGGCAATGCCCATCAGGGCCACGCCCATGGTAGCCACCGAACCCCAGGAGGTGCCGGTAACGACGGAGACTACGGCGGTGATGAGGAAGGCGGTGACCAGCAGCAGCCGGGGGCTGACAATCTGAATGCCGTAGTAGATCATCATCGGAATGGTGCCGGAGGACATCCAGGTGCCTACCATAGCGCCAACGGTGGTCAGAATCAGGATGGCGGGCATGCCTTTGGCTATTTTCTGGCAGATTTCGTCCATCATTTCGTCCCAGGTACAGCCCACCCGGAAGGCGATGAACGCCGCCACTCCGGCCACCATAATCAACAGCGGCTCAGTACTGTAGCCCAAAACACCCTTGCCGATGGTCAGGATCAACAACATGGCGACAATGGGAATGACCGCCTCAAGGAAAGTGGGGGCTCGTTTGGTTCTCGTTTTTTTCGGATTCATCTTGTCGTCTCCTTTCTGAACGGTAAACAAGTTTTATTCAAAACTGCCCTTAACCAGCAGTTCCTGATCCCGCATCATAACCTGTCCCAGACAGATTACCGTCTGAATGTCCAAGGTGTCCGGGGTGACCAGTACCAGGTCGGCGTCGCAGCCCTCCTGAATGCGGCCCTTGCCGGACAGCTTCAGCCGGTCGGCGCTGTTGGAGGTGACCGCCCGCAGGGCGGTTTCCAGGGGGATGTTCTCCTGTTGGACCGCGTCTGCCATCTCCTGATAGAGGCTGTCCAAACGGGCGGCCTGGAGGCTGGCCAGTGCCCCGGACTCGTCAAAGACGGGGAGGGAACCTTGGCCGTCTGAGGAGAAGGTGATGTGGTCCACCGATACTCCGGCGTCCAGCATCTGTTTCAGAGCGGCGCTGGGCTTTACTTCTCCCTTGTCCTTGAAACAGCCGTAGCTGCTGGTGGTGAAGTCCACAAATCCCCCGTCCTTGGCGTAGGCGATCCCCCGTTGGAAAAGGCGGGGATTGCGGTTCATGTGGGTGGGGAGCATATGATAAGCGGGCAGCGGGGTCTCCGCTTTGAGGCGTTCCAGATAGTCCAGCATCTGCCCGTCATCCCCCATGTGGATGTTGACGATTCCCCCTTTGCCGGAGAGCATCCCGCCCACTCGGGCATCGGCCACAATGCGGACAAACTCTTCAAAAGTGGGCTGGGAAGAGCGGTGGTCGGCAATGGCAATCTCGCCCACCCCGATTACCTCGTCGATAAACAGCAGGTCGGAGCGGATATCCGCCAGGAAGGTGCGCACGGGGACGTCGTAAGAGCCGGTATAGATGTAACAGCTCACGCCCTCATCCTTGAGCTGCTTGGCCTTGGCAATCAGGTTTTCCATCCGGCGGGTGACCCCGTCCGTCCCAATACAGCCCACCACAGTGGTGGTGCCCCCGCAGATCATGTCGGAGAGTTTGACCTCCGGGGTGCGGGTGCGGTATCCGCCCTCGCCGCCGCCGCCCAGGATGTGGACGTGGCTGTCGATCAAGCCGGGCAGAAGCAGCTGGCCAGAGGCGTCGATGACCTCCACCGGCAGACCGGGACCGGGGGTGATGGAATCCTGAATGGCGCAGATTTTTCCGCCAGCCAGGAATACATCCTTGACGCCCAGGGGATCCGGCGCGTAGACAGAGGCGTTTTTAATTAACAGCATAATCGCTTCTCCTTTCTCCATCGCTGGAGTTTTTCTGACATATAGTATTAGCAAATATTGTGCCATTTTGAAAGCCTGGGAAAACAGGCGAAAAAGTTCGCGAAAAGACCGCCTATCCGCAGATTTACAGTGGATATAGACTGCTTTACAGGGACGGCGGCACAAGGAAATGGCGAATATCAGCCAAGATGGCCGATATTCGCCATAATGATCGCCAAAGAAATTTCCCGGGAAAGGGACGGAGGCTCTGCGGGGAACGCCGCGCCGCCTGGGCGGTTGGCGGCCCTTAGCGGAGCCGGCGGCCGGACTGGTCGGGAATGTTCAGCTCACCCCGGTATTTTGCGACTGTGCGCCGGGATATGGGACAGCCGGCCTGTTCCAGAAGGGTGGACAGCTTCTGGTCAGACAGGGGGCTGCGCTGGTCCTCCTGGTCAATCAGCTGCTTCAACATCAGCCGGGCGGCAGTTCCCGCGACGCGGGCCCCGCTCTTCTTTACGGCTGCACTGCGGGAAAAGAAATAGCTCATGGGATATACCCCCTGGGCGCACTGGATGTGCTTTTCCCGCACCGCACGGCTGACGGTGGATTCATGAAGCTCCAGTGATGCGGCTACGTCGGCCATGCGCAGGGGGAACAGCGCCTGGGGGCCGGAACGGAAGAACTCCCTCTGGGCGTCCACAATGGCCTGGGCACACCGCAGGAGGGTACTCTCACGCTGCTCCACCGCCCGAAGAACCCCTTCGGCCTGCTGGAGCTTTTCCTTTAAATACTCCTTGACCTGCGGGTCCTGGGATTGCAGAAGGAGGCGGCGGTAATATCCGTTGATCTGGAAAGGGGGACGGGCGGGCTTTCTGGCCCGGGCGATATACACTCCGTCCTCCTCCTCCACAAAAATGTCCGGTAGGATGTAGGGGATCTGTTCTGCGCGCTCAAAGACGGCCCCGGGCCGGGGATCCAGCTCCCGAATGATTGCCTCGGCGGCTTTGACCTGTTCCACCGAGATGCTCAGCTTGGCCGCGATGGAGGGGTAGTGCCGTTTGGCCAGCAGCTCCAGGTGGTGGCGGACAATCTCCAGGGCGGGACCCTCCTCCCGAATGCGCCGCAGCTGCAATTCCAGGCACTGGGACAGGGTCTCTGCCCCTACTCCCGCTGGTTCCAGCCCCCGGAGGATCTCCAGCGCACACTCCAGCCGGGGAAGCGGGATGCGGCTGCTCTCTGCCAGCTCCGCCAGAGGGGCGGAGAGATAGCCCCGTCCGTCCAGACAGGAGGCCAGATAGCGCACCGCGTTGGCGGTACTCTCATCCAGCTCCATGGGGTAGAGTTGGCGGGAGAGAAAGCGAAACAAGGTTTCTTCCAAACCGCCCTCGTTTCCCACCCGAGAGAGCGGGTCCAGCTCCTCTTCGCTCATCTGCTGGTAGTAGAGGTTCTGCCGGTCGTTGTCCTCCAGCCACCGCAGGCACTGGAGCAGACGGTCCTCCCCCTCATGAACGGGGGCTTCCGCCTCCAGGTCTACCATGGGGTTGTCCTGGGCCAGCTCCCGCAGATACTGCTCCAGCTCCAGAGAGCCCATTTGCAGCAGGGCCACCCCCTGGAGCTGCTGATAATTCAACTGCTGAGACTGGGTTTGCATCAATTCCATGACAAAGCTCTCCTGACATTTCCGCAGGGCGCGGGATGGTGGTTACCCCTTGCTCAAGGGCGAAAAGCGGTTGACAGGTATAGCTTAATACATTTTCCTTGATTTCGCAAGCAAAATCCGACAAATAATTTGTTTTTTTAGGAACTGGGGGCCGGTTAGACGAACGGGGCTGACTGTGGCCGGTTGAGCCGGTAACCCGCTCCCCAGACGGTCTCGATCAGAGTAGGATGGGAGGGATCGTCTTCCACCTTGTCCCGAACACGGCCGATATGGACGGTGACGGTTGCGCTGTCCCCCACATAGTCGTACCCCCAGATGGCCTCAAAGAGCTTTTCCTTGGAGAGGACCAAGTTGGGGTGCTCCGCCAGATACTTGAGCAGCGCAAATTCCCGGTTGGGCATTTTAATCTCCTGGCCGTTTTTCACCACCCGCCAGCTCTGGGGGAAAATTTGCAGACTGCCCAACTGAATTACCTCCGCTTCTGCCGGCCCTCCACCGGTGAGGCGGGCGTAGCGGCGGAGATGGGCCTTGACCCGGGCTACCAGTTCCGCCGGATCGAAGGGCTTGGCGATGTAGTCGTCCGCTCCCAGGCCCAGCCCCCGAATTTTATCCACCGGTTCTGACCGGGCGGTGACCATAAGGATAGGCACGTCGATTTTATCCCGAATGAGGCGGCATACGTCGCAGCCGCTGCATCCCGGAAGCATCAGATCCAGAAGAATCAGGTCATAGCCGCCGTTCAGCGCCTGAGTAACGGCCTGCTGGCCGTTGTCCACAAGGGAGACCTGATAGCCTTCCAGCTCCAGATAGTCCCGTTCCAGCATGGCGATCTCCAGATCGTCCTCCGCAATCAACAGTTTAGTCATAGCTGTCCTCCTTTCGGGGGAGAAGGATGGTAAAGGCCAATCCCCCGTCGCTTTCCGCCTGAATGGTTCCGCCATGGGCCTCCACGATGTATTTGACGATGTACAGCCCCAGACCGGTCCCTTCGCCATTCTGGGCGCTCCGGGCCTGGTCCAACCGCCAGAACTGGTCGAACAGGCGGGGCAAAGCCTCCTCGGGGACCCCCTGGCCGTTGTCGGCAAAGCGGATGCACTCCTGTCCCTCCCGGCGTTCCACCGTCAGGGTGATCACCAGGGGGCGGGCGCTGGCATAGCGCAGGGCGTTGTCCTTCAAGTTGCTCAGCACCCGGTAGAACTGTTCCTCATCAAGGGAGACCGGGTGGGGGCCGGGAGAGAGGTTCAGCTGAAAGCGGCCCGGTTCCAACTCAGGCCCGGCCTGCGCCGCGAAGCGGGCGGCAAATTCTCCCAGACAAGCGGACTGGAGGAACAGGGGCAGGCTGCCGGTCTCCAGCCGGGAGAAGTAGAACAGCCGCTGAAGGAGCACATCCATATCGCAGGCCCGGCGGTAGGCGATATCCAAATACTGCCGCTGCCGCTCCGGAGTCTGGGCCACCCCGTCCCGCAGGCCCTTGAGGTAGCCCTTCACACTGGTGAGGGGGGTGCGCAGATCGTGGGAGATGCCGGCCACCAGCTCAGTGCGGGCCTGATCATAAGCGGCGCTGCGTTCCTGCTCCTTCAACAGATGTTCCTGCATACGGTTGAAGGCGGCGCACACCGGGGAGAACTCGTCCCGGTCTTGGTACTCCACTGGTTGGGTAAAATCCCCCGCTTCTACCCGGCCTGCGGCCTGGGCCAGGGCGTCTACAGGCTGGAGCAGCTTTCGGAGCTGATATCGGGTGAACAGGGTGTTCAGCAGAAGGATGGCTATGATGGCCGCGCAGCCACTGAGAAGCAGCGAGAGCATCAGCACCTCCGACTGGGGGCGGCGCGGACCTGCCTCCTTAGGATGGGCTGGGAAGACCGTGCCTACCAGCTCCAGCCGTCCGCTGTCCCGTTCCACCCAGAGAGTCCCTTCCGCAGGCAGGCGGTCGGCGGGGAGGGCGTGAAACATTTCCTCTGCCTGCCGCTGGTAGTGCCGCCCGATGCCGTGAGTTGCCGCGCCGTTTACGGCCAGCATGGCGACCAAAGCGACCAGCACCGATATGGTGTTGTAAAGAAAGAGGTGCCGCCGGATCCGCATAACCTTCCCTCCCAATGACTCAAATGTATCATTTATTATAGTCTGTATTTGTAAATAAATCAGCCGCCGATTCTAAATTTTTCCGAAATTTTTTCATCCGCCGGCGGCCCGAAGCCAGGGCTCTGGGAAGTTTCGGAAGGGGGAGCGCAGGGCGGGAAAAGGGGCAGGAATTGGATATAAATGACTTGCATTTTTCCATTTATTCGGATATACTGAGACATACCGGCTTCTGCCGGCGGCGGGGCATGCCCTGCCGCCGGTTTTCCCTGAGGAAACAGGCCGGCCTCACCGCTCCGGCGGCGCGGTGAGGCCGCAATGTAAGGAGAGAGTTGTGAAAGATGTCTGTTTTTGAGGAACTGAAGGGTTTGGGCGTTGATGTGGACGGAGGTCTGGAGCGAGCGATGGGAGACCGCTCTCTGTATACGATGATGCTGGGCATGTTTGCAGACACCGTGCGTACCACCACCATTGCGCCAGAGGAATTCGACGGCGGGCTGGAGCCGCTGATTGAGAAGGTTCATATGCTGAAGGGCACGGCGGGAAACCTGTCCCTTACCCCCATATTCAACGGCTATAACCGAACGCTGGAGCTTCTGCGGGAGGGACAGCCCGGCAAGGCCCGGGCAGAATTTGAGGCGATGCGGCCGGTTCAGGAGAAGCTGATGGACTGCATCAAAAAAAGCGCGCTGTAAACCTGTGTTCAGCCGGGGCCGGACGTCCCGGAGGCGCAGGGGCGCTGGGACACCGCGGCAGGTTGAAAAGGATAGTAGGTGGGATCGTAATATGTACCATTGTCATATTCAGCTTTACTTGATCGGGATACCCAATGAAATTACAAAACTGATTCGCACCATGCCCCCGCTGGAGCATTTTACCCACGGATTTTCCGAGAGCGCCGTGGCTCGGGCGGAATTAGCCGCGCAGGCGGACCTGATTCTGGTCTGCCGGGCGCAGTGGAAGGCTCTGCGGGCCATGGCGGGACAGCTGAAGGAGGAGGCTCAGATTATTCTGCTGGCCGGCCGGGAGAGATCCGGCGGCCCGGTGGAGGACCTGGACCGGCTCCACGATATCTGGCCCGCCGCAATGCCGGAGCGGGAGGTGCGCTTTCGGTTTCTGCGGTGGCAGCAGGGCTGCAAGCAGGGAAAAGACCGCTGGCAGGCCGAACAGTTGCTGGACGCCTGCATCAACGGTTCCCCCAACCTGATTTGGATTAAAGACAAGGATGGAATTCACAAAAAGGTGAATGACAGCTTTTGCAGTATTGTGAACAAAACAAAGCAGCAGGTAGAGGGGCGCACCCACGCCTATATCTGGGATGTGGAACAGGACGACCCGGCCTGCATTGAGTCGGAGCGGGAGGTCATGCGGAGAAGAGAGACCTGTGTCTCCGATGAGATGGTCCAGACGGGCCGCGGACAGCGCCTGCTGACGACCTATAAGTCTCCGCTGTACGACTTGGACGGGAGCGTCATTGGCACGGTGGGAGTGGCCATCGATGTGACCAGAGAGCGGGCCTATCAGCAGGAGATTGTGGAGAAGAACCGGACGCTGGAGATGCTCTTTGCCACCATGGACTGCGGCGTCATGTGCCACTCGCTGGACGGAAAGCGGGTCATCAGTGTCAATCAGGCGGCACTGCGGCTTCTGGGTTACCAGTCGAAGGAAGAACTGCTGAAAGACGGCTTTGACCTGGTGGCACAGTCTGCGGAGGAAGAGGATAAGCCCAGGCTGAGGGAGTGCATTACCTCGCTGGAAAAGCCGGGGGACAGCGTTAGTACAGAGTACCGCGTGCGTCACAAGGACGGAACGCTGGTGTATATCCTGGGTAATGTGAAGCTGCTGGAAGAAGGCGGAGAGCGGTTTTATCAGCGTTTTTTACTGGACTTTACCGACCAGAAGCTGCGGGAAAAGGAGCAGTGGGCAAAAAAAGACTGGGAGCTGCGGTATCAGGAGCGGGTCTTTGAGATCTTTTCCGCCTATCTTTCCGATAATGTGGATGACATCTACATGATGCTGGACGAACGGGGCGAGCGGGCCGACTTTATCAGCCCCAATGTGGAGCGGGTGCTGGGCGTTTCACGGGAGGCGGTGATGGAGGACCTGGCGCGGCTGGGCCGGGCCAGCTATACCGCCGGCGGAGAGGTGAACTGTGATGAGCTGGCGGGGATGGAACCAGGGATGTCGCTGGAGCGGATGGAGACCGAGCGGGTTAACCAGCGGACTGGGGAGCATAAGTGGTTTCAGGAGAGTGTGTACTGTGTCTCCCTTCAGGGGGAGAAGAAGATTGTCGTCTACATCTCCGACCGGACCCGGGAGCGCAGAACCCAGGACACCCTGACCCAGGCGCTGGAGATGGCCCAGGTCGCCAACAAGGCCAAGAGCACGTTCCTAAGCAACGTCAGCCACGATATCCGCACCCCCATGAACGCAATTATGGGCTTTGTTACCCTGCTGCGGGAGGAGGCCGGCAACCCGGAGCGGGTGAAGGAGTATACCCAGAAGATCGACGCCGCCAGCCAGCATCTGCTGGGACTGATTAACGATGTGCTGGATATGAATAAAATCGAGAGCGGCAGTGCGGTGCTGAACATCTCTGAGCTGGACTTGGCGGAGGTGATCAGTGAGCTGAACACCATCATTCGCCCCCAGGCCCGAAGCAAGGACCAGACGTTTGAGATCCACACCGATTCTCTGAACTGCGAACGTCTGTTGGGGGATAAACTGCGTATCAATCAGATTATGATTAACATTTTGTCCAACGCGGTGAAATACACCCCCAACGGCGGCAGGATTGAGATGAGGATCAGCGAACTGCCCCAGGTGGACCAGAGCTACAGCCGGATTCAGTTTGTGGTCAGCGACAACGGACAGGGGATGAGCGAAGCCTATCAGAAGGTAATTTTCGACCCCTTTACCCGGGAACACGAAACCTCCCGGGGGCAAATTCAAGGCACCGGCCTGGGCATGGCAATTACCAAGAATCTGGTGGACCTGATGGGAGGCGCCATCTGGGTGGACAGCCGGCTGGGAAAGGGCAGTACCTTCACGGTGGAACTGGAATTGAGGATTCAGGAACAGGAGGAGGACCCCGGCTTCTGGGGCCGGAACGGGATCCGGCGCATGATTGTGGCCGATGACGACGAGGACGTCTGCCAGGACATTGTGAAAAAGATGTCCAAGGCCGGGGTGGTGATTCGCTACGCTACCCACGGAAATCAGGCGCTGAAAATGGTGCGCACCGCCTGGGAGCGGGGTGAGCCCTATGACCTGATTTTGCTGGACTGGAAGATGCCCGATTTAGACGGGCTGGAGACCGCACGGCGGCTGCGGCAGGATTTTTCGGATAAGGTGCCCATTCTCCTCTTTACCGCCTACGACTGGGTGGACATTGAGCAGGAGGCGCTGGAAGTGGGGATTGAGCACTTTATGCCCAAACCCTTCTTCCTGAGCAGCTTTAAAAACACCATTCGCCGGATGATGGGCGCGGAACAACACGCCTCCCTCTCCGATGGCGGGACGAGCGTTGTGTCCGGAAAACGAATCCTGGTGGTGGACGATATCGATGTAAACCGCATGATTTTAGTCAAAATTTTGACCACCCTGGGGGCGGTCTGCGAAGAGGCGGAGAACGGCCACGCTGCGGTACGGAAATTTGAGGCGTCTCAGGCTGGACAGTACGACCTGATTCTCATGGACGTCCAAATGCCGGTTATGAACGGATATGAGGCGACCCGGTCCATCCGGGCCAGCGCCCACCCCTGCGCCAAATCTGTGGCCATCATCGCCATGACAGCCAACGCCTTTGTGGAGGATATCCGGGATGCACTGGCCTCCGGGATGGACGCCCATATCGCCAAGCCGGTGGTATTGGACCAGCTGAAGGAAACCATCCGGGAGGTGCTGGAGAGTAAGCGTACCCAGGAAGCATAAAATAACTCAGGCTGTCCGCAAACGGTTCGGACAGCCTGAGTTATTGTTTTGAACATACGACCTGTTGGAAGCGGGACAGAAGCGCCGGCGGCGCTTACTCCTGGCTCAGGTCCAAACTGCGGATCAGCTTGCGCAGGGGCAGTACGGCGGAGGGAGAGACGGACAGCTCATCCACGCCCATCCGAAGGAAGGTCTCGGTGAGTTTCTGGTCCGCCCCCAGTTCGCCGCAGATGCCCACCCAGCAGCCGTGGCGGTGTCCGGCCTGAACGGTGTGCTTGATCATCCGCAGGATGGCGGGGTGGTGGGGGTCGTAGAAGTTGTCCAGTTTGGGGTTCTGCCGGTCGATGGCCAGCGTGTACTGGCTCAGGTCGTTGGTGCCCAGGGAGAAGAAATCCACCTCGGCGGCCAGCTCGTCGGCGATCATGACGGCGGCGGGAGTTTCGATCATGACGCCGGTCTCCACTTCGCCTACGGCGACTCCACGCTCTTTCAGCTCAGTACGGCACTCCTCCAGCAGTTCTTTGGCATCCCGCACCTCTCGAACGGAGATGACCATGGGGAACATGATGGAGACGGTGCCAAAGGCGCTGGCCCGGAGAATGGCACGGAGCTGCTGCTTGAAAATATCCTTTCGGGTCAGGCAGATGCGGATGGCCCGATAGCCCAGCGCAGGATTTTCCTCCTGATCCAATTCAAAATAGTCCGCCTGCTTGTCGGCCCCGATGTCCAGAGTACGGATGATGACCTTTTTCCCGGCCATGGTTTCCACCACCCGCTTATAGATGGTGAACTGGTGATCTTCGCTGGGGTAATCCGCCGAGTCCAGATAGATAAATTCACTGCGGAACAGGCCAATGCCCTGGGCGTCGTTTTGCAGAACCAGACCCACGTCGCCGGCGTTGCCGATATTGGCATATACCTTAATCTCCCTGCCGTCCAGCGTGACATTTGGCTTTTTCTTCAAAGTCTGAAGCAGAGCCTCCTGCTTCAGGTCCGCTTTGCGCTTTTCCTCCATAGCGGTCAGCAGTTCTTGGGCCGGGTCGATGTAGACACAGTGGTTATAGCCGTCCAGCACGGCGGGCTTACCGTCCCAGCTGTCGTCAAAGTCCACGCCAATGAGGGCGGGAATGTTCATGGTGCGGGCCAAGATGGCGGTGTGGCTGTTGGAAGAGCCGTAGCGGGTGATAAAACCCAGCAGTTTGCTTTTGTCCAGCTGGACCGTCTCGCTGGGGGTCAGGTCGTCTGCGACCAGAATGGCGGGCTGGCCGGAGAGGGCGTCCCCCTCGTCCTGGCCGGTGAGAACGTTGACCACCCGGCGGGAGATATCTTTCACGTCGGTGGCCCGGGCCCGCATGTATTCGTCGTCCATGGCGGCGAAGGCGGCGGAGAAGTTCTCGCCGGTGGTCTCGGTGGCGTACTCGGCAGTGGCGCCCTGGGTGTCAATAATGCCTTTGATGGCCTCCAGATAGTCATCGTCCTCCAGCATCATCTGGTGGATTTCGAAGATGGCGGCATTGTCCTCCCCCACCTCCTCCAAAGCCTTTTCATAAAGTTCGGCCAGCTGCTCTTTTGCCTTCTCGCTGGCCTCCTCGAAGCGGGCCCACTCCTGGGCGGGGGTGAGGCTGGAGGTCTGGCTGGTCTGGGTTTTCGCCTTCTTGTAGATGCGCAGAGGGCCGATGGCGATGCCGTTTAAAATGGATTTTCCGGTTGCGACCTTCATGGGAAATCCTCCTTACCGATGTTTTTGGAAGTCCGCCCCCGAAAGGGGGCGGACATATCTGCGCTGTGCCCCGAACGAGGAGCGCATAGATTACAGATTCTCTTGGAAGAACTGCTCCATGGCGGCGGCGTTGGCCTCCTCGTTACCGCCCTCGATGGTCACGGTAACTGTCTCGCCGGTCTTCACGCCCATACCCATCAGAGCCATGAGCTTGGTGGCGGCGGCGGACTTGCTGCCGTCGGCCTTGGTGATGGTGATGGTGCTGTCCAGTCCCTTGGCGGCTTTGGCCAGGAGTCCGGCGGGACGGGCGTGGATGCCGACGGGGTCAGAGATGGTGTAGGTAAACTGTTTCATAATCAATACTTCCTTTCTTTTTTGGGGGACCGCCGCCCCGGGCAGTCCATGGACAGATATGGTGTAAAACGTCTTGAGCGGAAAACGCCCTTGACGCAGGGGGCTCAAACGGTTACTTCCAGCAGGGGTGCGCCGGCCTGAATCCGACCCGCCGTCACAGGGGTGACGCTTTGACAGTCGTCTGTGTTGCAGATAATCATGGGAGTGGTGCATAGGTAGCCGGCCGCTTTTACGGCGGCGAGATCGAAGGAGAGGAGCAGGGTTCCTTTCGTCACCTTCTGCCCCACGGCAGCATGGGCCTGAAAATATTTGCCGCCCAGTTCCACCGTATTGATTCCGATGTGCAGGAAAACCTCCACTCCCTCCTGCGTCACCAGACCGATGGCGTGACAGGTGTCGAAGAGGTTGTTGATTTCCCCGTCGGCTGGAGCGTATAGACAGCCGTCGTCGGGCTCAATGGCCGCCCCATCCCCCAGTGCGCAGGAGGAAAATGCTGCATCCTGGACCTGACACATGGGGACGACTGTGCCGTTCATGTGGGCGGCCATCACGGCGCTGCGTTTGACCCGGGTGGGCGCGGGAGGGGACAAGCGGCCCGGTCCGGATTGCGGGGAGGCGATAAAATCCAGCAGATTGGACTTGTGAACCGCCGCCTGCGGGCCGTAGACCACTTGGATGCCGGGGCCTCTGCGGAGGACGCCGGAGGCACCGGACTGCTCCAATAGTGCGTCGTCCACTCGGTCCGGGTCAGCGACGGTGACCCGGAGGCGGGTGGCGCAGCAGTCCACATCCAACAGATTGGCTGCGCCGCCCAGCCCTTCGAGGATCAGGGCCGAGACGCCAGGGCCTGCCCGCGGCAATGAACCGAGCAATTTGCCATACATAAAACTCTCTCCTTTTTGCTGGGGCCGAACCCTTGGAACGATGGGAAAAGGCCCTGCCGCCTGGATGCGATGGGCGGCATACAGGTTCTAGTCTTTGCGGAAAAGGAAAAACCCATACAACGCATACCAGTTCGTTGGTACACGCCATATGGGTTTCGCCCGCTTGACCGGTCACGATCCCGCTATATTTGGTTCAGGTTGATGCGTTTCAGGTGGAGGGTGAGGTAAATCAGCTCGTCCTGTGGAATTTCTTTTTGACAGGCGTTCTGGATGTACTCGCCGATGCGCTGGGCGCAGGAATAGTGCTGGGGGCAGCTCCGGAGAATCATTTCGTGGAAGTCTGCGTCAAATTCACGGCTCCGGGCCGGAGCCGACTGGAGCAGACGCTGGGCAAAGTAGCGCAAATGGACCAGAAAACGGGTGAAGTCCAAGGCCTCCCGGTCAAACGTGCGCTGGTAAAAACGCTCCACCACCTCCAGCGTCCCTTCGATGAGTTGGGTGATATCGTACATCACGCTCATGCTGGTGTTCAGCTCCGCGTTGACGATATGTAGGGCGATAAAGGCCGCCTCGCTGGAATTCAGCTCTACCTGGGTCTGCTCCTGAATGACCCGCAGGCAGTGCTGGCCCAAATGATATTCGGTGGGGTAATACCCCATAATGGCTCCTTCCAGCGGGTTGGTGAATTCCACGCCGTTTGCCTTGCGCTCAATGGCGAAACTGATGTGGTCGGCCAGTGTAATCAGCAGGGATTCGTTTAGAGGGGCGGAAATCTGGCTCTTGATGAACTCGATCAAGTCCTGAGTCAGCCGGAGGTGCTCCAGAGGGATTTGGGCGCACAGTTCGCGCAGCTTACGCTGTTCCGCCTTGCCCTCCATGTGGTAGGTTTTCTCAAAAAGTCCGGGGTCAATCCGCTCGCCGATTTTCCGCTTGAAGCCCAGACCCTTGCCTGTGACGATCATTTCGCCCCCTGTTTCGTCCACCACGCAGAGGATGTTGTTGTTGATGACCTTTTTGATGCGCAAATCCTCTGCCCCCTCAAAAATAGACCAACCCCGCCTTCGCTCCGTGCGCGAAGCGCACAGGTAAACACAGACAGAGTTGGTCAAGCCCGGCGGACCGGTAACATTCCAACATTAATTTGCAACCATCATAACTTTACGGGAGAAGGAAGTCAAGAACAGATTGCGGAAGCGATGCAGATTCTACTGAATGGACAATTTCAACGGCGGCTTTTTGGCGGTTTCACCAAGAGAGGGCATCCGATTTTTGCGGGGATAGCGGCGCGCCATAGGAGAACGCCGCTGAAGTATACCGCCCGGTCGCACAGTGCGGCTTGTGGCAGGCGTTGTATGCGCGGCGATTTGTCCAAAGATGCCAGGGCCAGCGCTAGATAAGGCTGCCGGTTATACGGCGGAGAAAAGCGCCCTGGCCTCAAAGGAGCTGTCCAGACAGATGCGGACGTTGAACGGTCTGATCAGCCGCTCTCCCGTTCCACCAAATGCCAAGGGACAACCACAGATTGACAGGCGTCCCCCCGGAGCAGGTGGAGCATCAGTGTGGCAGACAATTCCCCCAGGTCCCGGCCCCCGTGGGACAGCGAGGTGAGACGTACAGGGGCTAACTCACTGTATTGGCTGTTGTCAAAGCTGACCACCGCCATCTGGGAAGGAATGTCAATCCCCCGTTTCTGGAGGCGGGAGACAATGCGGATGGCGACCTCGTCGTTATAGCATACAATGGCGGAGCACCCGGCGAAGCCCTCTACCACAGAATCCACGAAGGATTCGGAGCGGAAGGCTTTCCGACGCTCGGTGTTGTACCAGAAGACCCACTCATCCTCAAAGGGAAGACCCAGGTCACGGAGTGCTTCCGTATAACCGGCGTAGCGCAGGGTGCCCTGGATGTCGTCATTTTTGAAAATTCCAGCGATGTTTCGGTGTCCCTTCTGATAGAGGTATTCCACCAGCTGCCGTCCGCCCCCGTAGTTGTCCGCCAATACAGAGGGTGTGTCCGCCAATTCCGGGTAGGCGCCGTTGATGAAGACTAGGCGAATCCCGCGCTGAATTAGTTTTTGATACAGGTCTAAGTTAGGATTGGGCAGGGCGGTTTTGCTCCCCTCCACCAATATACCGTCCAATTCCTTCATTGTGAGGAGGGTTTGTAGGATTTTTCGCTCGGTGGAGACCTGGTTCTGGGTGGCGAAAAGGAGCGGGGCGCTGCTGTTGGCGGTTAACACCCGCTCCATACCCTGGAGAATACCAGGGAAGATATAATCATTGATGTAGGTGGTGACAACGGCAATGGTGCAGTTGAGAAGGACTTCGGGTTCCATTGTTTCCCGCAGATGGGAGCCGCTGCCCTGCCGGCGGGTAATCAGACCCTCGTCTTCCAGCACAGAGAGGGCCCGGCGGACCGTCTGCCGGCTGATTTTAAAACGCTGACAGAGCAGCTGCTCCGTAGGGAGCAGCTGCTTGCTGTTATATAAACCGTTTTCAATTTCCAGACGCAGGGAGTTGGCGACAGACTGATATTTGGGTGCCATGGCGGGGGACCTCCTTGGAGGAAAGGAAAATTTGCGTTGATTATACCATAATGCAGAGGTATGTACAACTAAAAATAATTTGTCTGTATTTTGTTGGGGCTTTACCGGGGATTTGAGAAAAGCTCTGAGAATTGAGTGGCTTTTATGTACAAAAAGAGCGGGCGAAATTTGAAAAACCAGGTCATCTTGCGAGTGGGTCGAAAAAATATAAAAAAGATAGGGCGTTTTTGTGTGAATTGACGACTCACAGAATTGAGAAGTGAGCAGTAAAATTTTAAAAATAAGCGAAAAAAGTGAAGACAACAATTTGATTCTTCTAAGAAACGGCTGATTTCTAAAAAAAACTGAAATTTGTATTTTAGATCAAGAAGATATGCCCTAAATTTGTATTGTTCATTTCTTGGAAATTGAAAATTATACATACAAATTATTGACGAAAAGACATACAAATGCTATACTGCAAACAGCTAAACCTTCTTGTATTCAATTTTAGAAAGTGAGGAACTAAAATGAAAAAGATTCTTAGCATTGCGCTGGCTGCAGCTCTGTCTCTGTCTCTTGCCGCCTGCAGCAGCAACCCGCCCGCAGAAAAGTCCAGCACCACTCCTCCGGCTGGCAACACCAGCGCCGGAACCAGTGCCGGGACCAGCACCCCTACGTCGGCCCCCAGCAATGATTTGATTACGGTGGGAGTCATCAATAACGACCCCAACGAGTCCGGCTACCGCACCGCCAACGATGCGGCCATGCGGGCGACCTTTACCGAGGAAAACGGCTATAAGGCCAACTTCTATAACAACAATGACGCCGCCCAGCAGATCGCTGAGGCGCAGCAGATGGTGCAGGATGAGGTGGATTTCCTCCTGCTCTCCCCCGCCTCCACCACCGGCTGGGACACCGTACTTCAAGACGCCCAGGCCGCCGGCACTCAGGTTATCCTCTTCGACCGTATGCTGGAAGCGGACGAGAGCATGTATGTCGCTGCTGTCGTCTCCGACATGCCCGCCGAGGGCAAGACCGCCGTGGATTGGCTGGCCGCCCAGGGTCTGGACGAGTACAATATCATCCATATCCAGGGCCACATGGGCTCTGACGCTCAGCTGGGCCGTACCGGCGCTCTGGATGAGAAGGTGGCCGCTGAGGCCAACTGGACTTACGTCACCCAGCAGACTGCGGACTGGGACGAGGCGACCGCCCGCACCATCACTCAGTCTGTGATTGACTCGGGCAAGCCCTTCAACGTGATTTATGCCGAAAACAACGGTATGGCCCGGGGCGCTGTGGCCGCGCTGGACGCCGCCGGAATTACCCACGGCAAGGACGGCGATGTGATCGTCATGGGCTTCGACAGCGATAAGTGGGCCTTTGAAGAGGTTCTGGCTGGCCGCTGGAACTATATGGGTCTGTGCAACCCCTTGCAGGCCGAGACCGTTGACAGCATTATTAAGGACCTGGTAGCTGGCAAGGCCCCCGCTCAGAAGATCATTTACACCCCGGAGCAGGGCTTCGATGCGGCTACTCTCACACCCGAAGATGTTGCTACCTACGGCACCTGAGCCAAAGAGAATGAATCGTATTACGTGACCGACACGCGGCGCGGCATGTCAGCCGCGCCGCGTGTTTCATCATGAGAAGAATGGAGGCGTATCCCTATGCAGGACGGCGTAGTGTTAGAAATGCGCGGCATCTGCAAATACTTCCCCGGCGTGCGCGCCCTTCAGGATGTGGATTTTACCCTGCGGGAGGGAGAGGTCCATGCCCTGATGGGGGAGAACGGCGCAGGCAAGTCCACCCTCATCAAGGTCCTCACCGGCGTGTATCCCAAAGACGGCGGTGAGGTCCACATCCAGGGTATTGAGGGCGCGGCGGTGATCCGCTCCCCCCAGGACGCACAGAACGCAGGCATCAGCACCGTTTATCAGGAGATCACCCTTTGCCCCAACCTGAGTGTGGCGGAAAACATGTATATTGGGCGTACAAAGGGGGCTGTGACCAATTGGAAAGCGATGAACAGCGGCGCAGGGAAGATTTTGAAGTCGCTGGGCGTCCCTGCCAGCCCAACCCAGCAGCTGGGCACCTGTTCCATCGCCGTCCAGCAGATGGTGGCCATCGCCCGGGCGGTGGATATGGAATGTAAAGTGCTGATTTTGGACGAACCAACCTCATCCCTGGACGAGCAGGAGGTGGTGAAGCTCTTTGGCCTGATGCGGGACCTGAAAGCCAAAGGCGTAGGCATTATCTTCGTCACCCACTTCCTGGAACAGGTTTATGAGATCTGCGACCGGATTACTGTCCTCCGGGACGGCCAACTGGTAGGCGAATACGTCATCGAGGACCTGCCCCGCGTTCAGCTGGTCAGCAAGATGCTGGGCAAGGAGCTGGACGACATGGCCGACATCAAGGGGGAGTCGGGGGGTGCGGCCATCCACCAGGAGGGCGCCCCTGTATTGGAGGCCAGGGGCCTGTGCAGCAGTGCAGGCATCAAGCCCTTTGACTTCTCTATCCGTAAGGGGGAGGTCAACGGCTTTACCGGCCTTCTGGGCTCCGGTCGGAGCGAGTGTGTCCGGGCTATTTTCGGTGCGGATCATGTCACCGGCGGCGCCGTCAAAATGGACGGCAGAGAGGTCAAGATTAAAAAGCCTCTGGACGCCATGAAGCAGGGCATCGGCTACCTGCCGGAGGACCGGAAGGGCGATGGCATTGTAGGCGATCTGTCCGTCCGGGAGAACATTATTCTGGCTTATCAGGTAAAAAAGGGCTTCTTCCGTCCCATCTCCAGGGCCCAGGCCGAAGCATTTGCCGACAACTACATCCAACTGCTGGAAATTAAAACCGCCTCCTCTGACACCCCCATCAAGTCCCTGTCCGGCGGAAACCAGCAAAAATGTATTCTGGCCCGGTGGCTGCTCACCGACCCCAAATATTTGATCCTGGACGAACCCACCCGAGGCATCGATATTGGTACGAAAATCGAAATTCAGAAGCTGGTCCTCCGTCTGGCGGAGAAGGGTGCAAGCATCACCTTCATCTCGTCAGAAATTGACGAGATGCTGCGTACCTGTTCCCGGCTGATTGTGATGCGGGACCGGAAAGCAGTGGGTGAGCTGACCGGTGAGGAGCTGACACAGAGCAGGATTATGGCTACCATTGCAGGAGGTGACGAGGCATGACGACCCCCGTAAAAAACCCCGAGTCCAAGCTGAAACGGCCCGACGAGGGGCTGTGGAAGCGGCTCACCCGCCAGCAGCTGTTTATCCCCATCGCGGCGCTGACGCTGCTGGTGCTGTTTAACCTGATCGCCGACCCGAAGTTCTTTGCCGTTACCGTAAAAGAGAACAGCTTGGGCAATCCGGTACTCAGCGGAAATATAATTTCTGTGCTGGATAACGCCTCAGAACTGGTCATCCTGGCCATCGGCATGACCTTAGTGACCGCCTCCTCCGGTGGACAGGATATCTCGGTGGGTGCGACCATGGCCATTGCCGGCAGCGTAATTCTCCGGATGGTCTGCGGCGGGCAGGTTACTGCGGACACGATGCAGATGAACCTGTTTCTGGCGGTGCTCATCGGCATCGGCGCGACCATGATTTTCGGCGCATTTAACGGCGCGATGGTGGCCTACTTCAATATCCAGCCCATGGTGGCTACCCTCATCATGTACACAGCTGGGCGCTCCATTGCCGCCTGGATCAACAACAACCAGTTGCCCATTATCAACGACCTGTCCTTCAAGTACGCGGGAACCTTTCTCCCTGGTATCCCCGTGCCCACGCCCATCTTTATTACCCTCTTGGTGGTTGCGGCATTTTGGCTGGTGCTGAAATTTACCACTTTGGGGCTTTATACTCAGTCGGTGGGGATTAACGCCAATTCCTCCCGCCTCAACGGCCTGGACCCCAAGATGATTAAGCTCCTTACCTATGTGATTCTTGGTGTATGTGTGGCGGTTGCTGGTTTTATTCGGGTCAGCCGCAGCGGGTCCATCAACTATTCCCGCATTGCGGAGAACATCGAAATGGATGCGATTCTTGCGGTTGCCCTGGGCGGAAACGCCCTGTCCGGCGGCAAGTTCAACATCTATGGCTCCATCCTGGGCGCCTATGTGATTCAGTTTCTCACCACTACCCTCTACAAGTATGAGGTGCCCTCCACTGCCCTGCCCGCCTATAAGGCGGTGGTGGTGATTCTGCTGGTGGTGCTCAGCGCCCCGGTGGTGCGGGAGAAGCTGGCGGGTATGAAGAAAGCGCCCGCCAAGACGGCAAAGGGGGTATCCTGATATGCCGAAGGAAATTACGCTTGACAGACAGGGACGCCTGAAAGGCGTTTCTATGAGCGACACCAATCTGCTGCTCACCATTACGGTGGTGGTCTTCTTTATTCTATATCTGTCCGCCGTTCTCTTTCTGGGCGGAGGCTTTACCAAACCGCAGAACTTCCTCAACATCTTGAATAACAATGCCTCCCTCATCGTCCTGTCCTGTGGTATGAGCATCGTCATGATTACCGGCGGCATTGACATCAGTGTGGGCGCGGTTACCTGTCTGGTGTGCATGACCTGCGCGGTGAACCTGGAACGCCAGGGCGGAAGTATGCTGACTGTGATCCTTATTGGTTTGGGCATTGGCTTGGCCTTTGGCATGGTCCAGGGCTTCCTGGTGGCCCATCTGGGGATTCAGCCCTTTATTGTCTCGCTGGCTGGCATGTTCTTTGCCAAAGGTATGACGACCATGGTCAGCAAAGAGCCGGTTCGGGTGACCAACGAGGGCTTTCTGGCCGTAAAGGAAACCCGTATCTTTGTCCCAGGGCTGGGCGCTAACAACAAACTGGGCCAGTATATCCCCGCCTATGTGGAGGTGGGCGTGATTATCGCCCTGCTGGTGGTGGCGCTTCTGTTCTGCCTGCTGCGCTGGACCAAGCTGGGCCGGAATTTCTACGCTGTGGGCGGCAACAGCCAAAGCGCCAATATGCTAGGTATCAATGTGCGCCGGACCAAGTTCCTGGCCCATGTGCTGTGCGGGCTGCTGGCCGGTTTGGGCGGTATTCTCTATTTCCTCCATGTGGGCAGCGGCGACGTTGCCAACGGCGCAGGGGATGAGATGAATGCCATCGCCTCCTCGATTATCGGCGGTACCCTGCTTACCGGCGGAGTTGGCAATGTGGCGGGAACCTTCTTTGGAGTGCTCAGCCTGAACACCATCAAGCGCATCGTCTCCTCTCTGGGTTTTGACGAGGCGTGGTGGTCCAATATCACCGTGGCGGCCATGCTCTGCCTGTTCCTAGTGGTTCAGAGTATTGTTCTGCTGCGGAAGAACAAAAAATAAGGAGGGAACGCTATGAAGACCTGTTTGGGCATTGAACTGGGGTCCACCCGGATCAAAGCCATTGCCATTGACGAAGGCTTCAAGCCCGTCTCATCGGGGGACTATACCTGGGCGTCCCGGTACGAGAACGGCATATGGACCTATCCCCTGGATGAGGTATGGACGGGACTGAAAACCGCTCTGTCCCAGGTGAATGACCGGGATGCAATCGCGGCTGCCGGTGTATCTGCCATGATGCACGGCTATCTGGCCTTTGACCAGGACTGGAATCTGCTTACCCCCTTCCGCACTTGGCAGAATACCAACACCGGTCCCGCCGCAGCGGAGCTGACCGAACGGTTTGGGTTCAATATCCCTCAGCGGTGGTCCATTGCCCACCTGTATCAGGCCATTTTAAACGGAGAAGCCCATGTGTCCCAGATTGCCCACCTGACCACACTGGCCGGATATGTCCACTATAAGCTCACTGGCGTTCACGCGGTAGGTGTGGGCGAGGCCAGCGGCATGTTCCCCATTGACAGCGGAACACTGGACTATAACAAGAGGATGGTGGAGCAGTTTAATGCGTTTATCTCCCCCCTAGAGCTGCCCTGGAAGCTGGAAGAGCTGCTGCCCAAGGTGTTAACGGCGGGAGCGGATGCAGGCGTCCTTACAGAGGAGGGCGCCGCCCTGCTGGACGGCCTGCTTCCTGCGGGCACACCCTTTGCCCCTGCCGAGGGGGACGCGGGCACCGGCATGACGGCTACTAACGCGGTGGCGCCCCGGACCGGCAATGTGTCCGCCGGGACCTCTATCTTCTCCATGGTGGTGCTGGAGCGTCCCTTGGAGAAGGTCTACCCGGAGATCGACTTGGTGACGACTCCCACCGGGGCTCCAGTGGCTATGGTCCACTGCAATAATTGCACCAACGACACCAACGCCTGGGTGGAGGTTCTGGGAGAGGCGGTCCGTCTTTTCGGAGCAAACCCGGAGGCAGGGGAGCTGTACACCAAGCTCTATGAAAAGAGCATGGAGGGAGAAGTGGACTGCGGCGGCGTGCTGGTGTGCAACTATCTGGCCGGAGAGGGCGTGACCCACATGGACGCGGGCCGCCCCCTGGTGGCCCGTACCCCGGAGACCAGATTTACATTGGCAAACTTTTTCCGCGCCCAGCTCTACTCCACCATGGCCACCTTGAAAATCGGCATGGATATTCTGGCGGCAGAACAGGTGGCTATTGACTCCCTCACCGGCCACGGCGGGCTGTTTCTGACCCCCGTGGTGGGGCAGAGCTATCTGGCTGCCGCCTGCAACGCCCCTGTAACCTGTATGGAGACTGCTGGGGATGGAGGACCTTATGGTATGGCCCTGCTGGCCGCTTACCGTTTGAACCGGGGGCCTGAGGAGCGCCTGGAGGACTATCTGGCCCAAAAAGTCTTTGCCGGAACGACCGGCGCCACAATCCGGCCGGACCCGGCCGTAGTGGAGGGGTTCAATGCCTATATCCGCCGGTTCCAAGCTCTGCTTGAGGTGGAGCGGACAGCTGTGCCGGTTTTGTAAAACGCCGCCTGTGGGGGGCGGATGCGCTCCGCCCTCCGGTTCTGTTTCTGATTTTTATGGGCGGATGTGCTCCGCCCTGCACAAGGAGGAATTTTTATGAAGTATTCATTCTGGTTTGTGGTGGGCAGTCAGTTTCTGTACGGTCCCGAGGTGTTGGAGACGGTGGCCGCCCGGGCGCAGGAGATGGCGGAGGAGCTGAGTAAGGCGCTCCCCTTTCCCCTGCTCTACAAGGTGACTGCCAAGACCAACAAAGAGATTGCCGATGTGGTTAAAGAGGCCAACTATGATGACGCCTGCGCCGGGATTATTACCTGGTGCCATACCTTCAGCCCCTCCAAAATGTGGATCAACGGCTTTGCCAGCCTGCAAAAGCCCTACTGTCATTTTGCCACTCAGTACAACCGGGAGATCCCCAACGAAGAGATCGACATGGACTTTATGAACCTGAACCAGGCCGCCCACGGCGACCGGGAGCATGGGTTTATTGCTGCCCGCCTGCGCATGCCGCGGAAGATCATCGCCGGCCACTGGCAGGACCCCGCTGTGCGGAAGCGAATTGCCGGCTGGATGCGGGCCGCTGTGGGTGTTTCTGTGTCCAGGGGCTTGAAAGTCATGCGCTTTGGTGATAATATGAGAGAGGTAGCCGTCACAGAGGGCGATAAGGTGGAAGTCCAGGCCAAGCTGGGCTGGCAGGTGAACACCTGGGCCGTGGGAGACCTGGTTAAGGTGATGAACGCGGTCACCGACGCTGAGATCGACGCGCTGATGGATACTTATAAGGCCAATTACGACATTGCTACCGAAAATGTGGACGCCATACGCTATCAGGCCAGGGAAGAAATCGCCATGAAAAAGATGCTGGACGCCGAGGGATGCAAGGCGTTCTCCAACACCTTCCAGGACCTGTATGGCATGGAGCAGCTGCCCGGCCTGGCTTCGCAGCACCTGATGGCCCAGGGCTACGGCTACGGCGGCGAAGGGGACTGGAAAGTGGCTGCCATGACCGCCATCATGAAGGCTATGGGCGAAAACGGCTGTTCCCTGTTTATGGAGGACTACACTTACCATCTGGCGGAGGGGGCGGAGTACTCTTTGGGGGCCCACATGCTGGAGGTCTGCCCCTGCTGCGCCGCCGGCAGGCCCCGCATTGAGACCCACCACCTGGGAATCGGCATGAACGAAAAGGACCCCGCCCGTCTGGTCTTTGAGGGCAGAGAGGGGGACGCTATTGTGGTCTCGCTCATCGATATGGGGGGACGCCTGCGTCTCATCTGTCAGGATATCCACTGTGTCAAGCCCATCCTCCCCATGCCAAACCTGCCTGTGGCCCGGGTGATGTGGCAGGCGGAGCCCTCTCTCACTACCGGTGTAGAGTGCTGGATTACCGCAGGCGGAGCCCACCACACCGTTCTCAGCTACGACGTTACGGCGGAGCAGATGAAGGATTGGTGTGCCATGATGGAGATTGAATTTGTCCACATTACAAAGGATACCACGGTGGAGCGTCTGGAGCATGAGCTGTTCCTGTCTGACCTGGCCTGGAAGCTGAAGTAGGGGCGGGCGCCTTTCGCCCGCGGGCGCATTATGTGTGTCCCCGCACAGATAAGAGAGGTAACATTATGCTAGAAGAACTCAAACAACAGGTCTTAGAGGCTAATCTCCTGCTTCCCAAATATGGACTGGTCACCTTTACCTGGGGCAACGTGTCCGGCTTGGACCGGGACAAGAACCTGATGGTGATTAAACCCTCCGGCCTGGACTACGACGGCATGACCGCAGAAGATATGGTGGTGGTCAGTCTGGAGACCGGAGAGACAGTGGAGGGCAAGTGGAGGCCCTCCAGCGACACCAAGACTCATCTGGAGCTGTACCGCGCCTTTCCTGGAGTGGGCGGCGTAGTCCATACTCACAGCCCCCATGCGGTGGCCTGGGCCCAGGCTGGGGAGGATATCCCCTGCTTTGGCACCACGCACGCCGACTATTTCTACGGCTCCATCCCCTGTGCGCGCCACCTGTCTCTGGTGGAGCTGGAGGAGGACTATGAAAAAAACACCGGTAAGATCATTGTGGAAACCTTCCAGGAACGCTGCATTGAGCCTACCGCCGTTCCCGGTGTGATCTGTGCCAGCCACGGCCCCTTTACCTGGGGTAAGGATGCGGCTCAGGCGGTGAATCATGCGGTAGTGATGGAGGAGGTGGCCAGAATGGCAATCCTTACCCGGCAGATTCGCCCCTCCGCCGGACCTGCCCCTCAGAGAATTCAGGATAAGCACTATTTCCGCAAACACGGCCCCAGCGCCTACTACGGCCAAAGCTGAGACAAGAAAAAGCGCCGCCCCTGTCCAGACCGGAAGGGGCGGCGCTTTTGTGTGCTTATAACGTTTTGGGCACCGTTTTCGTAATGGTGGCTTTGGGGTCCTCTGTGTCAAAGACGGTTTTGGCGGCGGCGGCCAGACCGGCAATGCCCTGGAGCTCGCTGGGAATGATGATCTTGGTGGCCTTGCCGTTGGCGGCGGCAGTAAATGCCTCCAGCGCCTTAATGGTCAGCACACCCTGTCCGGGGGCGGCTTCGTTGATGAGACGGATGGCGTCGGCAGTGGCCTGCTGGACCTTCATGATGGCCTCGGCCTCAGCCTCGGCCTCCAGAATCTTGGCCTGTTTGGCGCCCTCGGCCTGGAGTACCGCGGCCTGCTTGGCGGCGTCGGCCCGGAGGATAGCGGCCTGCTTTTCGCCCTCAGCCACCAGAATCTGAGACTGCTTCTGCCCCTCGGCCTGGAGGATGGATTCCCGGCGTTCCCGCTCAGCCCGCATTTGTTTCTCCATCGACTCTTGAATATCCCGGGGCGGCATGATGTTTTTCAGCTCTACCCGGTTGACCTTGATGCCCCAGGGGTCGGTAGCCTCGTCCAGAAGGGCGCGCATCTTGGTGTTGATGTGGTCCCGGCTGGTGAGGGTCTGGTCCAGCTCCAGGTCGCCGATGATGTTGCGCAGGGTGGTG
>JAAWIE010000123.1 GCA_022796195.1 Lawsonibacter sp. | reverse complement strand
GCTCATGGTCAGTATCGGCTATATCCTTCGACTCTTTCCAAAGGGGGAGCTGAGTAGTCTCAAGCACCTCAAACACCAACACTGAATGGTGGGCCGATCCTGTTTCGTGTTCCCGGCGCCGGGGGAGAGGCGGGGAGCAGGAAACAGGATCGGAAGGAAAGGAGCTTCCAAATTTGTCCCTGTCCTCCTGGGAGGGATTAGGCCGCTGGGCGGGTTGGAAGGAAAAGATTGAAAGGAGAGAAGAATGTGAGCTTTTGGAAGAAAGAAAAGGGATCTGCTCCTCCAGTGAGCGAGGCGGCTGTGGACAGCCAGGACACTGGCAGTGCCGCTGACCTGGAAGAGGTCATGAAAAAGTATGACCGGGAGTCCAACGTGCGCATATGGGAGGGCTGGCAGAAGTGGGCGGTCAAGTGCATTTTTATCGGCTTCTCCCTCTTCTGCCTGTACCTGACCCTGTGGGACACCCGTCTGCCTGAATTCCGCCTGGCCATGTTTGTGGGCCTGGTGGTTGTGATTGGATACCTGAATTTCCCCATGCGCAAGGGCAATGTCAAGCCCAACAGCCTGCCCTGGTATGATATTATCATTATGGTGGTGGGCTCCGCTCCCTTCTTCTACTTCGCCATCAATGCCTCCACCATCAAGACTACCAGCGCGGTAGCCGCCTCCAAGGACCCCATGATGCTGACCCTGGCGATTTTGGGCGCACTGGCCATGATCGAGCTGTGCCGCCGCAGTGTGGGCATCCCCATCCTGTGCGTGGTGGGCGTGCTGCTGATCTACGCCTTTACCCAGGTCCGTTTCGGCAAGGTCATCTATGACCTGTTCTACACCACCAGCGGCATCATCGGAACCCCCATCGCCACCTGCCAGAAGTTTATCGTGGTGTTCATCATTTTTGGCGCGTTTTTGGAGCGCACCGGAATCTCCGCCTTCTTTATCAACCTAGCCAACTGTGTGGCCGGCTCTGCCTCCGGCGGCCCGGCCAAGGTGGCCGTTATCTCCTCCGCCCTGTGCGGCATGGTGTCCGGCTCCTCAGTGGGCAATACCGTCACTACCGGCTCTGTCACCATCCCCATGATGAAGAAGACCGGCTACAAGGGCGAGTTTGCCGGTGCGGTGGAGGCCGCCGCCTCTACCGGCGGTCAGATCATGCCCCCCATCATGGGCGCCGCCGCCTTCCTCATGTCTGAGTACACCGGTTTCCCCTATGCCCAGATCGCTCTGCTGGCCGTTCTGCCTGCTCTGCTGTACTTCACCGGCATCTTTATCGCCGTCCATCTGGAGGCCAAGAAGCTGGGTCTGAAGGGCATCCCCAAGGAGCAGCTGCCGAAATTCACGAAGCTGCTGCCCAAGATCTATCTGCTGCTGCCCCTGATTATCCTGGTGGCGATGGTGTCCAGCGGTACCCGGACCATGCAGTTCTCCGCTGCCATTGCCATCCTGGTCACCATTGTGGTGGGTCTCATCAACAATGTGGTGAACCACCTGACCGGGAACGAGGACAAGACGGACAACATCAGCTTTATGAAGGTGCTGGACTCCCTGGAGGCGGGCGCCAAGGGCACCATCACCGTGGCCGCCGCCTGCGCTATGGCGGGTCTGGTGGCCGGGTGCATCACCACCACTGGTCTGGCCAATATCCTGCTGCGGACCATTGTGTCTGTCTCCGGCGGCGTGACCATCATCGCCCTGTTCCTCACCATGCTGTGCTGTATCGTGTTGGGCATGGGCGTGCCCACCACCGCCAACTACTGCATCATGGCTGCCACCTGCGCCCCCATCCTGATGAGCGAGCAGATCGGCGTGCCCATGATTGCGGCCCACTTCTTCGTCTTCTACTTTGGCATCGTGGCCGATATTACGCCCCCTGTGGCTCTGGCCGCCTACGCCGGCTCCGCCATCGCCAAGTCTACTCCGATGAAGACGGCTTTCAACGCCACAAAGCTGGCCATTGCCGCCTTTGTGGTGCCCTATATCTTCGCGCTGAATCCCACCATGCTCTTCCAGTTTGAGGAGGGCACTACCATGACTATGAAGATCGTTCAGGCTGTCCTCATTATTGTCACCTCTCTGGCCGGACTTTTCGGCGTGGCCTCTGCGCTGAACGGCTATCTCTACCGGCCCATCAACCCCCTGTTCCGGATTCTGATTGCCGCCGGTGGCCTGTGCATGATGATCCCCGGTGAGCTCACCGACGTGATTGGCCTGGTGGTCGTGGCCGGTGTGGTCATTTTCCAGCGCATGGGTGCAAAACATATCACCGCCGCCTGAGGACGGTATCTTCCTTCCAATTTGATAAATCCAACAAACCGGCGGGGCTGTTATGCCCCGTCGGTTGTTATAGTTAGGGAACACTTTCCCTTGAAAAGAGATGGGTTCTATGTTAAAATAAATGAAAATCGGCTGTAATCCTGTAAGGCAGGCATGAGGGCCAGACGGAGGGTCATATGAAAGGTATTGTTTTGGCGGCGGGGAAGGGGACCCGCCTGTACCCTATGACAAAACCGGTGTGCAAGCCCCTGCTGCCGGTGTATGATAAGCCGCTGATTTACTACCCCATCGCTATCCTGATGCAGGCGGGCATCTCGGAGATTCTGATTATCGTTCCGCCGGAGGAGACGGCCACCTTCCGGGCTCTGCTGGGGGACGGCAGTCAGTATGGGCTGTCCATTCAGTACGCCGAACAGCCGGTGGCCCGGGGCATCGCCGACGCCCTGCTCATCGGCGAGGAATTTGTGGGCGGCGACCGGGTGTGCCTGGTGCTGGGGGACAATATCTTCCACGCCCCCACCTTGGCCGCCACCTTAAAGCGGGCTGCCGCAAATGACCGGGGCTCCACCGTATTCGGTTACTGGGTGGAGGACCCCCGCCCCTTTGGTGTGGTGGAGTTTGATAAGGAGGGCAAGGCCATCTCCATTGAGGAGAAGCCCCGCTACCCCAAATCCAATTACATCATCCCCGGTCTGTACTTCTATGACCACCAGGTGATGGAAATTGCCAACCACTTGAAGCCCTCTCCCCGGGGGGAACTGGAGATTACCGATGTGAATTTGGAGTATCTGCGCCGGGGCCAGCTTCAGGTGATCCCCCTGGAGCGCAATTTTACCTGGCTGGACGCCGGCACAGCTGACAGTCTGCTGGTGGCGGGGGAGACCATCAAGAAAATTCAGGACACCACCGGCCGCTATGTGGGCTGTCTGGAGGAGCTGGCTCTTTATGAGGGCTGGGTCAGCGAGGAGCAGGTCCACGCCATTGGAGCGGAGCTGTCCATGACCCTGTACGGGAAATATTTACAGTGTCTGTGAGAAAGGCGGGACAGGACAAATGAGACGGATTCTGCTGTTGGCTACCGGGGGCACCATCGCCTCCAAGGAGAGCGGACAGGGACTTAGCCCGGCCATTACATCGGAGGAAATTTTGAGCTACGTGCCGGCGGTGGGAGAGCTGTGCCGGATGGAGGCGGTCCAGCTGATGAATCTGGACAGCACCAACGTGGGGCCCAGTCACTGGCTGAAAATTGCAGCGGCCATTCGGGAGCACTATGAGGACTATGACGGGTTTGTCATCACCCATGGCACTGACACCATGGCCTATACCGCCGCCGCCCTGTCCTACCTGATTCAGGATTCTCCCAAGCCTATTGTCATCACCGGCTCCCAAAAATCCATCTGCTTGGACGACACCGATGCCCGGCGCAACCTGTTTCAAAGTGTCCTCTACGCCGCCGACCGCCAGTCCCATGACGTGAGCCTGGTTTTTGACGGCCGGGTCATTTTGGGGACCCGTGCGCGGAAGGAGCGCAGCAAGAGCTTTAACGCCTTCTCAAGCGTGGACTATCCGGAGATTGCTGTCATCCGGGATCGGAAGCTGATCCGCTATCTGGCGCCCCGGGCCTACTCCTACGGGGCGGAGCCGGTGTTTTACGATAGTCTGGAGGACAAGGTCCTGCTGCTCACGTTGATTCCGGGCATGGGAGCGGAGGCCCTGGGCCTGCTGAAGGACAGCTACCAGGCGGTGATCCTCCAGTCCTTCGGGGTTGGCGGGCTGCCCGGCGGGGGGAGCGGTCCCCTGGCTCAGGCCATGAGCGAGTGGCTGGAGGCGGGCAAGACCATTGTAATGATGACTCAGGTGCCCTATGAGGGCAGTGATATGTCGGTCTACCAGGTGGGCCAGCAGGTGAAGGAGAAGTTTCCTCTGATTGAGGCCTACAATATGACCTTGGAGGCCGCCGCCGCCAAGCTGATGTGGGTCCTGGGCCAGACCAGAGAGCCGGAACAGGTACGGGAGCTGTTTTACCGCCCGGTCCAGTGTGATTTGATTCGCTGACAGGCCTGTGGAGGGGGGTTATGAATTGGATATCAGTAGGTGCTGTGATTTTATTGATAGCGGGCGATGCTATGTTAAAGAAGATGAATCCACCACTGTGGAAAAAAATTCAGCTGCCCGTTAATGTTTTTCTTAGTATTCTGAGCCTGTTTGTTGTCATTTTAATGACGCTGGGAGTCAGAGATGTGTTTACCAGCCAGGTGAATTGGGGAGATAAGGTGGTTTTCTGTCTATTTGCGGCTGTGTACATTGCTGCCCTGGTTTGGGGAAGCCTGTCCAATTGGAAAAAGTGGCAGGCAATGAGACAAGAGTAATTTGGAATTTTTAAGACTGAATGGAGGCCCCGATGAAGCGTTCGCGCCCAATTTCTGCGTTTTTTCTGGCGGTTTTGCTGCTGCTCTCTCTGCTGCCCGCTGTAGCGGCGGAGTCCGGGCGTTACAGTACCACCGTTTTGTTTACCCACGATCTCCACTCCCATTTTCTGCCCCAGGCGGACGGGGAGGGGGGCGAGTCGGGGGGCTA
>JAAWIE010000014.1 GCA_022796195.1 Lawsonibacter sp. | reverse complement strand
TGGCGGCCTGACGGGCGTCGGCGTGGACGTCGTCCACCACCTTGCGAAGGGCCTTTACGCCGGGGCTAACTTCTTTTGCCATGGTAAATTCCTCCTAACTAGATTTTCGTCACAACGGGCTTGCCGTTCTCGTCCAGAAGGGGCGTCATTCCTCCGGCATACCCGTCCTTACGCCAGACATAGTTCACGCCGGTTTCGCGGTCAACCCAAACCTCAATGGTATTTACAACACCTTGGCTGTAAATCTTTTGAAAGCGATCCATTCCGACTTCTCCTTTACTTCTGGGCCTTCAGGTACTTCTGACAGGCGAACAGGGCGGCGCCCAGGGCGCCGTTGTACTGGGTAAGGGGCGAGGTGTGGACCTCATGGCCCAGGGCATTCTGGAGAGCGCCCACCACGCCGGCGTTCTGCGCCACGCCGCCTGTCATGACCACCTGGTCCTGGATGCCGATGCGGTGGGCCAGACCGGCCACCCGGCCGGCCACCGACTGGTGGATGCCGTTGATGATGTCCCGTTTATCGGTGCCCTTGGACAGCTGGCTGATGACCTCGCTCTCGGCGAACACGGTACAGGTGGAGCTGATGCCCACGTACTTGGTGGACTCAGCGCCCAGAGCGCCCAGGTCCTCCACGTCCACCTCCAGCACCCGGGCCATCACGTCCAGAAACCGGCCGGTTCCGGCGGCGCACTTGTCGTTCATCTGGAAGTTGGTCATGATGCCGTTTTCCACCCGCATGACCTTCACATCCTGCCCGCCGATGTCGATGACGGTGCGCACCTCCGGGAAGAGGAACGCGGCCCCCTTGGCGTGGCAGCTCAGCTCGCTCATCTGGTCGTCGGCGAACTCCTCCAGGGAGTTGCGGCCGTAGCCGGTGGCTAGGATGAAGGACATATCCTCCCGCTTTTTCCCGGCCTCCTCCAGCACCTGCTCGATGGCCCGTTGCGGCCCGCTGGTGCCGGCGCCCACGTCGATGAGGGATTTGGCCACGATCTCCTTGCCGTCCTCCAGCATGATGCACTTGGACGCGGTGGAACCGATGTCGATTCCCAGGGTGTAGATACTCATATGGTTCTTCTCCTAAATTATTTATGCCCGTCCTCGTAGTCCTTGATGGTCCTGGGCAGCAGCATCTGATGGAAGGGGCAGATGGAGGCGGGATTCTGGTAGCAGGAGTCGGCAAAGGCCACGATGTAGTTGCGCATCATGGGCATGTCAACCACCTCGTCCACCAGACCGGCCTGGGCGCAGAACAGGGGCTGAGACTTCACGTTGTAGTCGTCGATGAGGGCGTTCATCTTGTCGATGGTGGGCTGCAGGTCCTTGCCCGCCTTCTGGTCCTTAGCCAGACGGCCGGTGTACATGGCGTTGGCGGCGGTCTTGCCGTTCATGACGTTGATCTCGGTGGCCGCGGTGCCCAGGGAGAAGGCGTTGTTGTCGTTGCCCTGAGGGCCGCCCAGGACGTAGTGGGCGGCGGCGGTGCCGCGCCGGAGGGTGATCTCCATCATGGGCAGGCCGGAGGACTGGATGGAGTAGATCAGGGACTGACCCAGGCCCAGCAGCTCGGCGACCTCGGCGTCGTCGCCCACGTCGATGCCGGTGGTGTCCTGAATCCACACCATGGGCAGGCGGTCACGGGCGCAAAGGGTGACGAACTCGTTCATCTTAATCAGGCCCTGGCGGTACAGCTTGCCGCCCGCGCCCATAGCCTGGCCGTACTTGGCCATCTTATACTCGGGGTAGTTGGGGAAAATGCCCTGCTGGTTAGCCACCACGCCCACCAGAAGGCCGTCCACCTTGGCAATGCCGGTAATCATCTCGGGGCCGTAACCCTTCTTATACTCCATGAACTGGCTGCCGTCGAAGAGGCGGCCCAGAACGGAGTACATGTCGTAGGGGCGGTTCTTGTTGTTCAGGACCAGATCGTACAGCTCCACGTCGGACATGGCGGGAGACTGGGGGGTGTCCACCCGGAAGAACTCCAGATCGAAGGTGGGCAGCATGTCCACATACTTCTTGATGCCGGCAATCACGCCCTCCTGCTCGGTGTACACCTCGCGGAAGAAGCCGGTCTCGCCGTAGTGGATGGACACGGACCCGGGAGGATCGGCGCGCAGGCCCTTGGGGTTCATGCCGCCCACGATGCCCGCGCCGCCCACGGCCATGTTGGCCTTCTGGTGGGCCACCAGCACGGTGGGGGAGATGGAGTGGTAGCCGCCGCCCGCGGGGTTGGTGCCGTGGATGCCCACGATGACGGGAATGCCCATCTGGTTGAGTTCGGAGTTGCGGTAGAAGGGGGTGCCGCCGCCCCGGCGGTTGGGGTAGACCTTCTCCTGTTTGTCCAGTTCCACACCGGCGCACTCCAGCAGATAGATCAGGGGGATGCGCAGGCGCTTGGCGGTGTCGCTGCCCCGGAGCAGGTTGTCGGCCTGACCGGGCACCCAGGTACCGGCGTGCTTCTTGTTGTCGGAGGCGATGATGCAGCACCACTTGCCGTTGACCCGGCCCAGGCCCTTCACAATGGAGGTGGAGCCGTTCTTGTTGTGCTCGGGGTTGTACAGGCTGTTGAGGGGGCACCAGGTGCCCTCGTCCACCAGCAGGGCGATGCGCTGCATGGCGGTAAGCTGGCCCTTGGCGTTCATGTCCTCGTCGGCCTTGCCGGAGTTGAGCGCGTCCACAATGTGGGCGTGGATGTCGTCCTCAATAGCCCGCAGCTCGTTAACGTTCTCGGCGTTGGCCTTCACGGCCTTGCCCACTGTGGGCATGTTCTGGAAATACCGGGGCATGGAATAATTACCCAATGTAAACTCCTCCTAATGTTTGGTTGGTTTCTTATATGTCCCCTCCGTCCGGCCTTCGGCCAGCCGCCTCCCCCATAAAGAGGGAGGCTTTGGGGTGCGCTCCTTATGGCTCCCTCCCTTGTGGGGGAGCTGCCGGCGAAGCCGGCTGAGAGGCCCAATGGTCCCGCTCCCTTTCGGACAGGGGGATTGTTCCTTATTCTTTGGGGATCTTGATAAACGCCTGGCCGGGGTCGATCTCCTCGCGGATGATGCGCAGGATCTCCTGGTCGGGGTCAGGGAAGACTTCGGCCTTGGAGCAGTCGATTTCGAAGCCGGTGTTCTCCTGAACGATCTCGGGGGTGACGCCGGGGAACATGTAGGCGCAGTACATGCGCTTGGTCTGCTCGTCAAACTTCATGATGCCCAGGTCGGTGACCACCATCTGGGGGCCGCGGTTGCCGGGCAGGCCCACCTTTTCCCGTCCGCCGGGGCCGTCCATCCAGCCGCAGGAGGTGATGTAGTCGATCTTCTCCATGAAGCGGCGCTTCTGGTGCTGCATCATAATAATGGTGTTGCAGTAGGTGGCGATGCCGTTGGCGCCGCCGGAGCCGGTGAAACGGGTCATGGGTTTCACATAGTCGCCCTTGCCGTAGATACAGGTGGAGTTTACGTTGCCGTAGGGGTCGATCTGGGCGCCGCCGATGAAGGCGATGAGCCGGTCCTCATCGTGAAGCCACTCGTTGGCCTCGAAGCCGATGAAGCGGACGTTGGGCCACTGCACGGCGCAGTGGGCCATAAAGCGGTTGTCGCCCACGGAGCGGGGGACCTCCACGGGGGAGCAGTCCATCAGGCCGCTCTCTACGATGGGATGGCAGGAGGGGCACACCACCCGCTTAGCCAGGGACGCTCCGATGAGGGGGAGGCCGGTGCCCACAATGACAATCTGATTCTCTTTGATATTTTTGGCGATGGCGTAAGCCTGACGCTCCTGTTTGGTAATCTTATATTCAGCCATTTCTATGTACCTCCCTAAACTTAGTGGCGGGTGGAGTAGCCCAGGTGGGGCTCGTTCTTCAGCCGCATCAGACGGGAACCGCCGACTTTATCCAGCAGCTCGTCGTGGTCCTTCACACTGTAGACCCACTTTTCCAGATAATCCGCAAAGGTCTCGGGGATGGCGGTGCCGGCGGCAGCGTCATCCGCGGCCTTCTTGGCCCGAGCGGCAGCGTCGGCCAGCTTGGCATCCTCGGGCTTGGCGGCAGCGGCCTTGGCGGCCTTGTCCGCGGCCTTTGCCAGCTGGGCCTTGGCATCCTCAGCATCCTGATACTTGGAGGCCTTGTCGTACTCCTTCAGAGCGTGGGAGTCGTTGTCATAGTAGTTGTAGCACTGAGAGGGCCATGCGCCGTAGGGGGCGTGGACGACGGCGGAGATGCACTCGCCGAAGATGCGGGTCAGGGTGGGATCGCGGCGGATGTACTCGTCGCTGACCAGTTCCTCGCAGGTGACAATCACCTTGCGGGCGGCAACGGCTACGTCAACATCGTGGAACTCGTCGCCCTCGATGATGCAGGTGCCGTCGGGGCTGGCCTTCTGTACATGGATTACAGCCAGATCCAGTTTGGGGGTGGGGACGGCGACCACCTTCTCGCCGGGCTTGAAGGGGTTGTCAATCTCTACGCACTTCAGATCGTCCACCTTTTCCAGGGTCTTGCGCTGTTCCTCACTAATGCCCCAATATTTCATCAGGCCGGAACCCTGCATCAGCCGGACGGGCAGGAAGGGCAGGCCCAGGGAGGCGGCGTGGAGCTGGAGCATGAGCACGTCCTGAGAGTAGTCCTCATAGATCAGCTGTCCCTTTTCGATGGCAGCGCGGAAGCGGCGGGAGACGTTGGTATAGCCGGAATTTGCGGTATAGCAGTTGATGTACGCTTTCACGCGGCCCTCGCCAATCATCATGTCCCAGTCACCGCCGGCGGGACCGGCCCAGACGGTGAAGTCCTTCTGTCCCTGACGCAGGATCTCGTTCACCACGGCGTAGGGCTTGCGGTTTGTGGTAAAACCGCCGAAGCAGACACAGTCTCCGCTCTCGACGAATTTCGCCACGGCGTCGTGCAAGGAATATACTTTGTTCATGGTAATACCCCCGTTACAAAAAGATTTTTGGGTTTCTCTGTCTTCGCAAATTGTCAAGGTGCCGTAACGCGCTATTTCACGATAGCCATTTTACCACAATTCCTACAATTGGTCTAGCCTGAAATTTAGCATAAAGTTTGCATATCTGGACCTGCCGTGGTATAATGGTGCGCAGCGGCGCCCTGCCGTTTCCGGCGAAGGAGGTATTTCCCATTGACAAACGTGGAATTTCACCTGCAGTTAAACCACAACGAGACGTGGAACATGAGCCGGCTGCACTTTCATGACCACTGCGAACTGCTGCTGCCGCTGGTCAGCCCAGGAAACATCTTTGTCAGCGATCAGGTCTACCCCCTGCGCCGGGGAACGCTGTATCTCATCGGGGAAAATACCCTTCACCGCACCATGGCCGAGGGATTTCACGCCCGGTATGTGCTTCACATCAGCAAAAAATCGCTGGCCCAGCTCTCGACCCCCCAGACCGACCTGACTGGCCTGTGCGACACCCCGTTCCGACGCTCGGAGCTGAAAAGCGGGGAGATGACCGAGGTCATTGAGCTGTTTCAGGCCCTGGAGCGCAACAAAAACGACGGCTCCTTCGGCAGCGATGTGCGCCAGATGGTGGCGCTGCTCAATCTGCTCATCCGCCTCGCACCGGTTTTGAGCGCGGCCACCCCGGGGGAGTCCATCCAGAACCGGGATTTTCTCCGGGTGTCTCCCATTCTGGACTACATTCGGGATAACCTGTCCGAACCGCTGACGCTGGACCATATCGCGGGCCGGTTTTATATCAGCAAGCACTATCTGTGCCGGGTGTTCAAGGCGGCAACCGGCTTTTCCGTGATGGAGTACATCATCTACAGCCGGGTGCTGAAGGCCCGCCAGCTGCTTCAGGAGGGGGTCAGCGTCCAGCGGGCGGGGGAACTTTCGGGATTTTCCGACAACTCCCACTTTATCCGCACCTTTGGACACCTCACAGGGCTTACCCCGGGCCGCTACGCCAAAGAGTACCAGTCGGGGGACCAGGTTCTTCTGCGGGGGGAACTGTAAGAACCTGGATTCATAACCGGCCGGATGTCTGATCGAACGGAAAATGAATTGAACGTTATAGCGTTATTATAAGGAGGAACATCATGAAAATCAAAACTGCCGCTGCCGCCGTGCTGCTGGCGGCATTGACATTAACCCCTCTTTCCGCAGCCGCCTACGACAGCGCGGCGCCCGGGGTGGAGCGCACCATGAGCGGCGGCGCGGCGGAGAGTTTTGCCGTGGACGGAAACGGGACGCTCTGGGCCTGGGGGGACAACCTGTGGGGCCAGCTGGGGGACGGCGGGACGGAGGACCACACCCGTCCGGTGAAGGTGCTGGAGAATGTCCGGTCGGTGAGCGCGGGGGAGGGCCACACCTATGCGGTGCTGGAGGATAACACCCTCTGGGCGTGGGGCCGCAACGTGAGCAACGCCTTTCCCGGCATGGACGATCTGGTGAACAGCCCCACCCCTATCAAAATTATGGACGATGTGGCGTCGGTCAGCACGGGGGTGGTGACCCATTTGGCGGTGAAGACGGACGGCACCCTCTGGGCGTGGGGCAAGTACATCGGCAACAAGACCAACAAGCAGGTCAGCACGCCCCAGCAGATTATGGACAACGTGACCGCCGCCTGTACCGGCTTTGGCCACAGCATGGCGCTGAAAAAGGACGGCTCTCTGTGGGCCTGGGGCCAGAACAACGAAGGCGAGATTGGCGACGGTTCGGGCCGCGAGCGGGTCTCCCCAGTCAAGGTGATGGACAATGTGGCCTGCATGAGCGCGGGCTACGGATTCAGCGCCGCAGTCAAGACGGACGGCACCCTCTGGACCTGGGGCCGCAACTGGCAGGGGGAGCTGGGCGACGGCACCACCTGGACTTGGGGGCCCAACTGGGAGTGGAACTCCCCCGACTCAGAGGAGAACGCCCTTCTTCAGGAGACCCTGGCTGCATGGATTGACAAGTGGGGGGAATGGGCCAGCCGGGACCACTCCATCCCGGTTCAGGTGCTGGACCAGGTGGTTTCGGTCCATGCCTCCAACAATAATACCTATGCCCTCCGGAAAGACGGCACTCTCTGGGCCTGGGGCAATAACAGCTACGGCGATATCGGCGACGGCACAACAGAGGACCGCCTTCATCCCGTTCCAGTACTGAACCAGGTGGAACAGATTGCTGTGGGCTGGGACCACGTTCTGGCCCGCCGTACCGATGGCACCCTCTGGACCTGGGGCGGCAACGTCAGCGGCCAGCTGGGCAACGGGGAGAATCTGTTTTACGGAAACTATGTCCCCCGGTTTTCGGCCTTCCCCATTCAGGTGATGGAGGGCCTGGATGGCCGTGCATCCGTTACCGCCCAGCCTGCGGACAGCAGTCCGTCCCAGTGGGCCAAATCCGCTGTGGATGAAGCCATCGCCAACCGCTTCCTTCCGGTCCCGCTGCGGAGGAATTATCGCGAGGCCATCACCCGGGCGGAGTTCTGTGCGCTGGCGGTCCAGTTTTATGAGAGTTACACTTGGACTGAGGTGCAGGGCCGGGTCTCCTTCTTCGATACCGCCGACCCCAACGTGGGAAAAGCCGCCTATCTGAACATTGTCAGCGGCATCAGTTCGGAGCTGTTTGCCCCCAACGACCCGCTCAACCGGGAACAGGCCGCGCTGATCCTTACCAATCTTGCCAGGGCCATCGGTTCCCCACTGCCTGCATCCTCCGCCAGTTTTTCCGACGCCGGCGACATCGGCGGCTGGGCCCTGGACGCGGTAGGCCGGGTGCAGGGTGCAGGAATCATGAGCGGTGTGGGCAGCGGACGCTTTGCCCCCCAGGATACTTATACCCGTGAGCAGAGCGTCGCTACCATTATGAATCTCTACCACATGGTTCAGCCGGATTGAAGCGGCAACAAGTTGAGGCAGACCCAAATGGGTCTGCCTCGCTGTTTCACCGTGCGCTGGGGATCAGGAGCATCCGCCCCGCAGGCAGGGCGTCCTCCTCCAGCTCGTTGGCCTGAAGGATCTGTTCCATTGTAGTGCCGTGGGCCTTGGCAATATCCCACAGCTCTTCGCCGGGAGACGGCATACGCAGTACCACGGAAGGGCGCAGACCTTCTCCTGCGCTGCGTGCCTCGCCCAGCTGGGCGAAGGTCACCGCTGGAACTGGAATGGTCTCGGTGGTCAGACAGTGGAACTCTACGGTAAAGCGCACCTCCACCCCGCCTGCGGCGGGGGCGGCAAAGACTTCCCCAGGGCAGGCGCAGTGGCAGGAACATCGGGCATGTTCCGGACACTCCAAGCGGCAGGACACGGGAATCGACCGCTGGACGCACTGAACCAACTCATTTTCGTCCAGATACAGCGCGGTGACACAGGCATCCACCGTCAAAACCAGTTCACGGCCCTCCATAGCTTGGCGGACTTGGCCCAGAGACAGCCGGGCATCCACAACAGAGCGGACCATCTCCCCCGTTTCCAGCAGTTCCCGAACGGCTTGGGGCCGTACCGACTGCTCTCCAAGGCGGCAGAGCGGCTGGCTTTCGCATTGGACCTCCATAAGATTGCTGGTGCTGTACAGGTCTTGCAGAAGCGTCACCGGTCTGTGACAGCGCACCTGGGCCTGGGCCAGCAGTTCCAGTTCGATGTCCATTTCCCGGCTGTCCGCCGGGTCCTGCTCGCAGCGGAAGGAGGCGACCTCCACTTCCACCTGACAGTCCCCCTCGCCGTCGGTCCCCGCCGCCTCCACAGTTTGGGAGAAGGGCAGTGACTCGTGGCAGGCGGTCAGTCCTCCACCCGGTTCCTGGAGGAGGAGAAACACCTCTACCATTCCTTTAAAGATCAGCTTGGAACCGATGAGCTTGCTCTCGCTGCATTCCGGCTGAACCCGGGCGGCCAGCAGCATAGGCGCCTCTCCAGTACCAGACTGAAGCCTGATTTGATCCGAGAAGGTGAAGGGTTTCTCCTGTACAGTACACAGCTGGTAATGCTCTCCTTGGAACTGCCGCTGGCATACCGCCCCCTCTTCCGGATTGGCTACGCCGCAGCATACCGGCTGTTCCACCGGCTGGCAGGCGATGACGTCCACCGCCAAGTCCACCCGCAGCAGCACCTTTCTGGGGTTCAGTGCCCGGGCTTCCGCCCGGCGCAGACGGGGACGTGCCAGAACGGTTCCCCGCTCGGTCAGGCCGGGGGCCTCGGCCTGACAGGTGAAGGGCAGTCCCGCCTCCATCCGCCGCAGTCCACCTCCGCCCTCAGGCTGGTAGAGAATGGACGCCCGGACCATTCCGGTAACCTGGGCGGCCCCCTCCCGGGCCTGCTTGCCGCTGAGCGTCGCCTGACCGCACACGTCCACAATCCGCAGAATATCCGGGCAGGCGTCGGGTACAATGCTCTCCAAAGTCTCCTCTTGGCAAAGAGTAACCTCCGCTGCGGTGTCGTAACTGATGATGGTATCGCGTTCAAATTCCAGTTCCATGGTTTCCTCTCCCTTGTTATAGTATCAGCCTGGCTTTGTTGACACTATATGCCTGGGAGCTGCTATGTATTCCGCTTATTTCACCTTAAAAATCCTGCGCAGCAGCCCCCGCAGGCACCGGGGGGAACGTACCACCACGATACCCATGAAAACGCCTCCCCTCCCTGTTGAATTCGCCGTTGACGGCTGTACCATCCTATGTGGCGTTGGAAGAAGTGTGCAGAAAAAACTTTGTGCAGGGAGAATCAGGGGTCAGACTCGGAATTTTTCGGGCAAAGCATTGCAAATTTTTCAGAAAGCGTGTATACTGGAAGCACTATATAGCATAGAGCGGCGGGTTCACTGACATCGATTAAGAGGATTTTTCTTTGGAGGACGGAACTTTTTTCCGTCCTCTGCGTCTATATTAGAAAAGCATGTCCCCGGACGGCGGGCGCTCCAAAGTGATTTCTTAAGGGTTCCTTAAGAAATTGTAATCACTCTGTAATTGCTTGCTGCCGTACCCAGGGCATATAATAAGGTTCTATGGACAACCGCAGGCTGGTCCCGGAAGCGCATGGTCCCGGGCAAGACTGTTTTGGATTGGATAGGAGGAATACAGAATGCCAGAAGTAAAAGAAAACCAGACCGCCGTACAGGAAGCGGCCGCACCTGCGGCCCCTGCCGGCACACCGCCCAAGCCTCCGGCCAAAAAGCCGGCGGGAAAGGCGAAGCAGAAATTGGTCAAACGGCTGATTGCGCTGGGGATTGCCGCTGCAATCTTTGGGGGCGGCGGCTTTGCCCTGTACCGTTTTCTGACCGACACCGACGAGGCCGTGGGTGAGATTTTCCCCGCTACCGCGTCGATGGGCACCATCCAGAGCAAGGTGTCCGGACGGGGTACCGCCAAGGCCAAGGAATCCGCCGCCATCACCCTGACCCAGAGCGGCACGGTGCAGGAGGTCTTTGTCACCGGCGGCCAGACCGTTATGGCTGGGGACCCGCTGTACACCATCTACAGTCAGGCGGCGGAGGACGCTGTGACCGACGCCCAGAAAAAGGTGGAGGACCTGAATAAGGACCTGACCGACCTGCTGGAACAGGCCAATAACCTAACGGTTCAGGCCCCCTTTGCCGGGAAACTTCAGGATGTGGTGGAATTTCAGCCCGATCAGGACGTGTCCACTGGGACCAAGGTGGCAACCCTGGTCAACGATAAAAAACTGAAGCTGTCCCTCTACTTCAGCTACGCCTACGAGGACGACATCTATGTGGGCCAGGAGGTGGATGTGTCCGTCCCGGCGGTGATGCGCCCCTTTAAAGGCCGGGTGGAGAAGATCAACAAGGTCAGCTTTATCTCACCAGAGGGGGCGGTCCACTTTGAAGTGGTCATCGTCTTCGACAACCCAGGTACCCTCACCGAAAAGATGGACGCATCGGCCATGCTCACCGACGGGGACGGCGGCGAGATGTACCCCTATAAAAATGGACAGACCGAATTCTACGAGACCCGTACCATTGAGACCAAAGCCGCAGGCCCGGTGGTGGGACAAGGCAATCTGCTCAACTACGCCAATGTGGAGGCCGGCGAGGTCCTGCTGTACTTAGGTTCCACTACCATCGACTCGGACATCCGGGCCAAACAGGAGGAGATCAACCAAGCTCAGACCAAGTTGGACGAGGCGGTAAAAGCCCTAGCCGACTTTAACGCCGTGGCCCCCATCGACGGTACGGTCACCTCCTGTTCCATCAGTGAGGGACAGGAGGTCAAGAGCGGCGACACCGTGGTCATGATCTCCAACAATGTGACCATGCTGGTCACCATCACGGTGGACGACCGGAACATCTCCTTCATCAAGCCGGACAGTTTCGTGGACCTGAACTGGAATGGCAACATCTATCAGGGAAAGGTTACCTCCATTGATATGTCCAAGGCGGAGAGCGGCCAGGGGATGACCAACTACCCCGTCACCCTGACGGTGGAGAACTTTGACGGCTCTTTGATGGAGGGCGCGTATCTGCAATACTCCTTCGTCACCAGCGAGTCGGAAAACTGCGTGCTGGTGCCTACCGCCTGTGTGCAGTACTTCCCCGACAAGGAGGGCAACCGCTGCGCTGTGGTCTTCGTCCAGCGGGACGAAAAGCCTGACGATCTGCCTGAGCTGGAGTATCCCACCTTTGAGCCGGGCCAGAAACGCACCTTCCCGTCTCAGGAGGAGGGCTACTACCCCGTCATTGTGGAGACCGGCATTGCCGACACCCAGAATGTGGAGATTATCTCCGGCGTAAACGAGGGGGATACGGTGTTCTACAACTACACCGTCACCGATTACGCCGGTTGGTGAGGTGCGTTATGCTGATCGACATTCGAGACCTCTACAAGATTTACAACGAGGGGAAGGAAAGCGAGGTCCGGGCACTGGACGGCGTCTCCCTCCAAATTGACCGGGGCGAGTTTGTCGCCATTGTGGGCCAGTCCGGTTCGGGCAAGTCTACCATGATGAATGTGCTGGGCTGTCTGGATATCCCCACCTACGGCGAGTACTTCCTGGAGGGCACCGACATCGGCTCCCTCTCCGATAAGGAACTGGCCCGTATCCGCAACCGGGAAATCGGGTTCATCTTTCAGGGCTACAACCTGATTCAGGAGCTGGATGCGCTGGAAAATGTGACCCTGCCCCTGATTTACCGGGGCGTGTCCGTCTTCGACCGGGAGGACATGGCCATGGAGGCCCTGGCTAAGGTGGGTATGGATGACCGTGCCCACCACCGCCCCGGCGAGATGTCCGGCGGACAGCAGCAGCGGGTGGCTATTGCCCGGGCCATCGCCACCGCGCCCCCCATCATCATGGCCGATGAGCCGACCGGCGCACTGGACTCCAAAACGGGTAAGCATGTGCTTGAAATTCTGCGGGACCTGTACCGGGGCGGGACCACCATCCTGCTCATCACCCACGACGACGGCATCGCCGCGACCGCCAAACGGGTGGTCCGGCTGTCCGACGGAAAAATCATCTCGGACAAACCTCAGGAGGTGGATTGGGAATGAATCTCTGGCAGGCTTTTAAAATGGCGTTCAAGTCCATCGCCATGAAAAAAACCCGGTCCTTTCTTACCATGCTGGGCATTATCATCGGCGTGGCGTCGGTGGTCATCATGGTGTCGGTGATGCAGGGCCAGGCCAAAAAGAACATGGAATATTTTGATAAAATGGGCGACAACAAGATCAACCTGTGGGCTTATGCCAATTACGACATGGACAATGAAACCGGACAGCAGATCTTTGACTACTGTCTGACCCTGAACGACCTGATTCTGGGGGTCACCCCCGACGCCGAGATCAATGACAAGGGTACCATCCAGTATGGCTCCAAGCTGATCCCCGTCAACGACTGGGAGGCCTTTGCCACCCCCACCGGCGGAGGCGGCATGATGATGGACGGAGACGCCTATAACAAAATGCTCCGCTTCAAGCTGGGCTCCGAGAGTTACGGCGTGTGCAACAACATGACCCTGGCCGGGGGAAGGGAGTTCACCTATCTGGAGGTGGAGAAGGCCCTGCCGGTATGCGTGCTGGGCTCCGTGGCCAAGGAACAGCTCTTCGGCTTTACCGACCCGGTGAACGAGACGGTCAACATCAACGGCGAACCCTTCCAGGTGGTGGGCTACTATGAGTCCATGAATCTGGAGTGGAGCGGGATGGATAACGTGGTCGTGATTCCCTACACCTTTAACCGCACCATGAACAACAACGGCAGTATGAACAGCTATGTCATCAAAGGCAGGGACGGCCCCTCCACCATCGAGGCCAAGACCAGAATTGACGCGTTTCTCAACGGCATGTTTCCCAAAAACGCCGAGGGATACCGGGACAACGGCGACTACAACGTAGGCAGCGATGACAGCTATGTGGAAAATGCCCAGAAAGCCAATCTGATGCAGTCGCTGGTCATGGGAGCCATTGCCGGGATCTCCCTGCTGGTGGGCGGTATCGGCATTATGAATATCATGCTGGTCACCGTCACCGAACGGACCCGGGAAATCGGAATCCGAAAGGCCATCGGCGCGGAACGCTCCAGCATCATTACCCAGTTCCTCATTGAGGCCGCGGTGATCTGCTCCCTGGGCGGACTGATCGGCATTGCCATCGGCTATGTGGGCACCATGATCGCAGGAAAACTGATGGGGGACGTGTTTGAAGGTATCATCCTTATGCCCGAACCCATGATCGCCCTCGGCGCGTTCCTGTTCTCCGTGGTGCTGGGCGTGATCTTCGGTATGTACCCCGCCATCAAGGCATCCGGACTCCAGCCGGTGGTGGCCCTGCGGGCTGATTAAGAACCGGCGGGCGCACGCCGCCCCCGTATGGAGTGTATCTTCCACAAACGCAAGATTGGAGAGTGAACATCTATGAGATTGTGCAAACGTCTGGCTGCGGCTGTCCTCTCGATGGCCCTGCTCGCTTCGCTGATCGTCCTGCCCGCCGCCGCTGCGCCTGGGTCTTTCAGCGATGTGTCCGACAAAAATACCGCCGTCAATGCGGACATCCTCCGACTGATGGGGGTGGTCAGCGGTACCGGCGGAAACCGCTTCAACCCCGGCGATACCCTGACCCGAGCGCAGTTCTGCGTGATGCTGGTCAACTTTATCCAGAAGGGGGACGACGCCCCCAGGTACGCCACCCGGACCATTTTCTCGGACGTGCGCGGCGGTCATTGGGCACGCAGCTACATCAATTTGGCAGCGGCGACCATGATAAAAGACGGAGATGGGGAGAACAGCACCTCTATCCCCCTGGTCTCCGGCGTGGGAGACGGCCGTTTCCTCCCGGACAACCAGATTACCCTCGCTGAGGCGGTGACCATTCTGCTTCGGGCGCTGGAATACACCAGCAAACAGGCTGGAGCCGTGTGGCCTCAGGGCTATATGGAACTGGCCAAGTCCATTGGCCTGACAGAGGGCGTGTCCTCTGGAACCTATGAAAATATCACCCGGGCCCAGGCCGCTCAGCTGTTTGTCAACGCCCTCAAGTGCAAGACGGCGGGAGGCAAGGTCTACTACGAAACGTTGGGCTCCGACATCAAGAAGCAGACCATTGTGCTGGCGGTGGGAGTGACCACCGATGACGGAAGCACCTCCGGGGCCATCCGCACCACCAGCAACGCCAACTCTGAGGCATACCTCCCCGCCCGCGGGGACGGCAATCCCGCCGCCCTCCAGGGCCGCCGGGGCGACCTGGTCCTGGATGAAAACGGCGAGATCATCACCTTTGTCCCCGACGACAGCACCGCTACCACCATCGTCTTAAACGGCGACGCGCAGGCGTCCTACATCAAGGCATCCGGTGGTAAACAGTACACCATCTCCAGCGACGCACTGGTCTACACCGGCACCGGCGGCGAGGGGAAAAACTGGCTGGATTCCTACAGGACCCTTACCTCGGGTACCCAAGTTACCATGTACTCGGAGAAGGGCAAGATTGTGGCCATTTACTCCACCACCAGTTCCACAACCATCGACTCGGATGCGGTTGTAGTCATGGGCAACGCCACCGCCGCCACCTTCCACGGCCTGACCGGCGGAGTGACCAGTTTCAATATTGTAAAGGACCGGCAGACCATCCGCCTGTCCCAGATCAAGCCCTACGACGTGGTCACCTATGATCAGCTCAGCAACACCCTGGTGGTCTCCGACCTGCGTATGACCGCCATCTACTCCGACCCTGCGCCCAGCCCCAAGACTCCCACAGAACTGAAAGCGGCGGGTGTCAAGTTCGACGTGCTGAAAAGCGCATGGGATACCATCGGCGATATCAAGCCTGGGGACTCCGTTTCCCTGCTGCTCACCGCTGACGGCAAAGTGGGCGGTATTGTGCCCGCTACCTCCCAGACCCGTTCCACCGCTGTGGGCATCGTCAGCGGCGGAAGCGTGTCCCTCTATCTGCCCAACGGTTCCACAATGGCGCTGGGCAGTGTGACCAATTCCTCCAGTGTCATGGATAACCAGCCGGTGATTGTTTCTGCGGGCAAGGACGGGTTCAATGTCAACCGTCTGCCCGAAAACCGGGCCCCCGGCGCCTTCCATGTCACCAAGATGAAGCTGGGCGATCTCACCGTCTCCGCAGGTGTGCGGGTTTACGAAAAGGTGAGCAGTGGAAACATGGCGGTCATCGACCGGGGCGATCTGGCTATGGAGACCATCCCCTCGGAGAACATCCTTTCCTATCACGTGAACAGCGCCAATGTGGTTGACTACATTGTGCTTAGCAATGTCACCGGCAGCGCCTACATCTACGGCATGATGGTGGGCGGCTATCAGACAAACAGCAGCGGAAAGGATCAGTACATCTGGTATCTGCGCAGCGGAGATCAGGAAATTTCCTTCAGCCCTGTCAGCCACTACTACGGCAACAGCGGCGATATGGTGGGCGTGGTCGTCGGAAAAGACCGGACGGGCGCTAATACCATCAAAGAGGCGGCGCGGCTCACAGAAGTGAAGAACGTAAAGGCATCTGACTTCTTCGACAGTCAGGGCGATCCCTACGTTACCGTCGCCGGACGGACCTACCGTATTGCCGGTAATGTGGAGTGCTACTATAACCGGACCGGCAGCAAGGTCTCTAAGGAGAACTGGCTCACCGGTGCAAACCGCCTGACCGATATCCAGACCTACTCCGATAGTTTCACCCTCTATGTGGACTCTGTCGGACAGCAAGTGCGGATCATTGTGGCAAATTGATTGGGACCAAGAAGCAGGCTCCCCCTGGCGTAAGCCGGGGGGAGCCTGTCCGATTGAGTAAATTCCGGTTGGTATGGCGGCAAAGTTTGAGGCCGCCCTTTCAAAAGGGCGAAGGGTGGTTGGGCCAGGGCAAAGCCCTGGCGGGTTTGGGTCAAGCCTGACCATGTCAAACATAAAAACGCCACGGGAAATGGACCGCCTCCTCTGCGTAGTCGATGCCGATGCGCCGGCTTGTATGGACATCAGCAGGGGCCGGAGGAGTTCCTTCGCAGACGTAGAGCTGGCTGGAGGTGCGTGTCAAGTCCAGTCCGTTCTGCGCTCGTGTGAGCTCCAGCCCGCGGCAAAGTTTGCCCGGACCGTTGAGAAAATTTTTCCGCTGATAAGCGGTCATATCGTTTTCCTTGCAATGAAAGCGATTTTTTGCTATAATATCTCCGTTTGCCACTGGGACTGCCCCGCGAATCAGAACAGCGGCGGGCTCGCCCTCCTCCTCGGTGACGAAGTTGAGACAGTGGTGCATGCCATAAATCAGATAGATATAGGCCCTTCCAGGCGGTGCGAATAGGGTCTCGGTCCGGGCTGTGCGCCGGTAGCCATAGGCGTGGCAAGCCTTGTCCATCCGGCCAATGTAAGCCTCTGTCTCTGTAATGCGGCAGACAAGCTGGGTTCCGTCCTCCAGGACCCGGACAAGCTCCCGGCCCAGAAGGTCCCGGGCCACGATGACGGTGTCCCGGGCATAAAAATCGCTTGTGAGAATGTCCATAATGCCCCTCCGTATTCTCAGGCGGCTTTTGCGCCGCCCCTATTTGGATCATACCATACCAAAGCCTGAATTTCAAATCTGGAGTTGATATCCATGTCTCCGAAAACCATGAAACTGCTTGCAAAACCGATGCTCTTTGCCGCCGCCCTGATATGGGGCACCTCGTTTTTTATCATGAAAAATACGCTGGACGTCATGCCGGTCTTCTACCTGCTGGCGGTCCGCTTTACTGTTGGCGCGGGGCTGCTGGCCCTGGTCTGCTGGAAGAAGTGGAGGGAGTTTACCCCCGACTATCTGTGGCGCGGGGCGGTCATCGGCGGATTTCTCTTTTTGGCCTACTCCATTCAGACCTTCGGCCTGTCCCTGACTACGCCCTCTAAAAACGCCTTTTTGACGGCGGTCTACTGCGTTATCGTGCCCTTTCTCACTTGGGCCGTGCTGAGAATCCGGCCCGACGGATACAACATCGCCGCCGCCCTGCTGTGCATCACGGGCGTGGGGTTGGTATCCCTCAACGGAGAACTAGTCGTTAATGCCGGCGATCTGCTTACCCTGCTGTGCGCCGTGTTCTATGCCAGCCATATCGTGGCGGTTGCCAAGGTGTCATCCGGGAAGGATATCACGCTGCTTACTGTGTTCCAGTTCGCCTTTGCCGCTCTCTATGCCTGGATTTGCGGGGTGTGTACCGAAACCTTCCCCGCTGCCGCCCTCACCGACCCGGCGCTCCTTCTGCCTATGGCGTACCTGTGCGTGATGGCTACCACCGTGGCTCTGCTGTTCCAGAATGTGGGCCAGTTCTGGTCTGACCCCGCTTCGGCCTCGGTAATTCTCTCCCTGGAGTCGGTATTTGGTGTGGCCTCCTCCGTCATTTTCTATGGAGACGAGGTCACCGTCCAGCTCTTGGCCGGATTTGCCCTAATTTTTGTCGCTGTGGTGTGTTCGGAGACCAAATTTTCCTTTCTGCATAAACGATCAAAAGTCTTGTGATGCAATGCCGCAAGTAAGCCTGCGCCGCTTGAAGGGTGCAGGCTTTTTGTTTGTTATAGCATTTGAACTTTCCCCTTGACAAATAGGAGAAAAGTGATATACTGTGCATATAGTGTATATACAGTAAATCCAACATGACAGCAGTAGAGCTTCGGCGTAAGACCGGCGCGCAGGCTTGCAGTCCGCTCCGCCGCTGTTGAAAGGCAGGCTAAATGGATATTATATTGAGTAACGCCAGTGGGAAACCTATTTATGAGCAAATTGCCGACCAAGTAAAGGAGCAGATTATGTCCGGTTCCCTTCCGGCGGGGGAGGCGCTGCCCTCCATGCGGCTCCTGGCTAAGGAACTGCGGATCTCCGTCATCACTACCAAGCGGGCTTACGAGGAATTGGAGCGGGACGGATTTTTGGAGAATGTTCCGGGTAAGGGCTGTTTTGTGGCTGCGCAGAACCGTGAACTTGTGCGGGAGGCCCAGCTGCGTAAGGTGGAAGAAAAGCTGGTGCAGGCGGTGGAGGAAGCGCGCAAGGGCGCTTTCCCGCTGGAAGATTTGCACGAAATGCTGGACGTTTTGTATAGAGGTGAAGATTTATGACAAATTGTATTGAAGTCCGGGGGCTTTGCAAGTCCTATGGGGACTTTGCCCTGAAAGACGTTGACCTGACGCTCCCCGGCGGTTCGATTCTAGGGCTGATCGGTGAAAACGGCGCAGGCAAGACGACCGTTATCAAATGTATCCTGAACCTGATTCACCGGGACGCTGGAACGATCCGCCTGCTGGGTTATGACAACGTCAAGGAGGAACGGCTGGCGAAGGAGGATGTGGGCATCGTATTGGACGAGTGCTTTTTCCATGACAACCTCCGCCCCCGGGATGTGGGCCGGATTCTGGCCCCCTCCTTCCATACCTGGGACGAGGCGCTGTTCCGAAACTATCTGGATAAATTCGGCCTGCCGGAGAAAAAGCTCATCAAGGAGTTTTCGCGAGGAATGAAAATGAAGTTGTCCCTGTCCGCAGCCCTAGCCCACCGGCCTAAGCTGCTCATACTGGATGAGGCCACCGCCGGGCTGGACCCAGTGGTCCGGGATGAAATTTTAGATGAGTTTTTAGGATTTATCCGGGATGAGGACCATGCCGTCCTTATGTCCAGCCATATTACCTCCGACCTGGAGAAGGTGGCAGATTACATCGCTTACATCCATCAGGGACAGGTAGTCCTGTCCGACAGCAAGGACAACATTTTGGACAGCTATGGAAGGGTGGGCTGTACGGCGGCTCAGCTGGCGGCCATCGCGCCCCAGGACGTACTGCGGACCCGGAGGGGGGCCTTTGGCTGTGAGGCCCTGGTGCAGGACCGGGCTGCCTTCGCCCGGAAATATCCCGAGCTCATGGTGGAGCGGACCACCTTGGAGGACATCATGCTTTTTGTTGGGAAAGGAGAGGCAAAATGACGGGTTTAATTCGGAAAGATTTTCTTGTGATGCGCAAGGCCCTGAAATCCTATCTGCTTCTTGTTGGCTTTTACATCTTTCTCGCCTATCTGGATCTCTTTGACTACAGCTTTATTATCACCTTCGTTCAGGTGGTTCTGGCCGTACTGCCTATCACCGCTTTTGCCTACGACGAACAGGCCAAGTGGGACCGGTATGCCATGGCGCTTCCCCTGGGGCGGCGCGGGGTGGTAAGGGCTCGGTATCTCTTTGTGCTGGTACTGGCACTTCTCACGATGGCCCTTGGACTGGCGGGCACTGGTTTGTTGTATTTGGTCCGGCAGGCCGACCCCCTGGAGATGTTCATCACCCTGATGGTATCCTCTGCCATCGGTCTGATCATCCCCGCCATTCTCCTGCCTCTGAGCTACAAACTGGGGGCGGAGCGGGCCCGGCCCTATCTGTACGCCATTATCTTTATTCCGGTCGTCGCTGTGGTACTGCTGGCCAGGGCTGGGGTCCTGGACGTCTCCTTGCTGAAGGGAATGGACCTGCTTGCTCCCGCTGCACTGGCGGGCAGCGCCGTTCTGCTGCCCCTGGGCGGTCTGGCCGGACTGTTTCTCTCTTACCTCGTCGCCTGCCGCATTGCGGCGGGCAAGGAATTCTGATATGAGGGGCGCTGTGATTCTCCTGTGGGCTGGCTGTCTGTGGCTAATGTTCCAGGATGTGCTGTACCTTATATTGGCAGCCAGCCCCTGGCGGAAGCTGGCCGTGCTGGCTGTTATGGCTCTTGCCGCTTCCAGCTGTCACCAGCCCCACGCCAAGCCGTAGCCTCGGGCGTCCCTGACTTCCAGGGGAGTACATGTTTACCATCTGCTCCCCTGGCGGGCGGCGCAGCGTCTGGGTCAACGGGGAAAATGGGCGGCGAGATGTTTCCCCATGTCTCAGAGGGGTTGACAAACCCGGCTCCGGCCCCTACAATAGAGAAAATCGCGGCTGCTGGCCGCTGTCTTCTTAATGAGAGAGGGCGAAAGGAGCTGCTATGGGAAAATTTGACGGTCTGCTGCTGGCCAGCGACTTTGACGACACGCTGTACAGCTGGGAATTGCGTATTCCAGAGCGAAATTTGGAGGCAATCCGGTATTTCATCCGCCAAGGCGGGTATTTTACGGTTTCTACCGGCCGGGCCCACCGCACCTTCGCCCCTCACGCCCCGTCGGTACCGCTGAACGCTCCGGCGGTACTGTCCAACGGAGCCTGCATCTACGACTTTGCGGCGGACCAATGTCTGGAGCAGACCTGTCTGCCTGACACGGCCCCAAAGGACCTGGAGACATTGATGGAGGAATTTTCCTCTCTGTCGCTGGAGGTCTACCATGGAGAGGATATTTACGTCTGCAACCCAAACGAGATTACCTTTGCCCATTTGGAAAAGGTCAATTGCGACTATACCCAGTGCGCCATAGCGGACATGCCTACTCCCTGGGTAAAGGCCATCCTCCACCAGGAGCGGGAGGTGCTGGCCCCCGTTCAGACCCGCTTGCTGGACCAGTATCCAGACCGGTATGAGGCCATTTTCTCCAATCCCCGTTATCTGGAGCTGACCCGAAAGGGGAGCAGTAAAGGCGGCGGGATTGCCCGAGTGGCTCAAATGCTGAATGTGACTCCCGAGCATATTTACTGTGTGGGAGACAATCAAAATGATATTCCGATGCTGGAGCGGTCGGCCATCCCCTTTGCCCCCGCCAACTGCGCCCAGGAGGTCAAGGACTGGGGGGCGCAGGTCCTCTGCCACTGCAACGATGGTGTGATTGGTGATGTTGTAGACATTCTGGACCGGCTGTACTCGGACTTTTCTGAACCATGACAGATTATCACCCCGCAGTGGACGGGAGCTTTTGAAGGGTTGAAGAAGGAGAGACGGTGGAAGGCCGTCTCTCCTTTGCCGCCTTGACAGAAGGGGCCGTGAACATGTATCCTTTAGAAAGCAGACGCAGAAAGGCGGATACCGGATGAAAAAGCTGGTGATTGGAATTTTGGCCCACGTAGACGCGGGTAAGACAACCTTGTCAGAGGGGCTGTTATACCTCAGCGGAACCGTGCGCAGGCTGGGCCGGGTGGACCATCGGGACGCCTTTCTGGACACCGACACGCAGGAGCGGGAGCGCGGCATTACCATTTTTTCAAAACAGGCGGAGCTGGTTTGGGGAGAAACCGCATTTACCTTGCTGGATACCCCGGGACATGTGGACTTCTCGGCGGAGATGGAGCGTACACTGCAAGTGCTGGACTGCGCGGTGTTGGTGGTCAGCGGTTCAGACGGGATTCAGGGGCACACCCGGACTCTGTGGCAGCTGCTGGCCCGGCATAAAATCCCCGTCTTTCTGTTTGTGAACAAAATGGATCTGGCGGGCAGTGACCATGACGCTCTTTTGGGCCAGTTGCAGAGCAAATTTGACAGCGGCTGTCTGGACTTCAGTGCCGGACCGGAGTCCCTTCAGGAGGATTTGGCCTCCTGTGACGAAGAATTGATGGACCGGTATCTGGAGGGAGGAGAGATTACCGAGGGGGATATTGCCGCTCTGACCGCCCGAAGGGAGATATTTCCCTGCTTTTTCGGTTCGGCCCTGAAGCTGGAGGGGGTGGAAGAGCTGCTGGACGGCTTGGCTCGATACGCCCAGCCCCCTGCCTATCCGCCGGAGTTTGCCGCCCGGGTGTTTAAAATCGCACGGGATGGGACCGACCGCCTTACCTATCTAAAAGTGACCGGAGGCTCTCTCAAGGTGCGCACGGTGCTGGAGGGGGAGGGCTGGCAGGAGAAAGTAAACCAAATCCGCGTCTACTCCGGAACCAAGTACCAGACCATGGACGAGGTTTCCGCTGGGGCGGTATGTGCGCTCACCGGACTGACCCGAACCCGGCCTGGAGACGGTTTTGGGGCGGAAGCGCCCGCTCTGGACCCGGAGCTGGAGCCGGTACTCACCTATCAGGTGATTCTGCCCCCCGCCTGCGACGTCCACGCTTTTTTAAAGAATCTCCGGCAGTTGGAGGAGGAGGACCCCCAGCTTCGGGTGGTCTGGAATGAGGCGCTGGGAGAAATCCACCTCCAGCTTATGGGGGAAGTCCAGCTGGAGGTGCTGACCCGGTTGATCCAGGAGCGGTTCGGAGCCGAGGTGTCCTTCGGCGCGGGGAGCATTGTCTATCGAGAGACCATCGCCAACGTTGTGGAGGGGATGGGCCACTTTGAGCCTCTGCGCCACTACGCCGAGGTTCACCTCCTGCTGGAGCCCGGTCCACGGGGGAGCGGGCTGCGGTTGGCTTCCGTATGTCCCACCGATCAGTTGGACCTGAATTGGCAGCGACTTATTTTTACCCACCTGATGGAGAAGCGGCACCGGGGTGTGCTTACCGGTTCCCCCATCACCGACCTGAAAATCACGCTGGCGGCTGGCCGCGCCCATGTGAAGCACACTGAGGGGGGCGACTTCCGGCAGGCCACCTATCGGGCGGTGCGCCAGGGCCTGATGCAGGCGGAGAGTATTTTACTAGAGCCCCACTACGACTTTCAGCTGGAGCTGCCCCACGACTGTGTGGGACGGGCTATGAACGATTTGCAGACCATGGGCGGGGCGGTGGAGGGGCCGGAACCGGAAGGGGAGCTGTCCCTTCTCACCGGACATGCCCCGGTGGCCGGACTGCGGGATTACTGGCGGGAGGTGACCGCCTATACCCGGGGCCGAGGGCGGCTGTCCTGTTCCCTCCGGGGATATGAGCCCTGCGCCAATCAAGAGGCGGTTGTGGCTCAATTTGCCTACGACCCAGAGCGGGACTTGGAAAATACGCCGGACTCTGTCTTCTGTTCCCACGGGGCGGGGGTGACGGTAAAGTGGCACGAAGTCAAAGACCATATGCACGTGGACAGCGGCCTGCGTCTGGAGGAAAAACCGCCCGTCCCGGAACCATCCACCCCCTCGGGCGGGGAGCGGACCTGCCGGGGGGGCAGTTTGGAGCAGGACAAGGAGCTGCTTGCCGTCTTTGAGCGAACCTACGGCAAGGTGGAGCGTGAGACAGCCTTTCAACCCCAGAAGAAGCCTGCCCGTACCAGCTTGGACGAAGGGAAGTACAACATCCGGGAACAGTACAGCGGCCCGGAATATCTGCTGGTGGACGGCTACAACATCATCTTTGCTTGGGACGAGCTGAAGGAACTGGCAAAGCAGGACGTAGCTGCGGCCCGGGCGGCGCTGGAGGACATTTTGTCCAACTATCAGGGGTACCGCAGGTGCATCGTAATTTTAGTGTTTGACGCCTACAAGGTGAAGGGCAGCCCCGGTTCCGTGGAGAAAAAGAACAACATTTATGTGGTTTACACCAAAGAGGCCGAGACAGCGGACGCTTACATTGAGAAAGCCACTTACGATTTGGGCAGAAATCACCGGGTCAGGGTAGCCACCTCCGATGGGTTGGAACAGCTTATTATCCTGGGACACGGAGCCCTTCGCCTGTCCGCCCGCTCCTTCAAGGTAGAAATTGAGCAGGCCCAAGGGGAGATCTCCGCGCTGGTGTCCAAGCTGAACCGGCGGGATATGGGACAGCGGAACTTGAAGTACACAGCAAAAATCACGAAGAAAAAGTGAGCCGCACAGCCTCTGGTGGCAGTTTTCGCCTGTTTGAAGAATTTTTGGCTGGTTTACCGAAACGAACTGTGACAAACGCGAAAAAGAACTGGTCAAAATGACCGGAATGGTGTAAAATGTCTCTTGACAATTCCCGCTGTCCCGAGTAAAATGTTATGGATATGAAGGAAATCCTGCAAAATGCAGGGTGAACTGCCAAAAATTGCAAGAATCCCCTTTTGCCGCATGAAAACCTGACATACTTGGAAGGAGAGGAACATATGCACACGTTTGAGACAAAAATTCAGGAGTTGAAAACCTCTGTTCTCACCGAGGTGGCCCGGCTGACCTGGGAGGACCGGCTCCAGACCGGTATTCTGGACGTACCTGAGAAGATCATCCCCGGCCCTGAGGCCAGCCTGCGCTGCTGCATCTATAAGGAACGCGCCATCATCAACAGCCGCGTAAAGATGGCTATGGGCGGCGACAAGACCAATCCCAGCGTGGTTGAGGTTCTGCCCATCGCCTGCGACGAGTGCCCGGTTACCGAGATGACGGTGGGCGACTCCTGCCGGGGCTGTCTGGCAACCCGATGTGTCCACGCCTGCCCCAAGGACGCCATCACCATCGTCAACCACCGGGCCAGCATTGACCACAGCAAGTGTATTACCTGCGGCAAGTGCGTCAGCGCCTGCCAGTACAGCGCCATTGTGAAGAACCAGAGGCCCTGCGAAAAAGGCTGTCCCGCCAAGGCCATCTCTATGGGGCCGAATAAGAAGGCGTCCATTGATATCAACGAGTGTATCTCCTGCGGCAACTGTGTGTATCAGTGTCCCTTCGGCGCCATTCAGGACAAGTCCTGGATTGTGGACGCAATTCAGATGATCCAGGGCGGAGCCCACTGGGGTTACAAGACCTATGCGGTCATCGCGCCCTCTATTGCCGGCCAGTTTGCCCCCGCAAGCTACGGCCAGGTCGTAGCTGGTATCAAACAGCTGGGCTTCTCCGGCGTGGCCGAGGTGGCGCTGGGCGCGGATATGGTGGCTGACCGGGAGTCGGACGAGCTGGTAGAGAAAGGGGTACTCACCTCCTCCTGCTGTCCCGGCTTTGTGGGCTATGTGAAGAAGAAGCATCCGGAGCTGAACCAGTATGTCTCTCATACGCCCTCCCCCATGGTCATGATTGGCCTGCATCTGAAGGAGAAGGAGCCCGACGCCAAGGTGGTCTTTATCGGCCCCTGTGTGGCGAAAAAGAAGGAATTCCAGCTGGGCCGCACCATGAATGCCATCGACTGCGTGCTGACTTATGAGGAACTGTTTGCCCTGTTCCAGTCCCGGGACATCGACCTGGAGAAGTTGGAGGCTGCTTCTCTGGACGAGGCCAGCGGCTATGGCCGCAACTTCGCCCGCAGCGGCGGCGTAGCAGAGGCCGTTGCCCAGACCTTGAAGGAAAAGAATGCTAATTTTGACCTGAAGGCTGTCCCGTGCAGCGGCACCGCAGCCTGTGAGGCGGCTCTGATGAAGTTGAAATTGGGCCGTTTGGAGGGCAACTTTATCGAGGGTATGGCTTGCGACGGCGGCTGCGTCCAGGGCGCCGGCTGTCTGATTCGGAGTCCCAGAAATAAGCTGGATGTTGAGAAGCACGCCAAAGAGGCTGAGGGCCGCGGCGTGGTTCAGGCGGTCAGCACCGCAAAGGGTGTGGAGGCGCCTAAGCCTGCCGCCCCTGCAAAAGCAGCAGCAAAGACCGAGGGCAAGGCTGACAAGGCATAAATTTACCGACCCCCGCCGTTGAACGGCGGGGGTTTTTACTTGAAAAGCAAAGCTCGAGAAAAACGGAGTGAAAATTCATTTTCTTGTTGACATTCCGAAAGTGCCATGCTATTCTAATAATTGGAATTGGGATGTTTTCTGTGAATTAGCGGAAGATTTTCAACATCCGGCCGCGTTTCTTTCGCTTTTTTTGGTGAAAGCGCGGACAGTGACAAGGTGGGGGTTTCAGAAGCAGAACCAAAACAGAGACGTAGAGAGGGGAATACATTATGCAGAAAAAGTTTATCAACAGAACCGGAGGCATCATAGCGTCGGCAATGGTCATTACGCTTGTCGTAGTATTTTGCTTTCAAACCTTTATTGCCTACCAAAATGCGGACCAGAGCCTGAACAGCCTGTTGGATAACATCGAAAGCCTGCTGCAAGAGAACGATCAGGAGATTGTACATCTGAAAGAAAATACCGCCGCTGACTATCTCATCCGCGCCCACGCTCTGGCGGCCTTGATAGAGGCGGAACCTGATATTCTGCAATTTCCCTCTCAACTCCGCGCCCTCAAGCTCCTTTTCAATGTAGATGAAGTAAATATTACGGATGAACACGGTATCATTCGTTGGGGTACTGAGCCGGAATATTACGGCTTTGATATGGATGGCTCGGATCAGTCCAGGCCTTTTATGGAACTGCTGAGCAACCCTGGACTAGAAATTGTACAGGAGCCTCAGCCAAATGGCGCAAAGAACATTCTGTATCAATATATTGGCGTGAGCCGCACAGACAGTACCGGTGTGGTGCAGGTGGGGCTTCAGCCAGTCCGGCTGGAAAATTCCTTAAAGAATAACGAGATTGGAGTGGTGCTGAACCGCTATATTGTGTCGGATCAGGGCCTGTTTGCGCTGAACCGGGCGGAGCGTACAGTTGCGTGGCATCCAAACGGAGATTTGATTGGAGCCCAGGCTGGCGAGCTGAATTTAAAAAAGGATGTATCCGCCGTTTCGGGGGTGTCGTGGAATGACCGGGTGAATGGAAAATCCTGCCGCATGTCTGCCCGCGTTATGGATGAGTACATCATTGTGGCCTATGAATACAGCTCTGCCATGCTGGCTTCCAGAAATACTCAGCTGCTTTTACTGCTGATCAGCGATATTCTGGTGGTCGTGGTCATGGTGGTGTCCATCAACGGATTGCTGAAACGGCAGATCGTTCTGCCCATTCAACAGATTGCCGCAGAATTCCGGAGAATTGAGGCGGGCGAGCAGGATGTCCGTGTGAATGTCTACACCTGTCCCGAGTTCAGTATGCTCTCAGACGGAATCAATCGCATGCTGGACCGTATTCGGGAGCGAATCGACGAGAGCCAAAACTTGTTGGCCCATCAGCAGTCGGTGTCCGGTGAAATGAACCAGATCGCCTACAAGCTGCATGATCTGGCGGGTGTCAACATGACGACTGCGGACAGATTGGCTGACGGCGCAGTGGAACAGTCCGCTGCGGTGGAACAGCTGACCCGAGGAATCGATGCTTTAGCGGAACAGTTAAAGACGGATAACCAGACTGCGGTGCAGGCGGGGGAGGCCACAACAAAAGCCGGCGAGAGCCTTGCCCAGGGTGCGGATGCCTGTGACAAGCTGGCAGATGTGATGAAGCAAATGAACAAGATGTCGGCGGAGATTCAAAATGTGGTCAAAGCCATTGACGATATCTCCTTTCAGACGAATATTCTCGCCCTGAACGCGGCGGTGGAAGCGGCGCGGGCTGGAGCCGCTGGGAAGGGCTTCTCGGTAGTGGCGGACGAGGTGCGCAGTTTGGCCGGTCGGAGCGCCGAGTCTGCCCAACAGACGGAGCAGATGATTGGACAGACCATCGAAATTATGCAGTCGGGCAGCCGTCTTTCGGTCCAGACGCGGGAGATGATCTATGAGGCCATGGACAAAGCCAAGCAGGCCAGTGTATTGACCGATACGATTGTGGAGGCGTCGCACCAGCAGAACGACACAGTTCGGGGGATTCGTGAGTCCAGCGGACGTATGGAGCAGGTGATTCAGCAGAACTCTCAGCTGGCCGACGAGTCCAGACAGGGCGGCGCCCGGCTTTTGGGAGAGGTCCAACAGCTTAGAAGCCTTTCAGAAGACCGGGAGGGCTTGCGCTGAATCTCGTCTTGAAACAGACCATCTGGGTAAAACCGAAGGATACTGAGAACCGCGCCGCTGGTCCCTCCCAGCGGCGCGGTTTTTTAGATTTTGTGTGCTAATGTGGAACGACAACATGATGTACAAGAAACCAGCGGCAGGCGCTTATTCCGTCCCTGTACAGCGGAAAGACAGTTCCGCCCGGAGGGCGGCGTCTCGAAAGGTGGACTTGGGAATACCACAGGCGTCTGCGGCATCTCGAAGCGTGATTTCCCCACCGCGCCAGGCCCGCCGCAGTTCTTCAAAACAGTCTGGCAGAGGCTTGGGGGACGGCCCGAAGTGAACGCCTCGGGCCTTTGCCGCTGCGATTCCCTCCGCCTGCCGCTGACGTATGTTTTCCCGTTCGGTTTGGGCGACATAGCTGAGCAGTTGGAGTACTATGTCTGCAATCAGAGTGCCAGTTAAATCGCGCCCCTGCCGGGTGTCGAGCAGAGGCATGTCCAGCACTACAATAGCGGCTTTTCGGATTTTTGTAATGGTTCCCCATTGCTGCAAAATCTCATCATAGTTTCGGCCCAGCCGGTCAATGCTCTTAACAGCCAGCACATCACCTGGCTGAAGCCGCCTGATCAGCCTCCGGTAGCGGGGCCGGTTGAAATCCTTTCCAGACAGTTTTTCGATGGTGATATTTTCCTCTGCCACCCCGAATTCCCGCATAGCGGCAAGCTGGCGGGCTTCATTTTGTTCATAGGTGGACACCCGCACATAGCCATAAATGATTCCTGTCATATTTTGACCTCCTTTTGTAAAATACGAGTAGTTTCCACCCTATACTTTACCAAAAGAAGGTCCATGACACACGGCCTGTTTGTGCCGGCGGGCCGGGAAAAATCTTTTTTCTGAAACTTTTTTTGATATCATACGTCTATACCAGTAGAAGCAAATAGAAAGGAGAATGAGGATGAAACGAATATTTGCTATCATGCTGGCCGGAGTACTGGTGCTGACTGGTTGTGGAGGTCCAAGCGGAGCCGGATTGTCCACACTGGAAGGGCAGAACAAGGGGGGTGAAGGAATGCCAGCCCAGACAAGCCGCGTACTGTCAGAGCCGGTCTATCCGGATTTTCCCAAGCGGCCTGCGGCGCCGGAGGGGGATGGCTTGAAGGAATGGAACGCCTATCACGACGCCTATAACAAGTATCTGGACACGCTTGACGCGCTCCGTGGGGCGGGAAGCGGACTGGAAGAGGCGGAGAGAAACCTTTTGAATGGCTTTGCGGCCAAGAGCATCCCCTTGGCCCTGGCGGACCGGGAGGGAGAGAATACCGTCTTTTCGCCGCTGTCCCTGTGGTCCGCGCTGGCGATGGAGGCCCAGTGCGCCAATGGGAACAGCCGCCAACAGGTGTTGGACGCCCTCGGTGTGGACAGCATGGACGGCCTTCCGGAGCTGGTGGAGCACATATGGAACACGCTGTATACCGATGATGGACAAAATTCCCTGATCCTTGCAAACTCCATCTGGCTCAACAATGCCAAGGAGAGCGAGTATGTCCAGGAGACGCTGGACACGCTGGCTCAGAAGCACTACGCCGGAACTTACACCGTCCCTATGGGGACCGCTGAAGCGGACCAAGCCATTACCGACTGGGCGAAGGAGCAGACCAACGGCCTGATTGGTGGAGACAGCCCCATTGTGGAGACGGCAGGGGATGTGCTGGCTCTGCTGGCCTCCTCCCTGTACTACCGGGCGGGGTGGTTGGAGGAATTTGCGCCCGAAGGGACGGAAGAGGGTACCTTTACTGACGCCGCCGGACAGGAGAGCCGGGTGGACTTTATGCACGCCAACCGGAGCACCGCTAAATTCCTGCGCCGGGAGAGGTATCAGGCTGCGGCGCTGTCCACCCATCTGGGGGAGATGGTCTTTGTTCTGCCCGACGAGGGGATTACCCCCGAATCGCTGCTGGAGGACCCGGAATTTTTGAGCCGCCTGGACCTGAACGGAGAGGATCGCCGGATAGGCGAAGTGCAGTGGTCGGTGCCTAAGTTCGATGTGGACTCCCAGCTGAACTTGCTGGAGATGCTGAAGGAATTGGGCATTACCGATCTGCAGGACCCGGACAAGGCCGACCTTTCCGCCCTGACCAATCTGAGTGCATATTTGTCCGACGCTGTGCAGCTGGCCCGGGTGAAGGTGGACGAGGAAGGGGTGGAGGCGGCCGCCGTTACGATGTTGATGGAGAGATGCCTCAGTGCTCCAATCAATCCGGAAATTTGTGTGATGGACCTGAACCGGCCCTTCCTGTTCGTCATCCGCAGCGAAAATATCCCTTTGTTTATCGGGGTGGTGAACCAGATGTAAGAAAATCCCTGACGCTGTTGATGCAGCGTCAGGGATTCTTTATACCTTACGGATGGAGGAAATGCTGTTGGCAATTTGCCGGGCCACGTCGGGGTTATTCATGGTGTACAGGTGGATGCCCTCTACCCCGCCGGCGATGAGGTCGGAGATCTGGTCGATGGCGTAGGCGATTCCCGCTTCACGGAGGGCGTCGGGGTGGTCGCCGTACCGGGCCAGGATGCGGGTCAGTTTTCCGGGCAGGCTGGCCCCGCACATGGACACCATACGCTGGATGGACTTGGCGCTGAGTACCGGCATGATGCCTGCCTCAATGGGGACGTTAATTCCGGCAATGCGGGCCCGCTCCAGAAAGCGGAAAAAGTCCTCATTGTCAAAGAACAGCTGGCTGACCAGATGCTGGGCCCCAGCGTCCACCTTCTCTTTCAGATGGCGGATGTCGCTGACTGGGTCGGGGCTTTCTAAATGACCTTCGGGGTAGCAGGCGGCGGACACCCCAAAGTCCCCCCTGGCCAGGATGTAGCCCACCAGCTCGCTGGCGAATTGAAAATCCGTTTTCGGGGGATAGTCCGGGTTGACGTCCCCACGCAGGGCCAGGATATTTTCCACCCCGTCCGCTTTCAGATCGGCCAGCAGGCGGTCCACATCCTCCCGCCCCGCGGCCACACAGGTGAGGTGGGCCATGGCGGGAATGTGGTACTGGTTTTCAATCAGAGAGGCGATCTCTCGGGTGGTTTGATTGACCTGGGATCCGCCCGCCCCAAAGGTGACGCTGATGAAGTCGGGCCGGATGTCTTTCAGACCGTCCAGGGTCTGGTAGATGCTGTCTACTGGGTCGTTCTTTTTGGGTGGGAACACTTCGCAGGAAAATACGGTCCGGTCTTTGCCGAACAGTTCACACAATTTCATACAAAATCGCTTCTTTCTCAAGGTGTGATGCAGTCTTTACCGTCAAATATCCAGCTCCAACAGCACTGGGCAGTGGTCGCTGCCCTCTATGTCCGACAGGATCTCCGCCCGGAGAATTTTGTCTTTCAGCCGGTCAGAGACGATAAAGTAGTCAATCCGCCATCCAGCGTTGTTTTTACGGGCGTTGAACCGGTAGGACCACCAGGAGTAGGCCCCCTCCTGGTCCGGGTAGAGGGCGCGGAAGGTGTCGGTAAATCCGGAGGAGAGCAGGACCGACATTTTTTCCCGCTCCTGGTCGGAGAATCCGGCATTGCCCCGGTTGGTTTTGGGATTTTTTAGGTCGATTTCCTGGTGGGCCACGTTCAGGTCGCCGCAGTAGACCACCGGCTTTGTTTTGTCCAGAGACGTCAGATACTCCCGCAGGCTGTCTTCCCAGTCCATGCGGTAGTCCAGCCGCTTCAATTCGTTTTGGGCGTTGGGGGTGTAACAGCAGACCAGGTAGAATGTTTCATACTCCAGGGTGATGAGACGGCCTTCGTGGTCATGGCGCTCTATGTCCATGCCGCAGGCGTCCGCCAGAGGAGGGTGGGGGGTAAAGACAGCTGTGCCGGAGTACCCCTTTTTCTCCGCGGAGTTCCAGAACTCCAGCACGCCTTCGCCAAGGGGAATGTCCGCCTGTCCCCGCTCCATCTTGGTCTCCTGGAGGCAGAGGAAGTCGGGCCTGCGGCTTTGGTAAAAGTCCTCAAATCCTTTTTTCATGCAGGCCCGCAGGCCATTGACATTCCAGGAAATAAATACCATTTCAACCCTTCTTTCCTTGGGATTTCAGTCCGGTTCAGTCGATGTGGAAGGAACAAGTCAGAATTTTTTCCTTTCCAGGGGCGAGGGTGGTGCAGAAGGGTTTGTCTTCAAACCTTCCAGTTTCGTTGTCCAGGGCGGCGCAGCCCTGCCAGGGTTCCATGCACAGGAAGGGTGCGCCTGGCTTGGTCCAGAAAGCCACCATGGGGAACTCGTGAAAATCCAGCCGAACCCCATGACCGGTCTCTTTGTGGAGCAGCGACACATTTCCAGAGCGGAGCATGCTGAAAATAATGGTATCCAGCCGCTGGAAGACGCTGTAATCTAGGGGGAGCCGCGCCCCCTCGCGGAGCATGGGCTCCATACGGCCTTGGAGGATAATGCCCTGAGGGCTGAGCAGATGGCTGTCCGCCTGTTCTGAGACATCGAAGAGCAGTTCGTAGTCCTCGAACCGTTCCCCTTCACGCAGGGGGCAGCGGATGGCGGTGTGTCCCCCGATGCAGAAAGGCATGGAACTGGAGCCAGGGTTTTGCACGGCAAAAGTGGTGGAGAAGCCGTCGTCCAGCAGCCGGTGGGTCACCCGCAGGGCAAAGGGGAAGGGGTAACGGACCAGCGTGTCCGGAGTTTCCCGCAGTTCTAAAGTGATAAAGTCCTCGCCCTGTTCCACTGGGGTAAACTCCATTTCCCGGGCAAAGCCGTGGCGGCCCATTTCGCAGACCTGGCCGGCGAGCTCTACTTTGCCATCCTTCAGCGTGCCCACAATGGGGAAGAGGATGGGGTTGCGGCCCGCCCAGAAGGCTGGGTCGCCCGGCCAAATATACTCCTGGCCTTCGCCGTCCCGCAGGGAGACCAGTTCCCCGCCTTTTGTTTGGGCAGTGGCACGCAGTTCGCCCTTTTTCAGTTCAAATGTCATGTTGCTGCCTCCTTTTTATGATTATGATTGGGGATAAAGGAACCAAGTTAAAACGCCACCTTGAGCAGCAGAGCTACGCCGCACAGGATCATAGCGCAGGGGACATAGAGATACCGCCCCACGCTGTACCAGAGCTGGCCCGAGGGCTTTTTCGCGCCCCGGTTGATTTCCTCCATCAGCTCCTCACGCTTCATGACCCAGAACCAAGACAGCGCCCCCAGCGTGGCCCCGATGGGGATGATATAAATGGAGACGATGTCCATCCAGGGGCCCCACTTTGAGATGGGCTCCATGTTCAGGCCAAGCCCCAGGCATATGGCGCACAGCAGAGCGAGCATGGCCTTGCGGTTCAGCTTGGGGAAGCGGTGCAGCAGGGACTCTCCTACTGCCTCGAACATATTTTGCAGGGAACTGACTCCAGCGAATACCATGGCGGTGTACAGGATGACGGCAAACAGCTGGCCCAAGGGGATGTCCTGCAAAATGCGGGGGAGTGTGTCAAAGAGCAGAGAAGGACCGGCTCCCACGTCCAGCCCGTAGGCGAAGCAGGCGGGGATAATTACGAGGGCGGCCACCAGGGCGGCGATGGTGTCGAAGAGGGCAGTCTGCTTGGCCAGGGCGACCACATCTTCCTCCGGCTGGAGGTAGGCGCCGTAGACGATCATGCCGCTGCCGGTGATGGACAGGGAGAAGAACGCCTGCCCCATGGCCCAGATCCACACCATAGGGTTGAGCAGGTCGGCCCACCGGGGGGTAAACATATACCGGTAGCCCGCCGCAGCTCCGGGGAGGAAGGCAACCCGGACGGCCAGAATCAGGAAAATGATAAAAAATAGGGGCATCATGATCTTGTTGCTCTTCTCAATGCTGTGGGCCCCCAGCAGCAGAGTGAGCAGAGTGCCTACCACCACGATGACATGGAAGGGCACCACGGAGTAGTCGGACTGAGAGAAGCTGTCAAACCAGACCTTGGTGTCGGCGGTCATCAGCGAGCCGGTTACCGAGGCGGAAAAGGCTTTCAGCACATAGGCGATGATAACGGCATAGCCGATGGCGATGCACATGGACCCGGCCAGGGGCAGCCAGCCCAAGGCCCCGCCCGCCGTGCCCAGTTCTTTTTTCCGGCTGCTCCAGGCCATGCGGTAGGAGCCCAGCGTACCTGTATGGGCCCGCCGGCCCACAGCGTACTCGGCAGACAGGCCCACCGTTCCAAACAGCAGGATGAAAAACAGATAGACCAGCAGGAAAGCCCCGCCGCCGTTGCTCCCCATCTTGGCCGGGAACCCCCAGACGTTGGCCATGCCAACTGCGGAACCGACCGCCGAAAGCACAAACCCCCATCCGCTGGTAAATTGATGTTTCTTTTTTTCTTGACTCATAAATTGTTCTCCTTACTTTTCCAGCGGCGCTGTGTATTTGCCGCGCGGATTCTCTCCCCTAACGTGAGTATAATATAAAATGTGCGGAAAGGCAACGGATAAATCATGTTGGAAGCAAAATTTTGCCAGGTACGCCACTATAAAAATAGTCAAAGAAACGAACGATATTCCAGATTATTGGTGAAATCGTCTATTCCTATTTTCCGCCGGAGGGACTACAATAGGGGTACCGAAGGCAACCTGTATGAATTCAAATAAAGGAGCGGTTCAAATGTCTATTTTGGTTTGCGGCGGCGCCGGCTATATCGGCAGCCATACCTGTGTGGAGCTGATTGAGGCGGGCTACGATATCGTAGTGGCCGACAATCTTTACAACTCCAGCGAAGAGGCCCTTCGCCGGGTGGAGAAAATCACAGGAAAGAAGATCCCCTTTGTCAAGACGGAGCTGTGCAGCGAAGCCGAGGTGGAGGCCCTTTTTGCCCAGCATAAGGACATTCAAGCGGTGATTCACTTTGCCGGCCTGAAGGCCGTGGGCGAGAGCGTAGCCAAACCTCTGGAGTATTATTCCAATAACCTGATCAGCACACTGTACCTGCTCCAGGCCATGCGCCGCCATGGGGTCAAGAATTTTGTGTTCTCCTCCTCCGCCACGGTGTACGGCGACCCGGCCACCGTGCCCATCCGGGAGGACTTCCCCACTGGCGGCACCACCAACCCCTATGGTACCTCCAAACTCTTCCAGGAGAAGATGCTTATGGACATCTGCGCCGCTGATTCAGAGCTGAACGTAGCCCTTCTGCGCTACTTTAATCCCATCGGCGCCCATGAGTCGGGCACGATTGGCGAGGACCCCAACGGCATCCCCAACAATTTGGTGCCCTATATTGCCAAAGTGGCGGTGGGCCAGCTGGAGAAGGTCCACGTCTTCGGCAGCGACTATAACACCCCCGACGGTACCGGTGTGCGCGATTATATCCATGTGGTGGACCTGGCGAAGGGGCATGTTGCCGCACTGAAAAAGCTGGATACCAACTGCGGTCTGTTCGTCTGCAATTTGGGCACCGGCAATGGCTACTCCGTGCTGGATGTGGTACACGCCTATGAAAAAGCCTGCGGCCATGCGCTGCCCTACGTCATTGAGGCCCGCCGTCCCGGCGATATCGCCGCCTGCTATGCCGACCCTGCCAAGGCCCGGGACGAGCTGGGCTGGGAAGCTAAGCTGGGCATTGAGGAGATGTGCGCCTCCTCCTGGAAGTGGCAGTCTCAGAATCCCAACGGATACAAGGGATGATTTAGTAAGGGCGGGTGGTATCCGTCCTTACCATACAAAATTTTTAGGAGGATCACAGTGAACAAACCTGTTTTAGTCATTATGGCCGCCGGTATGGGAAGCCGGTACGGCGGCTTGAAACAGCTGGACCCCGTGGGCAATCACGGTCAGCTGATTATCGACTACTCCATCTACGACGCCCGCCGCGCGGGCTTTGAGACGGTGGTCTTTATCATCAAACCGGAAATTGAGGCCGACTTCAAGGCCGCCATCGGCGACCGGGTGTCTAAGATGATGGAGGTGAAATACGCCTATCAGCTGAAGGAGGACCTGCCCGAGGGCTATACCGTCCCCGCTGGGCGGACCAAGCCCTGGGGCACGGCCCACGCCGCCCTGTCCGCCCGGAAGGTGGTGGACGGTCCCTTCGCCATCATCAACGCGGACGATTACTACGGCCCCGAGGCGTTTCAGGCGATCTACACCTACCTGTCCGCCCACGAGGACGGGGAACTGTATGAATATGTGATGGTGGGCTACCTGCTGAAAAACACCGTCACCGAAAACGGCACCGTGGCGCGGGGTGTGTGTGAAGAGACGGCGGACCACTATCTCACCCAAGTCACCGAGCGCACCAAGATTGAAAAGGGTGAGCCGCCCCGCTATACGGAGGACGATGGCGAGACCTGGACCGAACTGCCCGGAGAGACCATCGTGTCCATGAATATGTGGGGCTTTACCCGCAGCTTCCTGGATGAGGCCATGGCCCGGTTCCCTGCTTTCCTGGATAAGGCGCTGGCGGAGAACCCGGAGAAAGGGGAGTATTTTCTGCCCACTGTGGTCAGCCAGCTCATCGACGAGGGAAAGGCCCGGGTGAAGGTGCTGCGCAGTGAAGACAAGTGGTACGGCGTCACCTACCGGGAGGACAAGCCAGCCGTGACCGCCGCCATTGCGGAAAAGACCGCCTCGGGGCTTTATCCCGACAATCTGTGGGGGGTGTGACCTGTGGCACAGGCAGAACAGACCCTCCAGGAGGTTCTGGAGGCATTTGACTTTGGCGCTGCCGTGGTGGGGGCCATCCGTTACGGCTGCGGACATATCAACGACACTTTTGTGGTCCATACCCAGCCCGAAGACTGCTGCTGCCGCCGGTTTATCCTACAGCGGATGAGCGCCGCCGCCTTTAAGCGGCCCGACCAGCTGATGGAAAATATCACCGGCGTTACCGAGTATCTGGGAAAGCAGATTTTGGAGCGGGGGGGAGACCGCACCCGAGAGGCCATGGAGGTTATCCCGCTGAAAAACGGCCAACCCTACTACACCGACAGCCAGGGGGGCGCATGGCGGCTGTATCCCTTTGTAGAGCACACCATTTGCCACCAGTCGGCGGACACCCCGGAGCTGTTTGCCGCCTCCGGGCGGGCCTTTGGCCGCTTCCAGCAGCTGCTGAAGGACTACCCCGCTGAAACCCTCCATGAGACCATCCCGAACTTCCATAACACCGAAGACCGGCTGGCCAAGTTCAAGGCCGCCATGGAGGCGGACAAGCTGGGCCGCGCGGCGGAATGCAAGCCGGAAATCGACTTTGTCCTGGCCCATGCGGCGGACTGTTCCGTGGCACTGAATGCCATGCGGGAGGGAAAACTTCCTCTCCGGGTCACCCACAACGACACCAAGCTGAACAATGTCCTGATGGATGAGATCACCGGCGAGGGCGTGTGTATTATCGACCTGGACACGGTTATGCCCGGCCTGGTGATTTACGATTTCGGCGACTCCATCCGCTTCGGGGCCAACCACTCGGCGGAGGACGAGACGGACTTGTCCAAAGTGAATCTGGACATAGACCTCTTTGCCGCCTACACCGCCGCCTTTATAGAGGGCACCGGCGGGTCTCTCACCAATGAGGAGATTGCCTATCTCCCCTGGGGGGCGAAGCTGATGACGCTGGAGTGCGGCATCCGTTTTCTGACCGACTATCTGGTGGGGGATGAGTACTTCCATATCAGCCGGGAGAAGCAGAATTTGGACCGCTGCCGCACCCAGTTCAAGCTGGTGGCCGACATGGAGGCCCAGTGG
>JAAWIE010000013.1 GCA_022796195.1 Lawsonibacter sp. | reverse complement strand
CGAGACCGCCTATGCCCGTCTCATCACCCAGCTGTTCGGCGACCGGATGTATATCTCCAACGCCACCGGCTGTTCCTCCATCTGGGGCGGTCCCGCCGCGACCTCTCCCTACGCCACTACGGCGGACGGCAAGGGTCCCGCTTGGGCCAACTCCCTGTTTGAGGACAACGCCGAGCACGGTCTCGGTATGTATCTGGGCCAGAAGGCCATCCGTGAGCGCCTGAAGGCCAAGACCGAGGCCCTCATCGCCGTGGAGTACACCTATCAGCCCCTGAAGGACGCCGCTCAGAAGTGGCTGGACACCATGGAGGACGGCACCGCCAACGCTGAGGCTACCAAAGAGTACGTCAAGCTGCTGGAAGAGAGCATCATGACGGTGGACGACATTGTCGCCTTCACCGGCAGCCCCGAGGCCGCCAACGTCTTCGGCGATCAGCTGCCCCAGTTCCAGGCCCACGCCAAAGAACTGAAAGAGTCCGGCGCGAAGTACTGCGACTGCGACGCCTGCAAGCTGGTCAAGGAGATTCTGGACGAGAAAGACTACCTTGCCAAGAAGTCCGTTTGGATCTTTGGCGGCGACGGCTGGGCCTACGACATCGGCTACGGCGGCGTGGACCACGTTCTGGCCTCCGGCGAGGACGTGAACATCTTCGTCTTCGACACCGAGGTGTACTCCAACACCGGCGGACAGGCTTCCAAGGCCTCCAATATCGGCCAGGTGGCTCAGTTTGCCGCCGCCGGCAAGGTAATGCCCAAGAAGTCCCTCACCGAAATCGCCATGACCTACGGCTATGTCTATGTGGCTCAGGTGTCCATGGGCGCCAACCCCAACCAGACCCTCAAGGCCATTGCCGAGGCCGAGGCCTATCATGGCCCCTCCCTCATCATCGGCTACTCTCCCTGCGAGATGCACTCCATCAAGGGCGGCATGGCCAACTGCCAGGTCGAGATGAAGAAGGCCGTCGAGTGCGGCTACTGGAACCTGTTCCGCTTCAACCCCGACCTGAAGAAGGATGGCAAGAACCCCTTCATTCTGGACAGCAAGGCTCCCGCCGGCGGCTACCAGGAATTCCTGCTCAACGAGGCCCGCTACTCCGCCCTGACCCGGTCCTTCCCCGACCGCGCCAAGGAGCTGTTCGCCCTCAACGAGGAAACCGCCAAGAAGCGTTACAACAAGCTGACCCGTCTGGAGAAAATGTTCGGCGAGGAATAATCTGCAAGTATGATGAAACCCGTGTCAGGCTGAGCCTGACACGGGTTTTTGTTTGTTACAGCTCGCTGCGGCAGCTGTCCAGGTGTTTATGTACCTCCCGGTCTGCTTCACACAAATACACATACAGTGCGTTCAGTCCGCCCGCATAGTGGTCTTGCGCCTGCCCCAGACCTAGTGCCATAGCCTCAAGTGCGTTGATGCCCTGGGATACATTTTGAGCCGCAATTTCTAAATTGTCTAGATTTTCCCACAAACTCATAAGGTCCTCCTTGATTTTCACCCGAGGATGTGGCATAATAGATTTGCCACAAACACGGGTATAAATTTTTATCTCTTTGTTATGTGGTCTTACAGAGTGTTGGTTTCATTTCAGTGGGGCCAACACTCTATTTTTCTTGAGCCAAAACCAGTTCTATTCCCTCACGAACAACCTCTGTTCTTGTCTTACTGTGCGCTTTGCAGAACGCTTGAATTCTCCTGTCTGTTTCTGCGTCAATCCGCGCCTTAACTTCGATTGCTTTTGGGTTATCTGATTTTGGCCGTCCGGTCCGTGGACTCAAGCTATCACCTCACTTTCTGAACCACATAAATACTATAGTTCTTGTGCTTCAAAAAGTCAAGAATTTTTTTCCGGAATTTTTAAATAGTAACAAAACGGAAACAACCTGTAACATTCTCCCCCGCCCTACAGCCCGGAAATATGACAGACCTGCAACCAGCAGCTGTGCCAAGAAATGTGCGGCTTGGCCACACTTGGAGTGGACGGCGCGGAGAGTCACTATATGTTGCGGTTCTGGCGGGGAAAAAATTTCCTAAAAAAATTTTGGGAAAAGGTTTGACAAGTAGTAACAAATATGTTACAATTCGGTTACAGTAAAAAATTACATTTTGATTACAAAAAAGGAGGCACACCATCATGGCAACCGAAAACCTGCCTCTTTCCTATAAGGGTCACCCCCTGCGCCGGAAAGATAACCTGATTTACTATGGAACCATGGCTGAGAAATACATCATTATGCTCCAGATCCTCTCCTCGAAAAAGCAGGGCGACCTGGCTGTGGCGGATAAGGTATCCGTTCAGCTCCAGCTCACCGACCCCGACTTGAAAAGCCGGGACCGCGTGGTGAAAAAGAGCGAAAAGGACAGCCTGTACGCCGCTATGGACGTGGCCGCCGTCTGGCTGGACCGTGCCCTGTCGGGTAAATAAGCCGCATGCACTGCTGAAGATACGAGGAGGACGCTGAATCATGACTTTGAAACATATTTCCGCTCGTCTGGCCGCCGCTGTACTAACGGTCAGCACCATTATTACCCCCGCCCTTGCCGCCAACGGCACCGTCACCACAGAGGGCTCCCCCCTGCGCCTGCGTTCCGAGGCCAGCATCGAGGGTTCTGTACTGAATAAGCTGGCCAACGGCACACAGGTGGAGGTCCTCTCCAGTCTGGACGGCGGCTGGTATCAGGTGGTGTACCAGGGTGTTACCGGCTTCGTCTCCGCCGAGTACCTGACGGTGGAGGAAGAAGCCGAAGAGCTGGACGAGCTTCAGGAACAGCCCGTAGCCGAGACCGACGCCCCCGTTACCCTGGCTGTCACCCAGACCACCGAAACCGAGTCGGATGGCAAGAGCTACGTCCGGGTGGTGGAAGGCCCCCTGAACATCCGCACTGCGCCCAGCACGGACAGCAGTAAGGCAGGTAAGCTGTACACCGGCCGCGTGGTAGAGGTTCTGGAACAGCTGGACGGCTGGTACAAAATTGCAGACGGTTATATCAGCGCCGAGTATGTGGTTGCCGCCAACGCCTCCGAGGCTCAGACTTCCGGTCAGGCACAGGCTCTCGCCGAGTACGCCCTTCAATACCTGGGCTGCCGCTATGTCTACGGCGGAAGCTCTCCCAAGGGCTTCGACTGCTCCGGCTTCACCAGCTACATCTATAAGCAGTTTGGCGTCAGCATCCACCGCACCGCCTCCGGTCAGCTCAACAACGGTTATGCCGTTTCCCGGAGCGACCTGAAGCCTGGCGATTTGGTTATGTTTAAGTCCTATGGCAGTAAACCGGCTTCCCATGTCGGGATCTATATCGGCGGAGATGAGTTTGTTCATTCTTCTGCCCCCGGCGTTGGTGTTGTCATCGACAGTCTGAACAGCTCTTTTTACTCCAGCACTTACGTAGGTGCCCGCCGCGTTTTCTAATCCACATAGTATATGCCCCCGCTTGTCCGGTTAAGACAAGCGGGGGCATATTTTTATGTTTCCGGGTGCCGGCCCTCTGCCGCCAGATAGGCAGGGCCGGTATGTTTCAGCTTGGCAAAAGCCCGCCGGCGCACCACCAGCATCAAGAACAGAAAATGAAACAGACCAGTCACCACCCAAGTCACCGGATAGGAGAGATAGAGACAGGCAGGGGTACGGTAGTATGGGAAGACCAGCGCCACCCACAACAGCCGCAGTCCGCAGGCTCCCACGATGGAGGTAATCATGGGGATCACCGAACTGCCCAAACCTCGGAGTACACCTACCAGGGTATCCATAATACCGCAGATAAAGTAGGGACAGCAGATGTAAAGCATCCGTACCACCGCTTGCTGGATTACGTCCGGCTCACCGGGGGCGTATATTCCGGCCAGCGGAGCGCCAAACAGGTAGGCCAGATTCCCCATCACCAGCCCGAATAATACCGCGAAGGCCACACACTGCCGTGCCACCCGGTCCACGCGGCCGCACTTCGCCGCGCCGTAGTTCTGGCCCACAAACGAGATCGCCGCCTGATGGAACGTGTTCATAGCGGCATAGACAAAGCTCTCGATATTCGCTGAGGCGGCGGAACCGGCCACCAGCACCGGGTCGTCAAAGGAGTTCAAGGCCGACTGAATGACCACATTTGACAGAGAGAACACCACCCCCTGAAAGCCCGCAGGCAGGCCCACCCGTAAGATCTGGAGCACAACCTGTTTTTTCAACCCGAGCTGTTTCAGTTCCAGATGGAGCGGCCCCTGTTCCCGCATCATGCACCGCACCACCAAAAAGGCGGAGATGTATTGGGCAATGATGGTTGCCAGCGCCACGCCGGCCACGTCCATCCGCAGTCCAATGACCAGAAGCAGATTCAGCAGTACGTTGACCACACCGGCAAAGGTGAGAAAATACAGCGGACGCTGGGTGTCCCCCTGGGCCCGAAGAATGGCCGCGCCGAAGTTGTAGACCATGTTGGCGGGCATTCCCAAAAAGTAGATGCGCAGATACACCGTAGCCAGATCAATCACGTCGGCGGGGGAGGACATCCACTCCAGCAGCTGGCGGACCATGACCACTCCAAAAAGCATCATCGCCATCCCGCTGGCCAGCGCCAGTGTCATGGCTGTGTGGACACTGCCGCTGACCCGGTCATGCCGCCCCGCGCCCAGGTCCCGGGATACCACCACGTTGGTGCCAACTGACAGGCCCACAAATAAATTGATCATTAAGTTAATCAGCGAGGTATTAGACCCCACTGCCGCCAGTGCCTCTTTCCCGGCAAACCGGCCCACCACCACTACGTCCGCCGCGTTGAACAGCAGTTGAAGCAGGCTGGAGGCCATCAGCGGCAGAGCGAACAGCAAGATCTTGTCCGCCAACGACCCATTACACATGTCAATGCTATGGCTCTTTTTCACAGTGCATGATTCCCCTTTACCTATCCGTTCTATTTTGACGCCACACTATCTTACTACAGCAGACCTCCGCAGTCCAGTACTAAAATAGACAAATTCCCGTTCGCTCCCCCGGTGAAATTCGCAAAAGGGCTTGCAAAACGGAAGATACTGTGATATAATCTCCCGGTCTGAATAACGGGTGGTCCTCTGCGGCGGTCCTTTCTTAACTAGGACCTGAGGCCGGAACGAACGCCTATACAACAGGAGGAAAAGAATCATGGATCTGATGAAAGCATTTACCGAAAAGTACACAAAGGCTGAGCCCCCCAAGGTGTCCATCGGCGACACCGTCCGCGTTCACCTGCGGGTAAAAGAGGGCAACCGTGAGCGTATCCAGGTCTTCGAAGGCACCGTCATCGCCAAGAAGCACGGCGGCATTGAGGAGAGCTTTACCGTCCGCCGCATCTCCTACGGCATTGGTGTGGAGAAGGTCTTCCCCCTCCACGCCCCCTCTGTCGAGAAGGTTGAGGTTGTCCGTAAGGGTAAGGTGCGCCGCGCCAAGCTGTACTACCTGCGCAGCCGCGTGGGCAAGGCCGCCAAGGTCAAGGAATTGCTGTGATTCAAAAAAGGAGCGGCTCTGCCGCTCCTTTTTGCTACACTCCCAACAGAACTTTCTGCACTAACCCCAGCAACAGCAGATGGGCGGGATAGAAGATGTACCACAGGTACTTATCCCCCGGAAACGTGCGTCCTTTTTTGCCGTTGTAGAAGAAGGTGAACGCCACCCCCAGCAGAGGGCCCACTGCGTTGACGCAAAGCACATGAAACCAACGATCGGTAAACAGCTGTTCTGAGAAGAGCATCCAGACCAGCCTATACCGGGACAGCGGCATGAGAACCAGCCACAATAGGGCCTTTTTTCGGATGGGCCAATTTTCGGTCCAGTAAAAGACCAGAATAAACAGAATATACTTTCCGCCACCTTCCGTCAGGTTAAGCGCCTGAGCGGCAATTGCAACACTGACCGCCATCAGTTCCCCCAGCCCAGCCCGTTTGTCGCTGCCCCAGTCCATGAGGCGGAGGGTAAGCAACCCTAACAGCAGGGTAAACAGGATGTTCCCATGGAATCCAAACAGGAGATAGTACGGGTACTCCGCCAGACAGGCAAAGACAAACAGACGCAGTGCATACCGTTTACAATTTCGGGTGTGCCGGTAGCCGTTGGCGATGGAAAACAAAAAGATGGGCGCGGCGATACGTCCAATGTAGTCGGTACATCGCTGGATCACAAGGAGAAATGGGACTGTGTCTGCGGCGTTCGGGAAAAGAACCATTTGCAGGGTCATGGTCAGGGGCCAGACATAGGTAAGGTGGTCCCACAGCATCGACACCAGCGCCGCGAGTTTTAAGGCAAAAAAGCTCATCTGCAATCAACTTCCTCTCAATCAAGATGCAGAGAGTATAACAGATCGTTCTTACAAAAAACTGACATTTTTCTTGCAAATCTCTGACATTTTAGGAGGTCTCTATGAATATCCAATGGTATCCCGGCCACATGACCAAGACCCGGCGGCAGATTGAGGCCGACCTGAAATTGGTAGACATTGTGGTAGAGATTATTGACGCACGTATTCCTGCCTCCAGCCGCAACCCAGACATCGATGCCATCTGCGGCCCAAAGCCCCGCCTGATCGTCCTCAACCGGGCAGACCAGTCCGACCCGGCGCAGAACAAAGCCTGGACCGCTTATTTTAAGGCACAGGGACACTCCGTTTTGGAGACCGACGCCCGCACCGGCCGGGGGGTAAAGCAGTTTTCGTCCGTCATTCAAAACGTTCTCAAGGACCAGATTGCCAAGTGGCGGGAGAAAGGACAGGTGGGCCGCCCTGTCCGCGCCATGGTGGTGGGGGTGCCCAACGTAGGCAAATCCACCTTCATTAACAAGGTGGCAAAGAAGAAGTCCGCCAAAGCCGGCGACCGCCCCGGCGTCACCCGGGGGAAGCAGTGGGTCAATGTAGACCAGAGCCTGGACCTGCTGGACACCCCCGGTATTCTCTGGCCCAAGTTCGAGGACGAAACTACCGGTATGAATCTGGCTTTTACCGGAGCTGTGAAAGACGAAATTATGGATGTGGAGACCTTGGGCTGTCACTTTATGGCTCTGCTGGGAGAACGCTACCCACAGGCTTTAGCCGACGGCTACAAACTCGCCCAAGTTCCCGCCCGGGATGCGGAGGAAAATGATGTGGCCTACGGCTACCGTCTCTTGGGGGCCTGCGCCGTCAAAAGGGGTATGCGCATCTCTGGCGGTGAGCTGGACACCGAACGTATGGCCCGAGTCCTTTTGGACGAATACCGGGGCGGTAAGCTGGGACGGTTTACCCTGGAGGTTCCGCCCGCCTTCTGGAAGGAGAGCTGATTATGGATTTCTGGCAGTATGAAAAAGAAGCAATGTCGAAAGGCTATGCTGCCGTCTGCGGGTGTGACGAGGCAGGAGCAGGACCGCTGGCCGGGCCGGTGTACGCGGCGGCGGTGATTCTTCCCTTTGGAGAGAATATACCCGGTCTGGACGACTCCAAAAAGCTGACCGAGAAAAAGCGGGAAACTCTGTTTCCCATGATTCAAGACCTGGCGTTGGCTTGGTCGATAGCCTGGATAGAGGCCAAGGAGATCGACGAAACGGATATCCTCAGCGCGAGGATGCGCGCCATGCAGCTGGCCATGGACGGCCTGGAGCGAAAGCCAGACTTTGCGCTCATTGACGGCAATCGGGATAAGGGCCAGTCCGCCGCCATCACCACCCCCCACCGCTGTCTGGTCAAAGGAGACAGCCTGTCCGCCTCTATCGCGGCGGCCTCCATTCTCGCCAAGGTGAGCCGGGACCGGTTTATGGTGAAGATGGCAGAGCAATATCCCAACTATCGCTTTGATCAGCACAAGGGTTACGGCACAAAGCTCCATTATGAACTTTTGCGCACTTACGGCCCCTCTCCCATTCACCGCCGGACCTTTTTGAAAAACCTGTGAGCGGACAGGAAAGCCGTCTTCGGGGCCGCTGGGGCGAGGAACAGGCCGCGGAATATTTGCGGCAAAAAGGGTTTCGGCTGGTTGCCGCCAATTGGCAATGCCGGTTTGGAGAGATCGACCTAATTGCCGAGGATGGAAACTTCCTCTGCTTTGTGGAGGTCAAACTGCGCAAAAGCGCCGCCTACGGTTCCGCCGGAGCCTTTGTGGGCCAACGCAAACAGCAAAAACTGCGCACCGCCGCCCAGCTCTATCTGGCCTGGCACCCAACCAAGCTCCAGCCCCGCTTTGACGTAATTGAGCTGTACGCCCCCCAGGGCATGGCCACGGTTAGGCCGAAAATTTTTCACCTGGAAAATGCTTTTTAGAAATACCGCCCCGCAAAGCCTGTGAAAAAGCCTTGACCTCTACACAAAAAACTGGCATAATAGGAATCAACGCTAAAACGTAAGGAAGGATCGAAATGCGGTATATCAGTACCCGTGACATCGCCAGCCAGTATTCCGCCGCCCAGGCCATTACCCAGGGTTTGGCCCAGGATGGCGGCCTGCTGACTCCCTATTACATCCCTAAACTGCCCGGCAAGGCGTTGGAAGACATTAAGGCTATGGCCTACCAGCAGCGGGCAGTATACATCATGAAGATGTTTTTGGAAGAGTTTTCCGTCAAGGAACTCACTGACTTCGCCAACGCCGCTTACGGCCCGGACAAGTTTGACTCCCCGGCGGTTGCCCCCGTCCATACTGTAGACGGGAATACCCACTGCCTGGAGCTGTGGCATGGGCCTACCTGCGCCTTTAAAGACATGGCTTTGCAAATGCTGCCCCACCTGCTGTCCGCCTCACTTGTAAAAACAGAGGAAGAAAAAACTGCCTGTATTCTAGTTGCCACTTCCGGCGACACAGGAAAAGGTGCGCTGGAGGGTTTTAAAGATGTTCCCCGCACAAAAATTCTAGTATTTTATCCCAAGGACGGGGTCTCTCAGGTACAGGAACTGCAAATGGTCACTCAGGAGGGGGGCAATGTGGGGGTTGCCGCTGTGGTGGGCAACTTTGACGACGCGCAGACCGGCGTGAAAAAGCTGTTTTCCGATCCGGCCGTCCGTAAGGAACTAGCCGGTCAGGGATACTTCTTCTCCTCTGCCAACTCCATCAATTGGGGACGTGTTCTGCCCCAGCTGGTCTACTATATCTCCGCTTACTGCGACCTGATTCGGGATGAAAAAATCACCCCGGACCAGCCGGTAAACATCTGTGTACCTACCGGGAATTTCGGTAATATTCTGGCTGCATATTACGCTCTGGAGATGGGACTGCCCATCAAGCAGCTGATTTGCGCCTCCAACCGCAACAATGTGCTGACGGACTTCCTGCACACCGGCACATATGACCGCAACCGCACCTTCTACAATACCATGTCCCCCTCTATGGATATCCTGATCTCCTCCAATCTGGAGCGGCTGCTGTTTGCCCTTACCGGCGACCCCGCCGAGGTAAAGGGCTATATGGAACAGCTTGCCGGCACAGGCCGGTATCAGGTCAGCGAGAAGCTCCGGGAGAAACTGAAAAAATACTTCAAGGGCTATTCCTGCGACGACCATACTACACAGCAAACCATCCGCGCCATGTACAATAAGCATGGCTACCTCATCGACACCCACACCGCAGTGGCCTTCTCTGCTCTGGAACAGTACCGAAACGAGACCGGCGACCAGGCTCCCGCAATTGTGGCCTCCACCGCCAGTCCCTTTAAGTTCTGCTCCAGCGTGCTGGAAGCTCTGGGCGAGACAAACATTGCCTCCGGACTGGACGCCCTGGATCAGCTCTCCGCCAAAACGGGTCAGCCCGCCCCCGCCCCTCTGGCCGCACTGCGCGGCAAGGAAATCCGCTTTACCCAGGTTGTGGAAAAAGACCGGATGGTGGACGCAGTGCGTTCTCTGCTGGGGTGAGCCCATGGCCCTGTATGCCATTGGAGACACCCATCTCTCCCTGGGCAGCGACAAGCCTATGGATGTGTTTGGGGGCGGCTGGACCGGCTACGTAGACAAACTGCGGGAGGGATTTAAGCTGGTCTCCCCGGAGGACACCGTTGTGGTCTGCGGCGATGTGTCCTGGGGGATGAGCCTGGAGGAAGCTAAACCGGATTTTTCGTTCCTCAACGCTCTGCCGGGAGCACGCAAGCTGCTGCTCAAGGGCAACCACGACTACTGGTGGACCACCGCCAGCAAAATGCAGGCCTTTTTTGCAGAAAACGGCTTTTCTACCCTGGATATTCTCCACAACAACTGCCATTTTTATGAGGAAACCGCCCTGTGCGGCACCAGGGGATGGTTCTATGAGGAGGACCGGGGGGAGCACAGCGCCAAAATCTTCAACCGGGAACTGATCCGGCTGGAAGCCTCCTTAAAAGCCGCGGGGGAACGAAACAAGCTGTGCTTTCTCCACTACCCACCCCTCTATCAGGGATACCGATGCCAAGAGATTATCAACCTGCTGGAACAATATCAGGTGCAGACCTGCTGTTACGGCCACCTCCACGGCGGAAGCCACCGGCTGGCTGTTACCGGACGGCAGGGCGAAGTGGAATACCGCCTCATTGCTGCCGACTATGTAGGGTTCCGTCCGGTGCGGATCTTGTAGGGCCCTCCATTCCAAAGTCAGAAATGTACCGTCTCTGTATGTATCCAAGCGCAGTAAAATACCCTGATTCCGGACCGGCTCAAAATAGAACCGGAAAATTTCAGAGAAATTTCAAAATTAGACTGTTCAAATGCCCGTATATCTGATAGAATATCGTGGCGAAAGTAAAACGGCCCCGCCGCCGGGACACTGGGACGGGACCAACAGGAGGAAATTAACAAATGAAGGTCACCAGTGTTGAGAAAAAGGAAAAAAGCACCGTCGAGCTTACCATCCAGGTGGAGGCCGACCAGTTTGAGGCCGCCGTGCAGAAAGTCTATTTGAAGACCCGCGGCCGGATCAATGTGCCCGGCTTCCGCAAGGGCAAGGCCCCCCGGAAGATCATTGAGGGCATGTACGGCGCCAGCGTCTTCTATGAGGACGCTATCAACGAATCCTACCCCGACGCCTACGAAGCGGCGGTGAAGGAACAGGGACTGGATGACGTAGGCTATCCCAAAATGGAAGTGGTAGAAGTTGGCCCGGAGGGCTATACCTTCAAGGCGCTGGTCTCCGTCCGGCCCGAGGCCAAGCTGGGCGAGTATAAGGGCATTACTGCCCCCAAGGAGGAGCCAAAGGTTACCGAAAAGGACATCGACGAAGAACTAAAGCCTTACATCGACCGTGCTACCCGTCTGGTCAGCGTTACGCGCAAAGCCAAAAAGGGCGACACCGCCGTGATCGACTTCGAGGGCTTTGACAACGGCACCCCCTTTGAGGGCGGCAAAGGCGAGAACTACGACCTGAAGCTGGGTTCGGGTATGTTTGTCCCCGGCTTTGAAGAACAGGTCATCGGCATGAAGGCCGGCGAGGAAAAGGATCTGGACATCACCTTCCCGGAAGACTATCACGCCGACCTGGCCGGAAAGGCCGTGGTCTTCCATGTGAAGGTCAACGAGGTTAAAGAAGCGCAGTCTCCCGATGTGGATGACGAGTTTGCCAAAGACGTATCTGAGTTTGAAACTCTGGCCGATTTCCGTAAGGATTTGGGCGAAAAGCTGATGCAGCGCAAGACCGCTCAAGCCAAGGAAGATTTTGAGAATGCGGTAATTGAGCAGCTGGTCGAGGGGATGGAGTGCGAAATTCCCGACGGCATGGTGGAGGTCCAGACCGACCGACTGATGGAAGACTATGCTATGCGCCTGCAAAACCAGGGCCTTCGGATGGAGGACTACATGTCTATGATGGGCATGAACGCAGAAATGATGCGCGCTTCCGCCAAGCCATCCGCTCTGAAACAGGTCCAGGTGGAGCTGGCTCTCACCGCCGTGGTTAAGGCGGAGGGCATCGAGATCAGCGAAGAGGAGTACGCAGCTGAGGTAACCCGGCTGGCTGAGCAGTACAATATGCCCGAGGACCGGATTAAAGCCATCATTCCCGCCGAGGGACTGAAAAAGGATCTGGCCCTGAAAAAGGCCAGTGAGCTTGTCATTTCCTCCGCAGTGGCCGGCAAGCCCAAGAAGAAGGCTGCCACAAAGAAGGCCGCCAAAAAGGACGACGAGGGTGAGGGCGAGGAGAAGCCCAAGCGCAGCCGTGCGAAAAAGAAGACGGAAGAGCCCGCTGAGGAGTAAAATTCCAAACGTCCCGGGGCGGTCTGTACCGTCCCGGGCGTAATCGCGTGTTCACACTCTCTCCGTCTGGGGCGTGAACACACCTCTGTCAAGATCAAAAGGAATGAATTGCCGTTCCAATGGGTATACTCTGGTATCCCAAATGAAAAGGAGTACAATTATGAGCTTAGTTCCCTATGTAGTAGAACAGACCAACCGGGGCGAACGGTCTTATGACATCTTCTCCCGCCTGCTCAACGACCGAATCGTAATGCTGTCGGAGGAAGTCAACGACACCACCGCCTCCCTCATCGTGGCCCAGCTGTTGTACCTGGAGGCTCAGGACCCGGATAAGGACATTCAGTTCTACATTAACAGTCCTGGCGGCTCTGTCACCGCTGGTATGGCCATTTACGACACGATGCAGTATATCAAATGCGATGTGTCTACCATCTGCATCGGCATGGCCGCCTCTATGGGCGCGTTCCTGCTGTCCTCCGGTGCAAAGGGCAAGCGGCTGGCCCTGCCCAATGCTGAGATCATGATTCATCAGCCCTCCGCTGGTACCCAGGGTCAGATTACCGATATGGCGATCCACCTGCGCCGGCTGGAGATCATCAAGACTCGGATGAACCGTATCCTGTCCGAGAATACCGGCAAACCCATTGAGACCGTCACCGCTGATTGTGAGCGCGACAACTTTATGACCGCTCAAGAGGCTATGGAGTACGGCCTTGTGGACAAGGTGCTGGATCGGCGGTAAAATTCCGTAAACGAGGTGTATCCATGGCAATTAACGACGAGAGAAAAATACGCTGTTCCTTCTGCGGCAAGCATCAGGATCAGGTACGGCGGATTATCGCCGGCCCTGGCGTTTATATCTGCGATGAGTGCGTGGGCCTTTGTATGGAGGCCATGGGAGCGGAAAACTTCTTAGTTGAGGAAAAGGAACAGTTTTTGGGCGAAATTCCTGACGCGATCCCTACGCCAAAAGAAATCCACGCTGTGTTAGATCAGTATATCATCGGCCAGGAGAAAGCTAAGGTGGCGCTGTCCGTCGCGGTGTACAACCACTACAAACGTATTTACTTCGGCGGGGCGGAGGATGTAGAACTGCAAAAGAGCAACATCCTGTTGATGGGCCCCACCGGCTGCGGCAAAACTCTGTTCGCTCAGACGCTGGCCCGAGTGCTGAAAGTTCCCTTTGCCATTGCGGACGCCACTACCCTTACCGAGGCGGGCTATGTAGGCGACGACGTGGAAAATATTCTTCTGCGCTTGGTTCAGGCTGCCGACTACGACATTGAACTAGCCGAACGAGGCATTATCTATATTGATGAGATGGATAAAATTGCCCGGAAGAGCGAAAATGTGTCCATCACCCGCGATGTCTCCGGCGAGGGCGTTCAGCAAGCTCTGCTGAAAATCGTGGAGGGCACCGTTGCCAACGTTCCCCCTCAGGGCGGGCGCAAGCATCCTCACCAGGAGTTTATTCAAATTGATACCCATAACATTCTGTTCATCTGCGGCGGTGCTTTCGACGGCATCGACAAAATCATTGAACGCCGTTTGGATAAACGGTCCCTAGGCTTCGGCGCTGAGATCAAAAGCAAAAATGAGAAAAATGTGGGCGAACTGATGAGCGAGCTCCAGCCGCAGGATCTGCTCAAGTTTGGTATTATTCCAGAACTGGTGGGCCGTCTGCCGGTGGTCACCACCCTGGAATCGCTGAATCGAGACCATATGGTACGCATCTTGACTGAGCCTAAAAACGCCCTAGTCAAGCAGTATCAGACCCTCCTTGCATACGACGAGGTAGAGCTCGAGTTCACCCCGGAGGCACTGGAGGAAGTTGCCGGCCGGGCGGTGGCCCGAGAGATCGGGGCACGCGGCCTGCGTGCTATTCTGGAAGAAGTCATGAACCAGATCATGTACGACATCCCCTCCGACCCCACTATCGTCAAGGTAACCATCACCGATGAGTGTATCAAAAACGGCGCACCACCCCAGCTGACCCAAAATCCCAACCGCACCCAGCGGCCCAAGCTGGGAAAAGCGACTGTCCAACAGGTGGAGCGCCCCGGCCATCGGAATCGCGACCACGGCTGGGCAGGCTGACACAACCGTATTTCAGACGCCCCGCGGCGTCCCCTCTGCGGGGCGCGGGGCGTCTGTGCTGTCTCTTATGAGTACCCTGAATCTCCCTGAGAGGAAGTGAAGTATTATGCCCAAAGAATCTGACATTCTCCACACCTCCACTATGCCGGTCATCGCCCTGCGGGGACTGACCGTATTCCCAAATGTGCTGATTCACTTTGAGGTGGCCCGGGACACCTCAGTCCGGGCACTGGAAGCCGCTATGACGGCGGGGAGCCCTGTCTTCCTGGTTGGTCAAAAGGATATCGCAGTGGAAGAGCCTTCGATGGACGATTTGTGCCAGGTGGGCACCATCTCCAACATCCGCCAGATTCTCCGTATGCCTGGAGATAACGTGCGCGTCATGGTGGAGGGGCAGTCCAGAGGACGGCTCCTTCAGCTCCTGCGCACCACCCCCTATTTGGAGGGCGAGGTCCAGGAAATCCCTGTTTCCGATCTGCCTGCCCGTGGAAGCGCCCGAACTGAGGCTTTGATCCGCTCTACCTATGATCTGTTTCAGGATTATGCTGAGTTGGCCCCCAAGCTCTCCCCCGACCTGATGATCCATGTACTGGCGAGCCAGGACCCCGGTCATATTGCCGACTATATTGCCCAAAATATCCCTATGCGCAACAGCGACAAGCAGACTATTTTGGAGGAATCCCGCCCTGTCCGCCGGCTGGAAAAACTGCACCACCTGCTGGAGCGTGAAGTGGAGATCCTTTCCCTTGATCAGGAAATTCAGGAACGGGCCCGGGAGCAGATGAACGAGCATCAGCGGGACTACTATCTTCGTGAACAGCTCAAAGTCATCCAGACCGAGCTGGGGGAAGAGGCCGATGAGCTGGAGGAGTACCGGGAAAAAATTGCGCAGGCTAAATTGCCTGACCAAGTCCGGGAAAAGCTGACCAAGGAACTGGGACGGCTCTCCAAACAGTCCTACAGCTCTTCGGAAAGCACCGTTTTGCGTAACTACCTGGATATCTGCTTGGAATTGCCTTGGGGTAAGACAACCAAAGAGAAAATCAATGTCTCTGCGGTGGAAAAGGCGCTGGATCAGGACCATTTCGGTCTGGACAAGGTGAAACAGCGGGTGTTGGAATTTGTGGCTGTCCGTCAGCTGGCCCCTGAACTGAAAGGGCAAATTATCTGTCTGGCAGGCCCGCCAGGGGTGGGGAAAACCTCCATCGCCATGTCCATGGCCCGGGCTATGAACCGCAAGCTGGCTCGGATATCCCTGGGCGGCGTCAGCGATGAGGCCGAAATCCGAGGCCATCGCAAGACCTACGTGGGCGCCATGCCAGGACGGATTATCACTGCAATCAATCAGGCCCAGAGTTGTAACCCCCTCATCTTGCTGGACGAAATCGACAAGCTGGGCCATGACCACCGGGGCGACCCCGCCTCCGCTCTGCTGGAGGTGCTGGATGGGGAACAGAACGCCACTTTTCGAGACAACTTTTTAGAACTTCCCTTCGACCTGTCTCAAGTCATGTTCATTACCACCGCCAACACCACCGACACCATTCCACGCCCCCTGTTGGATCGGATGGAAGTGATTGAACTGTCCAGCTACACCGATGAGGAAAAGGTGCAGATTGCGAAAAAACACCTTCTTCCCAAAGAACTGAAACGCCATGGGCTCACAAAAGCGCAGCTGAAGATGTCCGATGGGGCCCTGCGCGAGGTGATCGCCGCCTACACCCGAGAGTCAGGTGTCCGTGTGCTGGAACGCCGTCTGGCCGCTATCTGCCGTAAAGCGGCTATGAAGGTAGTCGCGGACAATGCCAAGGCCATTCGAATCAGCGATAAGGACCTGTCCGAATACCTGGGCGTACCCAAGTACCACCCGGAGCGTCAAGCCCTGGAGGAGCGTGTGGGTGTGGTCAACGGTCTCGCCTGGACCTCCGTGGGTGGTGAACTGCTTGAGGTGGAGGTCAACGTAGTCCCCGGTTCCGGCAAGGTGGAGCTTACTGGTAATCTGGGTGATGTGATGAAAGAATCGGCCCATGCCGCCCTCAGCTTTATCCGCAGTCAGGCCGACCGGCTGAGCCTCCCAGCCGATTTTTACAAAGAAAAGGATATTCACGTTCACTTTCCCGAGGGCGCAGTCCCAAAAGACGGCCCCTCTGCCGGCATTGCCATCACTACCGCTATGGTATCCGCCCTCACCGGAGTCCCGGTAAAACGCGGGCTGGCTATGACCGGCGAGGTCACCCTCCGGGGGCGGGTTCTGCCCATCGGCGGCTTAAAGGAAAAGACCATGGCCGCTTTCCGCAATGGCATTAAAACGGTTATCATTCCCGCTGATAACGCCAAGGATTTGGAGGAAATTGACCAGACCGTCCGGGCCGCACTCCAGTTCATCCTGGTAGAGCGAGCCGATCAGGTACTAACCAACGCTTTGAACCGGCCGCTGGAAGCGACTGTCTCGCGCCGCCAGGCCCGCACAACGAAAAAAGAGGATCTCCCCCCGGCCCCGCCCGCTGGTCAGGGAGAAAACAGCTCCCGGTTGAGCCAGTGAGGAGGCATGATATGGGTGTCAATCTGCAAAAGGCGGAGTTTATACGTTCCGCCGTCTCCCCAAATAGCTTTATTCAGGACGGCCTTCCCCAAGTAGCCTTCGCCGGCCGGTCCAACGTAGGCAAATCCTCCGTAATTAACCGCCTGCTTAACCGCAAAAACTTCGCTCGGGTGGGGGCTTCACCAGGAAAAACCGTCCATGTAAACTATTTTGACATTGACAAGACCTTTTATTTGGTAGACCTTCCCGGCTACGGTTACGCCAAAGTGTCTAAGTCTGAGCGGGACCGCTGGGGCCGGCTGATGGAGGATTACTTCGCCCGCCCCGACCTGCTCACGCTCGGGGTTATGATTGTTGATTCCCGTCACAAACCCACCGCCGATGATTTTACCATGTTCCGGTGGTTTCGCGACACTGGTTGTCCCCTGATTATTGTAGCAAATAAGTTGGATAAGCTGAAAAAAAGCGAGGTAGCCCCCAATCTCCAACTCATTCGAGATACCCTGTCGCTGGACAGCGGCGACCTGTTGATCCCCTTCTCCGCAGAAAAAGGAAGCGGACGGGAAGAACTGCTAGCCGCTATCCTTCAGGAAATCGAGGAATAACAGGATAGTTTTGCTTGACCCAAATCAGGAAATCTACATTGGGGTTTTCCCGCATGTACGCAAAGCGAAATCTCCGCTGTCTCGTGTGAGGCAGCGGAGATTTTTTGATAAAGCGGTTGGCCGCCTCTTTTTCTCATTATTTCTGGGAACTGCTCTAAGCCTCCAGGGGGCTGCGCCTTGGCGTGGACAGAACGGTCGCCCACAGCCAAAGGACAGCCTCGCCTTGCTCACTGACGTGACACTGATTGCATAAGCGCAAAGAAATGCTGCGCTTCACCAGTGCTGAAATACATATACCACGCATCCAATGTATCGGGCCGAAAAACGTTCAAACGTTCTATAATTTGTTTTGCCCACAGCAAGGCCCCAGTGGAACTTGCTGTAATTAGGTTTTGCTCTGCAACGGATGGCTCGTCAACATAGAAATTTTGTCCTTTGTAGCTGGGCGAAACCATCTCAAGATAACCTATTCCATTGCTGGTGTGTAATCTTTCATCCAACAGGCCCGCATTTGCCAACACAGCTGTCGCACCACAAATGGCGCATACCATTGCGCCTGCGGAAAGAAATTCACCTGCTTTTACAATCACAGCGTCATGCTTAGGAACCTCCCAAGTGTTCGCCCCTGGTAACAGTAATACGCTTTTCTCATTCACTACAATTTCGTCCACGACACAATCCGGAATGATAGTCAGCCCACCCATTGTTTTGATGGGTTCTTTTGAAATACCAACTGTTTTGACCGATACTAACGGCGCATCCTGTTTGAAAAAGCGTCCGGAATTTAATTCTGCGGTAACATACCCCAACTCCCAGTCAGCCAAGGTATCCAAAGCGTATACATAAACTGTGAACATAACTTCCTCCATTTCTTTTTGTGTTCGGTTTACTTACATCAATATCATACCATCCAATTGTTGACAATAGTATGGCAGCAATCTATAATTTTAAGAAAAAGAAGATTGAAAGGCGGTTACCCACAATGAAAGTTGACAGACTAGTTAGTATTATTATGACACTCTTGGATAAGGAGCGCATAGGTGCACAGGAGTTAGCAGACACGTTTGAGGTTTCGCCTCGTACTATTTACCGCGACATAGAAGCAATCAATATGGCCGGTATTCCAATTCGCTCCATATCCGGAGTTGGCGGCGGTTTTGAGATTATGCCAGAATACAAACTTGATAAAAAGGTTTTTTCAACGGCTGACCTCTCTATCATCTTGATGGGCCTTTCCAGTCTCTCTAATATAGTACGAGGTAATGACTTGGTAAACGCTTTCGAGAAGGTGAAAAGTTTTATCCCAGCTGAAAAAGCGAAGGAGATCGAAATAAAGACAAATCAAATCTGCATTGATTTAAGTCCCTGGGTGGGCAATCGAACGATACAACCAAATTTGGAAAGAATTAAAACTGCTATACAGGATCATAAGCTGCTGTACTTTGAATACATCGCTCACCATGGCATTAAAACGGTACGGACGGTTGAACCCTATCAGCTTGTATTGAAAGGCATCCACTGGTATTTTCAAGGTTATTGTTATACCCGCAATGATTATCGACTCTTTCGGCTCTCTCGTATGTCAGAACTGCAAATAAGGCCAGAAAGATTTATTCCGCGCGATTTTAAAAAACCGATTTTGGATTTCGACCAAATTGCGGAAACCATGCAAACAGAAGTTAAAATTCGTATTCACAAGTCCTTGCTGGACAGAGTGCTTGAATATTGTACTTATGACCAATTTACACCAGATGGTGACGAATATTACATTGTAAATATTCCAATGATTGAAAATGATTATCACTTTGATATAATTCTCGGCTTTGGAGCAAAATGCGAGTGTCTTGCGCCATCTCATGTTCGTACAAAGATTAAACGTAAAATACAAAATATGGCGGCAATATACGATCATGAGACGTTGGAGGCATAACAAAATGCCTAATGATAAAGCAGTAGATCATTAGGAAAAACAGGCGGTTTCCCATCTAGTCTCATGGGAAACCACCTGTTTCTTTTTGTTCTCATTGTAGAAGCGGTACAATTATGGTACAGCTCCCCTTAAACCTCTGCTGGACTTCCTCCGTCAGCCCCGAAAGCCTTTACAGCTCTAGCATTTTCCGCCTGCCGTTCCTCAATGGCTTCCTTCAAAATCATGTCCTTCACCTTCATCAGCCGGATTGTATTGGAACGTTCGTTCTCATCCAGCTTCATAGTGATATATTTGATATTGGCCTGCATCTCAGGAATTTTTACATATTCCAGGGCGTTTACACGCCGGCGGGTCTTTTCGATCTCCTCCGCCAGAAGCTGAGAGGTCTTTTCAATCTCTGCTAGCCGGAGCATATCGCTCAACACCCGGGACAGAGCATCCACAGCGTCATCCAGTTCGCCGCTGGTCTGAGCGAAGCCATAGGGGTAGACCTCGCCGGGGTCCTGACTGCTGGTGCGAAACTGGTACTGCGGAACATCCACCGACATGATGTTCTGGAACGTCATGTCCAGTTCCACGGACTGCTTGGGATAGAGCAGAGACTGCTCCAGCATTTCCGGGGACATAAGGGCTGCGGCTACGGTAAAAGCGCCGTGGGCTCTCATAAGGCTCTCTTCCACCCGTTTGCGCAGGGCGCGGTTCTCCCGCACCACGTCCATAAACTGCTTCATCAGCTCATCACGTTTATCCTTCAGCAGTTTGTGACCGCGCACGGAGGTACGCAGACGGTTTTTCAGCCGGTTCAGCTCCTGCCGGGTGGGGTTGATTGTTGTGGAAGGCATTTATACCCCCCCTTGTTCCTTCTGCGGCATATACTTGGTAATAAACTCAGGCCGGATCCGTTTCAACTCGCTGGTGGGCAAAATGGACAGCAGGTCCCAGCCTAAATCCAGCGTCTCAAAGATGGAGCGGTTCTCATCCGTCCCCTGGGAGACGTACCGGCGCTCGAATTCATCGGCAAACTTGGCGTACAGCAGGTCGGTGGGAGACAGGGCCGCTTCGCCTAGAATGGACATCAGCTCCTTGTTCTCCTTGCCGGTGGCGTAAGCGGCGAACAGCTGGTTCATGGTACCAGCGTGGTCCTCACGGGTCTTGCCTTCGCCGGTGCCCTTGTCCTTCAGACGGGACAGGGAGGGCAGAACGTCCACCGGGGGATTGACGCCCTTGCGGAACAGTTCCCGGGACAAGATGATTTGGCCCTCGGTGATATATCCGGTCAGGTCGGGGATGGGGTGGGTCTTGTCGTCCTCGGGCATGGTGAGAATGGGGATCATGGTGATGGAGCCCTCTTTTCCCACCTGACGGCCGGCGCGCTCGTAAAGGGTTGCCAAGTCGGTGTACAGGTAGCCGGGATAGCCGCGGCGGCCTGGAACCTCTTTTTTGGCGGCGGAAACCTCACGCAGAGCCTCAGCGTAGTTGGTGATATCAGTGAGGATAACCAGCACGTGCATCCCCTTTTCAAAGGCCAGATATTCCGCTGCGGTCAGAGCCATACGGGGGGTGGCGATACGTTCCACGGCGGGATCGTTGGCCAAGTTGGTAAACAGCACGGTGCGGTCGATAGCGCCGGTGCGGCGGAACTCCTGCACGAAGAACTCAGATTCCTCAAAGGTGATACCAATGGCGGCGAAGACCACGGCGAAGTTGGATTCTCCGTCCAACACTTTGGCCTGACGGGCAATCTGCGCCGCCAAAGCGGAATGGGGCAGGCCGGAACCCGAGAAGATAGGCAGTTTCTGTCCACGGACCAGAGTGTTCAGTCCGTCAATGGTAGAGATGCCCGTCTGAATAAACTCGTTGGGGTAATTCCGGGCGGCGGGGTTCATGGCAAGACCGTTGATGTCCCGGTACTCGTCGGCCAGGATGGCGGGGCCGCCGTCGATGGGCTGGCCCATGCCGTTGAACACCCGGCCCAGCATGTCGCCAGAAACGGCCAGCTGGAGGGGGTGGCCCAGAAAACGGATTTTGGAGTCCCGCAGGTTGATACCGGCGGACGCCTCGAAAAGCTGAACTACAGCCGTGTCCCCGTTGACCTCCAGAACTTTACAGCGGCGGATCGTACCGTCGGTGAGCTCCACTTCGGCCAGTTCATCGTAGGTGACTCCCTGCACCCGCTTGACCACCATCAGGGGGCCGGAGATTTCTTCAATCGTCTTATATTCGCGAATCACGCTTCATCCGCTCCCTTCTCAGCGATGGCGGTTATCTGTTCCTCCATCTCCTTGGTGATGATGTCATAGGCGGCCCGGTACTCGTCGGCGACTACAGATTTGGCACGGCCAATCTTCTCACGCACCGGCACGCCGAACAAATCGTTCAGACTGCCGCCCTTGGTAGAGGCATCCCGGCACAAGTCCTCATAGTGGCGGATCATGGCCAGCATCCGGGCCTGACGGTCATACTCCGAATAGGAGTCCACATCCACAAAGGAGTTCTGCTGTAAGAAGTCCTCACGCAGCATCTTGGCAATTTCCAGGGTAATCTGGTCTTTGGCGGACAGCGAATCCTTACCCACCAGCTGAACAATTTCGTTCAGGTTGGCTTCCTCCTGAAGGGTGGACATGGCCCATTCCCGGTTGAGCAGGAAGTCCTTGCCCAGGTTCTCGTCGTACCAGGAGCGCAGGGAGTCCAAATACAGGGTATGGGACGTCAGCCAGTTGATGGCTGGGAAGTGGCGGCGGTAGGCCAGGGAGGCGTCCAAGGCCCAGAACACCTTGACAATCCGCATGGTGGCCTGGGAGACCGGCTCAGACAGGTCGCCGCCCGGAGGAGATACCGCACCTACGGCGGTCAGAGAACCCCGGCGGTCCTCGTCGGACCCCAGGCAGGAGACCGAACCGGCCCGCTCGTAGAACTGAGCCAGACGGGAGGACAGGTAGGCGGGGTAGCCCTCCTCGCCGGGCATCTCCTCCAGACGGCCCGACATCTCACGCAGAGCCTCGGCCCAGCGGGAGGTGGAATCGGCGATGACGGCCACGGCGTAGCCCATATCGCGGAAATACTCGGCGATGGTAATGCCGGTGTAGATGGACGCCTCACGGGCGGCCACGGGCATGTCGGAGGTGTTGGCGATCAGGACGGTCCGCTTCATCAGGGACTCGCCGGTCCGGGGGTCCACCAGTTCGGGGAACTCCCGCAGAACGTCGGTCATCTCGTTGCCCCGCTCGCCGCAGCCGATGTAGACCACCAAGTCCACGTCAGACCACTTAGCCAGTGCGTGCTGCATCACGGTTTTTCCCGAACCGAAGGGGCCGGGAATGGCAGCGGTGCCGCCCTTGGCGACGGGGAAGAATGTGTCTACAATCCGCTGTCCGGACTGGAGGGGAATGACGGGGGGATACTTGTGCTTGTAGGGCCGGCCCACACGGACGGGCCACTTCTGCATCATGGACAGAGGCACCTTTTGTCCATTTTCCAGAACCAGCACAGCAACCGTCTCGGTGACCGTGTAGGAACCGGACTGAATAGAATCGATGGTGCCGCTCATCTCGGGGGGAATCATGATCTTGTGGAGGATGGAACTGGTCTCCTGGACGGTGCCGATGACATCGCCCCCCACGACCTTATCCCCTGCTTTGGCTGAGGCAGTGAAGTTCCACTTCTTTTCCCGGTCCAGGGCCGGAACCTCCACACCGCGGGGCAGGTTGTTGCCCTGCACCTTCTTCATAATGACTTCCAGCGGACGCTGGATGCCGTCGTAGATGTTCTCAATCAGGCCGGGCCCCAGCTCCACGGACAGAGGCGCACCGGTGGTAACCACGTCAGCGCCAGGGCCAAGGCCGGAGGTCTCCTCATAGACCTGAATGGAGGCTGAACCGCCGGACATGGTGAGGATTTCTCCAATCAGGCGCTGTTCGCCTACACGGACCACGTCGGCCATGTTGGCTTCCTCCATACCGGTGGCAACCACCAGCGGGCCGGAGACCTTAACGATTTTTCCCATAGGCTGTCATACCTTCTTTCTGGGTAAATTTCTTGGTTCCGCTTCGAAAGTCCCCTTTGGGAAAGGGGCTGTCAGCCGAAGGCTGACTGAGGATTGCGTTCGCAAAGTGAATATATGGAGTACACAAGGCTTTGCCGCCTTGAGTTTAATTCGCACATTTCGCCTGCGGCGAAATACAACCCTCCCCCCAGTACATACACTGAGGCACCTCCTTTGCAAAAGGAGGCTTTGGAGCACGTCTTACAAAATATCCGCGCCGACCGCCCTCTCAACGGCGGTCTTGACGTTGGCCATACCAATGCCCAGTGACCCCTCCTTGCCGGGAATCAGAATGATAGCCGGGGTGAGGGCATCTTTATACCGTGCAACCTCTTGAGACAGCTGGGAGGCCAGCTGTTCGGTCATGTAGATGATGGCGTAATTCTCCTTCGCCATACGGTGCAGGGCCTCACGGCCCGCCTCGGGGGTTTCTACCGGGCAGACCTCCAGCCCCAGAGCCTTAAAGCCCAGAACGCTGTCTTTGTCGCCCATTACGGCAATCTTATACATCTCCCCTGCCCCCTTTACACATAGGTTTCCCGGAGCCGGGAACGGATGGTATCCCCATCCAGCCCCGCCGCCCGTCCGGCAAATATAGCCCGGATGGCGGTAAACTCCTGCTCTTTGGCGTACAGGTAGCCGATGACCGTCTCCTCCCCGAAGGGGACGCGGCGGGCGGCGGCCAAGTAGGCTGTAAGAGCATTGTCGCACTCCCGCTCGAAGGCGGTGAGGGAACCTCCCTCCGGCTGGGCCAGTTTTGCGCCCAGTCCAGCGGCCTGCGAGAGCGGACCGGACCGGAACACCTCACCCAAGGCATCTCCACGGGCGGAGGCAATCGCCCCCTCGGAGACATTGCCTCCCGGCAGAAGCACCTGACGCAGGAACTCTCCCTCTCTGCCCATGCGGGCCACCCGAACTGCGGCGCGCAGATTGGCAATATCCACCGACAGGCGGACGTAGCCTTGTAGGAAGGGACTGCGCAGTTCCTTGGCCAGACCGGCCATTTCACCGTAGCAGGCCCGGTCCAGAATCAGGTCGGCCTGCTGGGGATCGCCCCCCTCAGCCAAAGCCGCCTGGGCCTGTTCCATCGCTTTAGAAAATTCCACACTCACGCCGCTGAGCGCCTCCCGCTTCCAGCCGTCCCACAGCTGGGCGGGGTCGTACCGGCCTCCGGACAGCAGCAGCCGCTCCGGGTCAGAACCCATGGCCTGGGCCTTGAGTATGGTCTTGGCGTTGTGGTAGTCATACTTGATCTGGAACACCTCTACCAGCCGGGGGTCGGGCGCCCCCTGTTCCATATCTTTGAAAACCTCGGCCCGGGCCTGAGCCAAGGCGGCTTCCAGGCCCGCCCCGTCGTTGTAGCCGCTCTCAGCCAAGAGCTTCATAGCCTCGGCGCTGTCGCGGGCCTCAATCATCTGATCCATACGCTCCCGGGTGAGGAGCTTGTTCTCCATAGCCCGGATGCGGGCAGAGATGGCCAGATAGTCTGTATCCTTTTTTCGGTGGGACAATTCGCCTGCCCCCTTCCTCACGATTTAAACAATGCGGCGGCGACCTTTTTCTCCATCTGTTCCCGCTGCAGGCGGATCAGTGTCTCAAAGGCGCAGTTAATCTCCACATCACCGTCTACCATAATAAAGCCGCCTTGAATATCCCGCGTCTCATCACTGACGGTGAGGCCCACACCGGTAACAATTGCCGTGGTGTTATGTACCAGTTTGTCCATGAGCGTACCCATTCTGGACTTGGTAACTTCCGGGGGCAGATTGGGGGCCCGCTCCTTGAGCAATGCCTCGTTGGCCACAGCAACCACCGCCTTACCCACCTTTTCCCGGTCCTTCTTCGAAAAGATCAGCAGCTCTTTCCCACTGCTGCTGGCCTTCAGGGCCAGTTTCGTCAACAGGGCGATGTACTCTTTTTCCGGCAGGCTGCACAGTTTTTTCAGGGCCAGATCAAACGCCTCGCCCAGCACCTCCTGCTTGGCGGCAAGCTCCAGCTTGCGCCGCTCCATCTGGGCGGCGGAACTCAGCCGCTCCAGCCGCTCGCTGGCGGCCATACGGCCCTTTTCCACAATTTCATTGGCCTCTTGCTGGGCCTGCGCCGCGGCGTTAACCTGAATGGCCTGCGCCTTCTCGCCGGTCTCCGCCATCAGCTTGTCAATTTCCGCCTGGGCGTCTTGGGCGATTTTGGCGGTGATTTTTTCTATTCCTTCCATATTGAACCCCTTTCTGCGGGATCAGAACTGCAGCAGCATCAGCATGGAGGCCAGCAGGGACAGGATGGCGTAGAACTCCACGATGCCGCACAGAATCAGGCCCTTGGACCAGTCGTCAGGCTTCTTGGCCAGAATATTGATGGAACCGGCGGCCACGCGGCCCTGTGCAATGGCGGACAGCAGACCACCCAGCGCCATGGGCATGCAGGCGGCAAAATAGGCCATACCTTTGGAAACTGTCATCTCGGACAGCAGAGCGGAGAAATCGCCGCCCAGAAGGCCCATGCTGTTGATCGCGAAGAACCATACCACCATGCCGTACAGGCCCTGGGTACCGGGGAGCAGCTGAAGGACCATGACTTTACCAGACTTGCTGGGGTCCTCGCTCAGCAGGCCAGTACCGGCCTCACCGGCGATGCCGGTGCCCTTGGCGGAGCCGACACAGCTCAGGCCAACCGCCAGGCCCGCGCCTAAAAGGGCCAGAGCCAGGCCGCCAAAGCCGCCGAAGAGAGTTCCAAGCTGAGTTGCCTCCAGAGCTAATGTAGTGTCAATCATAATCGTTTCCTCCTCAATTATTTTACTACTTTGTAGTATTTCGTGTTGTGATCCAGGGGGCAGAAGGGCTTTCCGCCGTCCTCATAGAACCGTCCGAAATATTCCAGACATTGCAGGCGCATGTCGTGGACAAAACAGCCCAAAATGTTCAGGGCAAAGTTCAGGGCATTGCCAACCAGGGCAATCATCAGGAAAAGGACCACATTGCCGGTCATGGCGCCCAGAGTGTTAAACACCTGCGCCGTCACCGCGCCGGCCAGCATCAGAGCCATCAGGCGGGAGTAGGACAGGATGTCGCTGAAATAACCGGTAATGCCGTTATAGAGCGAGCCAAAGACACCCATCGCTTTGCCGACGATGCCTTTTTTGCCATAGCTCTGGGTAATAATCAGCACGACCAGCGCGGCAATCATCCCCGGAACCATCTGGCCCAGAGCAAAGCCGCAGCCAACCAGAATAAACACCAGGAACCATGCGCCTTCGTTGCACAGTGCGGCCATGGTCTCTCCCTGCTTCATCTGTTTGTACATACTGACTGCCATACCGGTAAAGATTTGCAGAACGCCCAGAATCAGCGCACCCACCAGCACGTTGACCGCCTTATCCAGGGGGTCGAACAGCTTGGGCAGGGCATAATTCTCAACAGGCGCATGATTGATGAGGCTGAGCAGCTGAGGGATCAGGTCCCCAAAGAAACCGCCGGTAGCGGCGCCCCACAAGAAGGTGCTCACCCCGCACAGCCCCAGCAGAGGCATCATGTACCGCATTGACGCCCCGTCCGGCTGAGCCTTTTTTATGACCACAATCGAAGCGATCATCATAATCAGGCCATACCCCATGTCCGCCATCATCATCCCATAGAACAAAATGAAGAAGGGGGCCATCAGGGGATTGGGGTCCAGGGTGCCATAGGCGGGCAGAGAGTACATATCGGTCACCATATTCAACGGACTGGTGAACCAATTGTTTTTCAGCCGCACTGGAACACGGGGGTAATCCTCCGGCGCAGGGTCGCTCACCTCGCAGGCGCAGGGATATTGGTCCAGCTGCTGTTTTAGGGCGGACCAGCTTTCCGCAGGAACCCAGCCCTCCAGCAGAAAGGTCTGTCCCGTGTCCACCAGACGGCCCTGCGCCTCTTCCCGGCTGGCATCCAGACCGGCCAAATCAGACAGCTGGCGCAGTGAGGCGGTCAGCTCGCCCATGCCAGTCAGCTTCGTCTCAATCGAGGCCGCTTCCTCTTTCAGGGCCTTGGCCTCCCGCTCCAGACGGTCCAGATTTTCCGCCGCAGTCCCCGTCCAATCCCGAAGATTGGCCCGGGACCACCCCAGCGATTTCAGTGTCTCCAGCACAGCCTCTGACTGGCTGGCGTGACACACTAATGTACAGCAGCGGAAGTCCCGTCCAGCTGACACCTCCGTCAGTTGAACCAGCTCTCCTCCCGTCTGGACGGCCCCCTCAGCCTGCCCCATGGGAAGGTTTGCAGGCAAAGTACCCAGCTGAATCGTCACCTGGGGAGTAGAACTGGTCTCCAGGGGCAGATCCAACAGCCGCCAAGGCTCCAGCACCGCTTTTTGGGCCTCCAGCTTGTTTTCCTCTCCGTGGATGGCCGCCAAGCGGCGGTCCAGCCCATTGACCTCCTGTGCGGCTGCCCGGGCCTGTTCCACCCAGTCCGGACGAAACAGCTCCCCCTCCTGTACACCGGGTCTGGGGGAGAGCAGACCGCTCTTTACAGGCGCGTACCGCTTGAGGACCTCCAAAGCCCGCTCGGCCTGGTTTTTTTCCTCGTGCGCGGCAGCCAGACCCGACGTATCCGGGCGGGTGAGGGAAGCCCACAGAGGATCATCCGGGTCCGCCTCAGGCTGGACAATCTCCACACAGCCCATGTGCTGGAGCTGGCGGAGAAGCGCGTCTCGGTCGCTGGTCATAGCCACCATTCGCAGACGCTTCATTTTTACGATTGCCATTACCCTTCCACAACCCTTCCAACAATGAGCTGCGCGGCTTCTTCCAGCCGCCCCCGGGCATTCCGCTTGAGCTGTTCGCAGTCCTTTTCAGCCCGCGTAAGTTCGTCCCGGGTCAACTGAGCCGCCTTCTCTTCGGCCGCCGCCATCATCTTGCGGGCTTCCTCACGGGCTTTCTGCCTGGCTTCCTCAACGGTTTGCTTGGCTTCCCGCTGGGCTTCCGCCAACTTCTGCCTGGACTGGGCTACGGCAGCATCCCGGTCCGCCTTGGCCTTGGCCTCAGCCTGGGTGACCGTTTGAATCGCTTCTAACGCCATGTTTTCACCACCTTTTCTTGGATACAGAAATGAAGGTATTTGCTCCTCCCCATTGTAGTCAATTTTATTGGAAAAAGCAAGGCTTTTTTTGAGCGAATAAAAAACAGTCAGCCGCCCTAAAACTTTTTCTTTAGGACGGCTGACTGTTTCTACACATTGTCCTTGTCTGGAAAAACCGCTTGGAAAACGCTGCTCTCCTCTTCCAGCTCCGAGACGATCAGTGCAAGACGCTCCTTGCCGCCGGTAATTCCCGCCTGTTCGAGCAAAGCGGCAGGGGCAGGGGACAGCCCGTCCTGCTCCACCCAGACCCGGTAGGCATACTGCTCAATCATCTGAGTGGTAACGCCGCTGACGTTCTCCCCGCCGGTCAGGGTCTCCCGGCCCACCCGGAGCGAAATCTTTGTGCCATAGGGCTCCACCGCCTCCTGCACCTTGGTAAGGAAATCCTCTACCTGAGCGGTAAACTGGCTGGAGTCGTAGGACTCTCCCCGGCGGATTGTATCCAGCTTGCCCTGGATGGGGAAATAGAACTCTTCCAGTACAATTTCGTCAAATCCCATTGCCGCCAGCTCGCCGCACAAAGCTGCGTTATAGGCCCGGATTTCCTCTTTTCCGGGGCTGGTCCAGCGCAGGCCCAGTTCGTCATACCAGTTCCAGTCGTTGCCTGCCCAGCGCAGGGCGAAATTGTTGTTGTAATAGGGCACCGTGTCATCTCGGAAGCAGTGGACCCGGGCAACGGTGTATATCTCCCCTTCGTTCCATCGTTTCAGCGCCTCCGCCGCCTGCTGGGGGCCGTTGACGCTGGACCAGCCGGCGATTGCCGGTTCCGCATGCCAGGCCAGCTGGCCCATCTGGTCCTTGACCTCTAACACCAGCACCTGCGCCCCCGCCGCTTCCAGTTTCGCAGCGGCGGAACCGTCCCGCGCTTCCGCCACCGAAAGCTGGAGGGCAGACCCAACGTCCTTCGGTTCAGGGTCCGGTTCCGGTACGGGGTCGGGCTCCTGCTGGCTCACATCTGGTTCTTCGATCAAACTGACACTTCCAGGCTCAGGCAGCGAGGCAGAACCGGGCGGATTGCTCTCCTCCTCTCCCTGCCGGAACATCTGGAGGAAGGGAGGCAGTTCCAGCCGAACCCCGTCGTCTGTATAGACAAGGTATTTTTGAAGGTACAGCATAACGGCCAGCATCAACCCCACCACTACCGCCAGCGCGATCGCAATAAATCTTAAGATATCGGTAATCGTCCTGCGGCCCCGATAGCCGCCGACATCCCCACTTGAACGGCCCATGGCTCCCTCCAATAAACAAGCGGATTTTGTTCCACATAGTCTGACTGTCAGCTATTATACCAATTTCCCCGTCCATTTACAACCGCAAATTTGATAAATTCTTTTTCATTCTGCCACCTGCTTTTTCTGCAAAAGGCTTGGAACGCCCGGGTACTATGCAGTAAGCATATTGCGAAATTCTTCCAAAAATGATATAATTATTTACATAGGGTGCTGGGATTGTGTACAGCATCCCCTGGCCTGTATACTGGTCAGTCTATCAAATTGGAGGAATGGAGCTATGTTAACCACGAAGAAACACCCCCTGCTGCGCTTAGGGCTAGCCACCGCCTTGGCCCTGAGTATGTTCCCGCTTCAAGCATTCGCCGACGCGAGCACCACTACGATCGACTCCGCAGCCAAGGATATGAGCGCCAACACAGAGATCTATACTGTAACCCAGACCCCCGGTTCCGACTATCCCTACTATGGCGCTAAAAACGAGCCCAAAGGCGGTGTGTACTATGGCCGCACCTGCGAGGGCGGCAACCTGCCCAACGGCCACTACGGTCTGGTCAATCAAGACCAGATGGCCGGCGAATCCATTATCGGCTTTTACTTTGACATCAAGCAGTCCTACAGCCTGGAGTACTGGAGTTATCTGTTTTCCTCCGCCTTGCAGGACGGAAACCGGGCTTTTATGGTCTACATCAATTTCACCGGCGAGGGTTCTGACTGCGCCTCCTTTGCCAGCGGCGCTTATGACTCCAAGTTGAATGAGACCTTCTCTTACCTGAACACCCTGAGCAACCCGGTGTTTGTCCGCATTGGCGGCGAGATGAACGTTTGGACCACCCCCACCACCCCGGAAGCCTACATTGCCGCTTACCGCCATGTCGTAGACCTGGCCCGCGCCCGTGCGCCGCGTGCGGCAATGGTATTTGCCCCCAACTTCAGCAGCGCCTACCAGGTGGACATGGACTCCTTCTATCCCGGCGATGCTTATGTGGACTGGGTCGGTGTATCGCTCTACTATAACCGGTATCACGACACCGTCAACGACCCCAAAATGGCCGCTTTCGTCGGCATCGGCGAATACGGAGACGCAATGCTCAACGTTCAGCAGACGGTGAACCTCTCCCGCCTGCACAAAAAACCCCTGATGGCCACAGAGGGCGGCTCCAGCAACTCCTACAACGGCCAGGATAATTCTGCCTGGGCCGCTGAGCGGATGCAGAAGGCTTACTCCTTCCTGCCCATGGTCTACCCTGAAATCAAGGCTATTATCAGCTCCGACTACCACTACAATTGGGCGGCCAACTCCTACACCTTCTATAATAACTCCGTTGTCACTTCTGCCTACCGCAAGGCCGTGGCCGACAGTCCCGCTTACCTCAAGAGCGTGGGCGGCACCGCTGGATTTTACACCAAGCTGTCCGCCTACACCGGCCCCTGGTCCGGGCAAATGCGGTTCGACGCTTACACCTACTCCCCCACCAAGCTCACCGCCACTTGGGCTGTGGACGGCCAGACCCGCGCCACCGCCGCCGACTACCCCTACACCTTTCATCTGGATACCAGCACCCTGTCCGGCGGGGACCACACCCTGACAGTTACCTTTAGCAACGGCGCCTCCAAGTCCTACAACTTCAAAATCGCCGGCGCCCCTGCCCCCGCCAATCCCACAAATCCTTCCAATCCCGATTCCGGCTCCACCCAGGGACTTGCCTACGCCAGTAACCAAACCGTCATGGTAGATGGCAAGGCAGTAGAGTTCCAAATGTACGCTCTGAAAGACGGCCTCGGCAACGGCACCAACTACATCAAACTCCGTGATATGGCCTATGTCCTCAACGGCACCAAGGCCCAATTCTCTGTGGGTTACGACAACGCCAGCAAGAAAATTTCCGTTACCCCCGGTCAGCCCTATGAGGCCAGCGGCGTGGAAATGAAAACCCCCTTCTCCGGCAACCGCGTATTTACCGGTCAGGACCAGTCCATACTGGTAGAGGGCGATCAGGCGGTAGATATGTTCGTGATCACCCTTCTGGACGACCAAGGCGGCGGCTACAACTACTTTAAACTCCGCGACCTAGGCAAGGCGCTTGGCTTTAACGTAGGCTGGAGCAAAGAACAGGGCGTGTATATCGAGACCGATCAGCCCTACGCTGAGTAATATTCCAAGTTCTGTATAAAAGGGCCGTCCCGGCTGGGACGGCCCTTTTCTTATGCTATATGGAAGTGCTCAAACAACAGCTGTTCCTTGCAAGGACGGCGTTCAGGTCCGCGCAAGCACAAAACGCTCAACCAATTCCTTTAAGCAGGACGCCTCAGCCGAAAGCTCCTCGCTGGCTGCGGCGCTCTGCTGGGCGGTAGCACTGTTGGTCTGGACCACCAGGGATATCTGGTCGATGCCCTCGGTTACCTGGGTAATCGCGGAGTTCTGATGCTCCACTGCTTCCACCACAATGTCTACTTTCGCTGTCACATTGCCGGCGATGATACTGGTCTGCTCCAGCGACTCGGTGACCCGTTCCACCACCTGACTGCCCTCGGCCACTGCGGCAATCGAGCCTTCGATCAACTCTTTGGTAGCCTTGGCCGCCTCGTCCGACTTAGAGGCTAAATTGCGCACTTCATCCGCCACCACCGCAAACCCCTTGCCCGCCGTTCCCGCCCGGGCCGCCTCCACCGCTGCGTTCAACGCCAGAATATTGGTCTGGAAGGCGATATTTTCAATGGTATCAATGATTTTGGCAATCTGTGTGGACGAGCTGGATATCTTCTCCATAGCCGTGTTTAGCTCCTTGACATAGTCCACACTCACGCCCAGCTGAGCCCCGGCCTGCCCCACAAACTGGCCCGCCTCCACCGCTGCGGTGGCCGTCCGCTTGGCGCTTTCCGAAATCTCTGTCACAGTAGCCGCCAGTTCCTCCACGGCGCTTGCCTGCGCAACAGAACCATGACTCAGGGACTGGGCCCCCATGGATACCTGTCCGCTGACCGAGGAAACCTGTCCGGCAGAGGCGTCAATTTGCTGGATGGTTTTGCTCAGCGAAAGCTTCAGGTTGCGCATACTCAGCAAAATATTTTGGAAGCCGCCCACATACGCATCCCGATGGAGGGATTGAACATCAAAATTCTGGTTGGCCATCTCGGCAAGCAAGCAGCCAATATCGTTGATGATGGTCTTCAGGCACTTTATCATGTCCGCCGTCGAGCGCGTCAACTCCGCAGTCTCATCTTTCCCGCTGGCCATGGGGACAGGCGACTCTAAATCCCCCTCCACCAACAGCTTCATCCGTTCCACACAGTTCCGCATTGGCACGCTGATTGTACTGGACAACTTCAATGCCACCACAATGGAGGCCAGTATCGATGCCGCCATCACCGCCACGTTAATCAACATTCCAAAATAGGTGTCCGCCAAGTACTCCGACTTTAACACGGTTACGGCAACACTCCAGCCATCTGTCCCGCCTACTGGGGCGTAGGCAGTAAACCGGGCTCCGTCTTCTCCACGGAAGCTTCCAAAGCCGTTTTTGCCCTGGCGCATCTCACCGTGAATGGCCGCGCGCTCCGCCAAAGCCGGGTTGCTCTGTGCCTCCAGTTCAATGTTTTGAGTGGTTATGGTCTCAAGCGTGACATCTGCAATGGTGTCACCCGCCTTATTGATCATATAGGACTGACTGCTCTGCCCAATCTTGATGGAGGACACGATATCATTCAAAAAAGTCTCAGGCGGCACAAAATAGACCGCCCCTACAATCTCGCCCCGTCCGGAGTAGAGCGGGGCCGCCACCATGATGGACAGTTCCCCGGTAATCTTGCTGACTAACGGCTCAGAGACGTAGACATTTCCCGCCATCGCCTGTTTGACATACTCCCGGTCGGAGTAGTCTTTGCCATCAAAAATACTGATTCCATCCAGGCCGATAATATTTCCCCGCTGGAACCCATGCATCTGGATACGTTCATCCATAATGGTGCGCTTATCTTCCAGCGGTGCAAAGTTGTTAGCCAGCTGTACGATGCGGCCTGTATCAATCGCCACATTTTTATAGGCGGTCAGCTCCTGCTCAATGCGCTCCGCCGCCAACACCGCAGTCTGACTCATCAGCTGGTCCACCGTTGCGATGGTGCTCCGGTAGTTCAGCACAAGGCTGGAAACTCCCACTGCCATCAATGCCGCCAGTACCGTTGCAATAAGACATACTGTGATTTTTTTCCGAATACTCTTCATGCTTTCCACCTCAAATAGTTCACCCATGCCGTACTCCAACATGATCCATTCTTAGTATATTATATTGTCTGAAATGCCCATTTGTCAATGGGCTGTTCCTGTACTTTTCATGTGTTTTGCGCAATTCGTCCCAATAAGACGTCTGGCTGCGGGACATACAGCCCGAAAAGAAAGACGGCCCCGCGTTTGCAGAGCCGTTTGCAGTCAGTCCAGTCCCTCCAATCCGAAAACTCGGGCGGGGAGTACATCTGACAATTCGATCAGAACCGGGTCCAGTCCGCCGTTTCGCTGGAGGTTTGGGGTACGGACGGAGAGGCGGGGCGCCAGCGGACCAGTGGGCAAGGAGAGGGTCACGGCCGGCGCAGCCAGTCCCATACTCACCATCAGCGCCCCGCCGTGGAGGGCCGCAATATGACGGGCAATATCCAGCCCTAGTCCCGCGCCCTGACCGGGAAGCGGAAGCCCCTCGCTGAGGCCGTGCTGGGACATGGCGATCAGGTGCCGGGGGTCCGGGCAGTCCCCACTGTCCGACACAGCCACATAGGCACGGCTCTCCCGGGTACGCAGAGACAAAACCACGTTTCCCTCCTCCACCGCCCGTGCGGCGTTGGACAGCAGACCCAACAGCAGCTTTTGCAGCAGTGCCGGGTCCCCAGGGATAAGCAGGCTCGCCGCCGAAAGCCGGCACTCCAGTCCCACCCCTGCCTCATGCAGAAGCGGACCGGCCAGCCGGCACACATCACGGCAAAGCCCAGCCAGGTCCATGGTCACCGGGCAGAAACGGATCCCCTCCCCCGCGGCCTGGGAGAGATATTCCAGATTTTCCGTCAGGCGGACCAGTCGGTAAATACTTTTATTAAAGGAATCTACCGAAAACTCCCCTCCGGGGAGGGTTGCGGGGCCCGCCACGGCCACCACCTCGCCCAGCAGTTCCCGAAGCTGGCGCAAAACCCCGTCCATCTGGGGGGCAGCGAGGGCAGTTTGAGGAGCAAGGCGGAAGAAAACCAGCTGATCCTCCCCTCGGCTGGAGCAGCTGTAGGTATATGAGGCTGTCCCATCAGAAAACAGGCCCGAAGCGGTCTCACCAGGTTCGGGCAGGGGAAGACAGTCAGGCACCGGGGCGCCGGGTTCCAAACCGGGCAGACAGCTCCGGGCCGCCGCGTTGGCAAAGACCACACGCCGCTCCCGCACCAGAAGCGCACCTTCCGGGAAAGAATCCAACAGGGTTTGTATCAAATCCAGCATGACAGCACCTTTCCGCGTAAACACAATCGCAGTTGTATCATGCGCCGGAGTACGCATGATTAGTATGGCTGTCAGTATATCAAAATTTTCCATCCGCTACAAGAGAAAAAGTCGAAAAATGTCGAAAAAACTTTGCTCCGCATTGGAGCCCTCCGCCTGCTCTTTGCTCAATGGCAAAATTTCGGGAAAATTTTTGGGGAAAACTATGAAAAAAATCACTAGGAAAATCAACATATTCGGGGTATAATAGGTATCGCTACCAATCCTGCGGGCCGCCGCAGATAATTTGATAATAAAGGAGTCCTTCACATGAGCATCAAAGTTGGCATCAATGGTTTTGGCCGCATCGGCCGCATGGTGTTCCGCGCCAGCCTGAATCACCC
>JAAWIE010000122.1 GCA_022796195.1 Lawsonibacter sp. | reverse complement strand
AATCATCGGTGGTTTTCAGACGCCCACCTCTGGAGATGTTTTGTTCGACGGGGTGAGGATTAATGCTGTCCCGCCGCACAAACGGACCATCAACACGGTCTTCCAGAAGTATGCCCTGTTCCCGCATCTGAACGTGTACGAGAACATCGCCTTCGGACTTCGCATCCCCAAGGCGGACGCCTCGGGAAACAAGATCAAGCTGTCCGAGGAGGAGATTGACCGCCGTGTGCTGGAGATGCTGGAAATTGTCAATTTGAAGGGCTTTGAAAAACGGCGCACCACTCAGCTCTCCGGCGGCCAGCAGCAGCGGGTGGCCATAGCCCGGGCCTTGGTCAACCAGCCCAAGGTCCTGCTGCTGGACGAGCCTTTGGGCGCTCTGGACCTGAAACTGCGCAAGGACATGCAAAACGAGCTCAAGCGTATCCAGAAGGCCATGGAAATCACCTTCGTCTATGTCACCCACGACCAGGAGGAGGCCCTTGCCATGTCCGACACGGTGGTGGTAATGGATGCGGGGCGCATCCAGCAGATTGGCAGTCCGGAGGACATCTATAATGAACCGGAAAATGCCTTTGTAGCCGATTTCATTGGTGAGTCCAACATTATCGACGGCATCATGCGTGCGGATGGTGTGGTGGAAATCTTTAACCGGAAATTTCAATGCCTGGACAGCGGGTTTTCCAAGGACGAGCCGGTGGATGTGGTAATCCGGCCCGAGGATGTGGATATCGTTCCAGAGGACCAGGGCCAGCTGCGGGGGACGGTTACTTCCGTCACCTTCAAAGGGATGCAGTATGATATTATCGTAGATTTTTACGGCTTCAAGTGGCTCATTCAGACCACCGATCTATCCCCCGTGGGCAGCCGGATCGGCATTAAAATCGACCCTGACGGCATCCATGTGATGAAAAAGAGCGGGTATTCGGGCCTGTTCGGCGACTACTCCTCCTATTCCGAGGAGTATGAGGAAATCAGCGACGCCGGATGCAGCCCGGAGGGGGAGGAACGCGGGGATGAAGAATAAACTCTCCTGGTTTGCCATCCCCTATGTAGTGTGGATGGCCCTGATGGTGGTCATTCCCATTCTCATCATGGTTGTCTACGCCTTCACCACAGCGGAATTTCAGGGCACTTTGGCAAACTTTGCCGAGATGGGTTCCTACGCCTCGGTCTTTCTCCGTTCCTTCCAGCTGGCGCTGGTTGCCACTTTGGTGTGCCTGCTCATCGGCTACCCAGTATCCTACTGGATCGCCCAGGAGAGCTCTGGCTTTCAGCGTCTGGCTGTCGCCCTGATCATGCTCCCCATGTGGATGAACTTTCTTCTGCGGACTTACTCCTGGATGTCTATTTTAGAGAACAACGGACTGCTCAACCAGTTCTTTCGGAGCATCGGACTGCTGGAGCTGCTGGGGGTGGAGTACATCCCTATGATCGGCACCTCCGGGGCCGTGGTATTGGGGATGGTCTATAACTATCTCCCCTTCATGATTCTGCCCATCTATTCCGTGATCGTTAAGCTGGACCACAGCCTGCTGGAGGCAGCCCGGGACCTGGGCGGAGACACCCCCCTGGTCTTCCGGAAGGTAATTCTGCCCCTGTCCCTGCCTGGCGTGCTGTCCGGGGTCACCATGGTCTTTGTTCCCTCCGTATCCACCTTTGCCATCTCCCGCCTGCTTGGCGGCGGCACCCAGATGATGCTGGGCGACCTGATTGAACAGCAATTTTTAGGCGGGGCCTACGACCCCCACCTGGGCGCTGCCATCTCTATGGTCATGATGGTCATTGTGGTGGTGTGCATGGTGGTCATGAACCGCTTTGGTGAGGGCGAAGAACAGGCGGTGATGCTATGAAAAAGTCCAGCCGTACCGGAAGCCGGGCTGTAATCGGCCTGATGTTTCTCTTTCTCTATGCTCCCATTATCCTGCTGATTATTTTTTCCTTCAACGCAGGCGACTCCAGCGCCGTGTGGAAAGGCTTTTCCCTCCACTGGTATGTCCAGTTGTTCCACAACCGGCTCATCATCGAGAGCGTTTACACCACTCTGCTGGTCTCCCTCCTGGCTACCGTCATCTCCACTGTGGCGGGCACCTTCGCCGCCATCGGCCTGTACAGCCTAGGCCGAAGAAAACGGGAGTCCCTGCTCACCGTAAACAACATCCCCATGATGAATGCCGACATTGTGACCGGCGTCAGCCTTTGCCTGTTCTTTGTGGCCTTCTTCCAGGGCTGGGGGAGCTTTGCCCGATGGTTTAACGGCCTTCAGAGCGCAGTGGTATTGCCCGACCGGCTCGTACTGGGCTTTGGCACCCTTCTGCTGGCCCATATCGCCTTCAATATTCCCTATGTAATTCTCAATGTGGCGCCCAAACTGCGCCAGATGGACCGCAACCTCATGGACGCAGCCCAAGACCTGGGCTGTACTTGGATGCAGGCATTTGGGAAGGTGATGCTTCCAGAAATCAAACCAGGCATCGTCTCCGGTGCCCTCATCGCGTTCACCATGTCCATTGATGACTTCGTCATCTCCTACTTTACTGCCGGGTCATCTCACTCCACCCTGGCTATGACCATCTATGGCATGACCAAAAAACGGGTCACTCCGGTGGTCAATGCGGTGTCTACTCTGCTGTTCCTAGCTGTGCTGGTACTGCTGCTCATCTCTAATATCAAGGAAGTCCGTCAGGAAAACCGGGACCGCAGAGGAGTAGTCAAGTCCCCCTCTGCTTTGGACAAGCTCCGCCTCAAACTGGCAGAACCCCGATTCAAATGGCTCCGTCTGGGCGCCGCCGGGACGCTGGCCTGTGCCTTTGCCCTCTGCGTCTGCCTGCTTAGCTATGCCACTGGCTCCCGCCCTGTGGTCAATGTGTGTTCCTGGGGGGAGTATATCGACGAAAATCTAATCACCCAGTTCGAGGAAGAGACCGGTATCCGGGTCAATTACCAGACCGCCGAAAGTAATGAGGCGCTCTACTCCCTGCTGCGCAGCGGCGGGGCGGACTACGATGTAATTGTTCCCTCCGACTATATGATCGGCCGTCTCATTTCTGAAAATATGTTGGAACCGCTGGACTACAGCCAGATTCCCAACTTCAGCCTCATTGACAACCGGTTTAAACACCTGTCTTACGACCCGGAAAACCGGTATACCGTCCCCTACACCTGGGGCACCTTGGGCATTATCTACAACACCGCTATGGTGGATGAGGAAATCACCAGCTGGAGCGCCCTCTATGACGATCAATACGCTGGAGAGGTACTGCTGATCAACAATTCCCGAGACGCACTGGGCGAGGCCCTGATGTATCTGGGCTACTCCGTCAACACCACCGATGAGGCCGAGATTCGTGCCGCCTATGAACTGGTGGACGCTGCCAACCGCAGGGGAGTATTCCAAGGCCGGGTGATGGACGAGGTCTTCCAAAAGATGGAGGGCGGCAATGCAGCTCTCGCCACCTACTACGCCGGAGACTACCTGTCCATGCTGGAAAATAATGAGGATTTGGCCTTTGTCATTCCAGAGGAAGGCTCCAACTGGTTTGTAGACGCCATGTGTATGTTAAAAGATGCCCCGCACCAGCGGGAAGCCCATATGTGGATCAACTTTATGGCCTCCACACAGGCCAGTCTTGCCAATATGGACTACATCTGGTACGCCTCTCCCAACCGTGAAGCTCTGGAACAGTACCCCGCCTACTATGCAGAACTGTATGATGAAGAACTGGACCTAGAGCTCTACGAAATCATGGCGGCACCCCCAGAGGTGTTGGAGCGGTGCGAGGCTTACTACAACCTCCCTTCCGAAACCCTCAACCTTTATAAAAACCTCTGGACTCAGCTGGGTACAGATTAGGACTTGTTTGAAACAAGCCAACATCCCAAATGGTGCCCAAATCACACACGGCCAGCGCCAAAGTTTAGGGCCGCCCTCTCCAAAGGGCAGTTGATCCTGGGCAAAGCCTTGGCAGGTTTGAGAACACCCAACAACGAAAGACCGGCCCCGCCTTTCCATCAAAGGCGGGGCCGGTTTAGCATTGGAGGAAGGGGACTTAGAACTCCAGATTCTTGCCGTCCTTAGCAAAGACGTGGCAGACATTGCCGCTGAAGGTCAGGTTCAGCTTGTCGCCCGCATGGTAAGAGTCGATGCGCTCGCCGTCAGCATTCATAGTGGGAACGATCACAACCACGTCCTTGCCGTTGGCGTTGGCGTGGAAATGGATCTCACTGCCCATCAGCTCAGATACATCGATGGTGGCGGAGAGGGTGTTGCCCGGCTGCTTGGCCAGAACCATGTGGCTGGGACGCACGCCCAGCGTGATGTCCTGCGGGGCAACTTTGTGGGCAGCCAGATTCTTCTGCTTCTCGTCCGAGAGCACAACCTTGCAGTTCTCCACGGCCACGGCATATTTGCCGCCCTCATTGACCAGCTTGGCGTTGAAATAGTTCATCTGAGGCATTCCAATAAAGCCGGACACGAACAGATTCGCCGGATGGTCAAAGACCTCCTGGGGGGTGCCGATCTGCTGGATGAAGCCATCCTTCATGATGACAATACGGTCGCCCAGAGTCATAGCCTCGGTCTGGTCATGGGTTACGTAGATGAAGGTGGTGTTAATCTTCTGGCGCAGCTTGATAATCTCGGCACGCATCTGGTTACGGAGCTTAGCGTCCAAGTTGGACAGCGGCTCGTCCATCAGAAGCACCTTAGGCTCACGGACGATGGCGCGGCCGATGGCCACACGCTGACGCTGGCCGCCGGACAGAGCTTTGGGCTTGCGGTCCAGATACTGGGTGATGTCCAGGATCTCAGCAGCCTCCTTCACCCGGCGGTCGATCTCGTCTTTGTCCATCTTGCGCAGCTTCAGGGGGAAGGCCATGTTCTCATACACCGTCATGTGGGGATACAGAGCGTAGCTCTGGAACACCATGGCGATGTCGCGG
>JAAWIE010000121.1 GCA_022796195.1 Lawsonibacter sp. | reverse complement strand
CTCCGCCACCGCCATGGCCGCCCTGGCCCTCTATGACATGCTCAACGCCGCCAAGTCCGCCGACATTGTGGGGGCCATGTCCCTGGAGGCCATGAAGGGAGTTATCAACGCATTTGATCCCCGGGTGATGGCCGTCAGACCCCATCCTGACCAGCTCAACGCCTCGGAGAATGTGCGGCGGGTTCTGAAAGGCTCAGGCATCATGGAAAAATACAAGGGGAGCCGGGTGCAGGACGCCCTGTCTCTGCGGTGCATCCCTCAGCTCCACGGCGCGGCCCGGAAAACCCTGGAGGATGCCAAAAAGACCATTGAGATTGAAATGAACTCCTGCTGTGACAACCCCATTATCTGGCCGGAGAAGGGCAATGAGGACGTGATCTCCGCCTGCAACGCCGACTCGGCCTATGTAGGTATGGAGATGGACAGCGCCTGTATCGCCGCTGTGGGGCTGGCAAAGATGTCCGAGCGGCGCAACAACCGCATTGTGGACGGCTCTTTGTCCGGCTACCCCTACTTCTGCATTAAGAATCCGGGGCTGAACTCCGGGCTGATGATTCCCCAGTATGTCCAGGCCGGCCTGCTCAACGAGATGCGGATGCTGGCTACCCCCTCCACCATCGACAACACCCCTACCTGCGGCAACCAGGAGGACTATGTAGCCATGGGCTACAACGCCTGCAAAAAGGCGGGGCCTATGGCGGAAAAGCTGGAGTATATGCTGGCCATCGAGCTGCTGGGCGTCTTTGAGGTACAGCAGTTCGTGGACCCGGACGTGAGCCGGGCTCCAGCGACGGCAGCGGTGCTGGCTGAGATTGGTAAAACCGTGCCGGTGATGGAGAAGGATATGCTGCTCCATCCCTGCATCGAGTACCTGAAGGACTTTATCCACTCGGGTGAACTGATCCGGGTGGCGGAGCGAGTGACAGGAGCGCTGAGCTAATATGAAAAAAGAAGCTGCCAGAGTGGAGATTGACCTGAAAAAAATTTTTCTCACACCCCCCAACAACCCGCGGGAGAAGATAACCCTGCTGGTGATGATGGTGGTCCTGTTCATCATGTTCTTCGGTCCCATCTGCTTTAGCGATATTCATCCTGTCAAAGCGGTTGTGCTGTCCTGTCTGCCTGCGCTGTCTGTCTCCTGGGGCTGGATCGTGTTGCTGCGGTCTTTGTTCCGCAAATCGGAGTTCTGCCGTTAGTGGAAAAAACTTATTGGATAAGATCACATCACAATTTACAGACAGAACAAAAGTAACAGCGCCAAGAGGATTGATTCCTCCTGGCGCTGTTATTTTTGAGTCTGTCCCAAGCCCCGGTTCACGTTGTGCCTCTATGGGGATTATCCCTTGCAGTTCCAGGGCGTTCACGAGAAATCAGCGCTTGCTGAACTGAGGCGCACGGCGGGCGGCCTTGAGGCCGTACTTCTTGCGCCTTTGGCCCCTCAATCCCTTGATATGACTGCGTTTCCGGCATTGCCTGTTCAAGTTAGCCCATCATTTAACTCAACGGATGGAAGCCAATATGCTACCAATAACGTCAGTCATGCGGGCTTTTGCCCAAACGCTTCGTTGATTACCGGAGATAATTCGCTGGGTGTATTATACTTTACTTTGGCATAGATGTCCATAGTTACTTTGGAATTTTCATGTCCTGCCAAATACTGAACTGTCTTGGGGTCAACAGAAGCGTAAATCAGATTGGTGATATAGGTGTGTCTAAGCTGGTGGGGAGTTATGTGGGTATCTATTGTGTAGACAATATCGTGGTTGTTTTTTGATCTCCCACCCAGCGATGCCTCTACCGTGTATTTGATACTCTGACCGTTTATATACTTGTAGTATGTCCTATCCATGGCGGTTCTGACATTGATATACTGCCAAAGCCTTTTGAATTGGGAATAGGACAATGGATTGCCTTCACTGTCCGCAATCACAAAGTCCGAGTTGCTGGCTGCTTTGACCTCTTTCAGACGGTTCACAAGACATTCCGGGATGGGAATATCTCTCTTTGCGGCATCAGTCTTTAACTCTCTGGAAATGACGGGCCTATTGTGTTCTGATCTCCATGCCCTTCTCACAGAAATATAAGGTGTTGGGGCATCAAGAAATACACAGTCCCATTGGAGAGCCAGAATTTCCTCACGCCTTAAACCGGCGAACAGACCTATCATAACAAATGTCTGGGGTGGCAAGCCGTGGACAGCTTTCAAAAGCTGTTTAACTTGGGTGTCGGTGAGGGCTTCTTTGCCCTTTGCCGGAGTGCCACCTTTAGCGGAAATTCCCTTTGTGGGATTGTCCTCAATGATGTGACTGCGCTCAGCGGAGTAAAAAACACATTTGATAAGCATATTCACCACGCTGTAAACAGAAGCGGACTTCTTTGAAGCAGGCACGAGCGCAAGACGAATATCATCACAAGTCACATCCGACATATAAAGCTCACCAAGGGGCTTTACGATATAGTTTCTTATCTTGGATTCATAACCTTTTAGAGTTGCAGGTGTAACTTTGGCTGACTGCATTAATAGCCATTTCTGGCAATACTCCGCCACGGTCGGATTTTCTTTGCGGAACTTAGCTTCCACAATCTCGTGCTTGGCATCCTGCACTTTCTGAGCCAGTTCTTCACTGGTGCGGGCATACAAGGTAACACGTTTTCCGTCTACGCCCGTAATTCGGGTGCGGAAATATTCAACCCCTTTGATTGTGGTGGTCGAATATTCCTTTGCGCTTGCTGTTTTTGATGGCATAAATCGTACCTCGCTTTCACTGGATTATCATTTCTGACGAATTTGTTTTATCAAAAATGCCCTTATGCCACAAGGATGCGATTTATGTAAAAACAGAGCAGAGATTTCTCTCCACTCTGTTTTGACTGCAAACTATATGCGTAGACTGCTTAAAGGGCATTCCATTCCGCAAAGGCACCACCTAAAGCGCCTGCGATTTCATCCGGCTTGTTATATTTGACTTTTGCATAAATGTCCATTGTAATCTTACTGCTTTGATGTCCGGCCAAATATTGGACTGTTTTGGGATCAACTGATGCGTGAATTAGATTTGTAATATAGGTGTGGCGGAGCTGATGGGGCGTCACCTCAAAGTCCAGACAGTACACGACCTTACCATTATGAGCTGCCTTTTCCCCCAGCACAGGTTTAATAGTATGTGTTATCTTTTCTCCATCCACATATCTATAATAGGTGCGCTCCTTGGCAGTCCTGGTTACAATGTACTGCCACAGTCGCTTAAACTGCGTATAGGATAGCGGCTCCCCAGCACGGTTTGCCACCACATAGGGAGAGTGAGAGGCTGCTTTGGCCTCTTTCAGACAGTCATACAGACAATCAGGCAACGGTATATTCCTGTGAGCTGCATCGGTTTTTAACTCCGTAAGAATGACCGGCCTATTATTTTCCGTGTGCCAAGCTCTCTGTACTGTCAAATATGGGGCGTCTGTGTCAAGAAATACGGAGTCCCATTTTAATCCAAGGATTTCTTCGCGCCTTAGACCAGCGTAAAGCCCAAGCATAACAAAAACATAGGGGGGCAATCCTTTAACGGCTTCGACAAGTTGGGCCGCCTGTTCGTCGGTAAGCGCAAACTTGTCTTTCTGCGGGATGCCACCGCCAGTGGCCTTGAGATAGGTCGTTGGATCATCATAGATGACTTTGCTGGCTATGGCTGAACGGAAGATAGACTTATATAGGATGACTACGGACTTGTAAACTGATTCGGACTTTTTTGATACTGATACAAGGGCTACCTGTATATCATCCGGGGTAACATCGGCCATGTGCAGGTGGCCGATTTCAGATATGATATGCTTTCTGACTTTTGAGGTATAGTCATTTAGGGTTGTTGAGCGAACATGGACTGATTGCATCAGCAGCCATTTTTCACAATATTCAGCTACGGTGGGCGTCTTTCGCTGATAGGCGTTGGTTGAAATCAGTTCTTGAATTTCCAACTCCTTATCGTATAGTTCATTTCGTGTTTTTCCATAGATAGCAATTCTTTTGCCCTCGGCATCCTCAACGTAGGTCTTATAATATTGGATTCCATTGATTTCTACCGTTCCATACTGTGGAATACGGCTTCTTCTTGCCATTGTAGTCACCTCCAAGATTTTATCGGTGCTGTTGTTTTATCAAAATCTCGGAATTTCAGCAATTGTGCGATTTCCTTTATCGCCTTGCTTTGGGGGTGCGATAGGCCGTGCGTTTTTCCAGCGGCTTTGCCCTGTGAGTGGATTTTGCAATATACTCTTGCAGACCGGCCTCCGTAAAATACACACAACCGTTTTCAACATATTGGACATAGGAGATTAGCCCATTATTTCGGGCGGCGTCCAAGGTCGCAAGGCTGATCCCCAATATCTTTGCCGCCTCTTTCCTGGATATGAGTTTATTCATACATCCTCCAAATAAAGAGCCAGCTTTTAATACCTGTCGTCGCCCAGGCGCTTTTTCTTGTGGATGATGCGGTAATCATAGCCGTCCCGGACGTGGCAGTACATACAAGGTTCTTTGGTTTGCGTGCGGTCGATCCGCCTGACAATATATTCGGGCGAGTAAATAAACTGTCTGAGGCAGGTGCCGCATAGCGTCAGCACCATTTCATCGGGCACATCATCATGCGGTTCATCGGCGGGCCGCTGCCCCTGCGCTCTATCGCCGCCTGACGGGTCTTGCAGGCCCACACTGATACCAAGGGCCTCGTCTATATAGTCCATTACATCATCGTCCAGACAGCCCACATAGTCCCCCAGCCTACTCTTGTCAATCGTCCTGATCTGCTCCAACATAGCCATAGAGCTTTTCGGGAGGCCGAAGAACGGCGGGATGCCGATATGGGTCGGCTGGCGGAGTTTCTTCACCCTGGTGGTGATGGGGGCGATGATGATGGTAGGGCTGAAACTGTTTCCCACGTTGTTCTGGATGAC
>JAAWIE010000012.1 GCA_022796195.1 Lawsonibacter sp. | reverse complement strand
TTCAAATTTTCCGCCGAGCGGCAAAAGATACTTGACTTTGCAAGGAACATAGAGGAAGAAAATAAAGAAAGTGTGTGCTAATATACTCTATCCATACGATTGGGGACACCTCAGCGGACCGCCCATGGCGGTAGCGCCCCTGCCGGAGGTCCGCCGGGTGGTGGAATACGCCCTTACTGAGTTTTCTCCGAACCAGCTCTACTTAGGCATCCCCAACTATGGATACGACTGGACACTTCCCTACCGAGACGGTGGCCGGGCCAAATCTTTAAACAACGTAGAGGCAGTTCGCCTTGCCTGGGACCGGCGGGCCGCAATTCGATATGACGAACAGACGCAAACCCCTTGGTTCCGCTATGTAGATGATCAAGGTTCGGAACATGAGGTTTGGTTTGAAGATGCCCGGTCCATTCAGGCCAAACTAAATCTGGCCTTCGACTTTGGACTGTACGGTGTAGGATACTGGAATCTGGACCGGCCCTTTCCACAAAATTGGGTAGTCCTCAACGCTATGGCCAACATCCGCAGCGAGATGTGAAATTGGTCTCCTGACACACAAAAATGGACCGCCCCTTGTGGGGCGGCCCATCTCAATTTAACGGCTTAGTGCAGATTGAAGAAAGCTTTCATGCCGGGATACTCGGCAATGTCGCCCAGCTCCTCTTCGATGCGGAGCAGCTGGTTATACTTGGCAACACGGTCGGTACGGCTGGGCGCACCAGTCTTGATCTGACCAGCGTTGAGGGCTACAGCAATATCGGCAATGGTGGCGTCCTCGGTTTCGCCGGAACGGTGAGACACAATAGCGGTGTAACCGGCCCGATTTGCCATCTGGATGGCGTCCAGGGTCTCGGTCAGGGTGCCAATCTGGTTGACCTTGATGAGGATGGCGTTGCCCACCTTCTTCTCAATGCCCGTAGACAGACGGGACACATTGGTGACGAACAGGTCGTCGCCAACCAGCTGTACCTTGTCGCCAATGGCTTTGGTCAGCATGGCCCAGCCTTCCCAGTCGGTCTCGGCCATGCCGTCCTCCAGGGAGATGATGGGGTAGGTCTCGGCAAACTTCTTCCACATGTTCACCAGCTGCTGCTGGGTCAGCTTCTTGTTGGACTTGGGCTGGATATAGCACTTCTCGTCGTCGTTCCACCACTCGGAGGAAGCTGCGTCAATGGCGATCTTGAAGTCCTCGCCGGGCTTGTAGCCGGCCTTTTCAATGGCCTCCACGATCACCTTCAGCGCGTCTTCGTCCTTCTTCAGGTTGGGGGCATAGCCGCCCTCGTCGCCCACGCCGGCGGCGGGAGTGCCATTCTCCTTGAGGACGGTCTTCAGAGTATGGAAGACCTCGGCGCAGCGGCGCAGAGCCTCACGGAAAGAGGGAGCGGAGACGGGCATAATCATAAACTCCTGAATCTCCACGTTGTTGGTCGCATGTGCGCCGCCGTTGAGAATGTTCATCATGGGCACAGGCAGCTGCTTGGCATTGACGCCGCCGATATAGTTGTACAGGCTGGTACCCAGAGCGGCGGCAGCGGCCTTGGCGCAAGCCAGAGAAGCACCGAGAATGGCGTTGGCACCCAGACGGTCCTTGTTGGGCGTGCCGTCCAAATCAATGAGCATCTTGTCAATGGCAGTCTGGTCCAGTACGTTGGTGCCCACCAGGGCCTCGGCAATCTCGGTGTTGACGCTCTCCACAGCCTTCAGCACACCCTTGCCCATATAGCGGCTCTTGTCGCCGTCACGGAGCTCACATGCCTCATAAATGCCGGTGGAAGCGCCAGAGGGAACTGCGGCGCGGCCCATGGTACCGTCTTCCAGGTAAATCTCAACCTCCACGGTGGGGTTTCCGCGGCTGTCCAGAATCTCGCGGCCTACTACGTCTACAATTTCGATGATCTGCTTCATAGTAATTGTCTCCTTTTAAAATATCATTTGGAAGGCGGGTCCCCGCCGGGTTAACAGTTTTTATTTCGCAATCAGGGTCTGACCATCCATTTCAGCCGGCTTCTCCAGGCCCATCAGGTCCAGCATAGTAGGTGCGATGTCGCACAGGCGGCCATCCCGAAGAGTGACATTCGCGCCCACGATATAGAACGGCACCAGATTGGTGGTGTGGGCGGTAAAGGGAGAGCCGTCGGTATCCACCATCCGCTCGGCATTGCCATGGTCAGCAGTAATGAGGGACACGCCGCCCATCTTGGAAGTGGCCTCCACCACCTTTCCAACACACTCGTCCACAGTGGACACCGCCTTGCAGGCGGCTTTGTAAACGCCGGTGTGGCCCACCATGTCACAGTTGGCAAAATTGAGGATGATTACATCATAATTGCCGCTGAGGATGCGCTTAACCGCCTCCTCCGTGACCTCATAGGCGGACATCTCAGGCTGAAGGTCATAGGTAGCCACCTTAGGGGAATTGATTAAACACCGGTCCTCCCCAGGAAACACCTGCTCCACACCACCATTAAAAAAGAAAGTCACATGGGCATACTTCTCCGTTTCCGCAATGCGCAGCTGAGTCAGGCCCAGGTTTGAAATATACTCGCCAAAAATATTGGTCAGCTTTTGCCGGGGATAGGCTACGGAAACATTGGGCATGGTAGCGTCATACTCAGTAGTACACACGAAGTCCACCGGGATAAAGCCGGTCTTGCGCTCCACATCGGTAAAATCTTCGTCCACCAGGGTACGAGTAATCTCCCGGGCCCGGTCGGGACGGAAATTGAAGAAAATCACTGAGTCATTGTCCCGAAGCTGGGCGTCCTTAACACACACCACAGGCACCATGAACTCGTCGGTGACTCCAGCGTCGTAGGAAGCCTGAACCGCCTCAGCGGCATCGGCGGCGAAGGGAGCCTGACCACAGACCATAGCGTCATAGGCTTTCTGGAGGCGGTCCCACCGCTTGTCCCGGTCCATGGCATAATACCGGCCCATCACGGTGGCGATTTGACCGATCCCAAGCTGCTGTATCTTGGCCTGGAGCTGTTCCACATATCCCTTGCCCGAAGAGGGAGGCACATCGCGTCCATCCAGGAAACAGTGGACATAGACCTTTTTCAACCCCTGGTCCTGCGCCATCTTCAGCAGAGCGTATAGGTGGGTAATGTGGCTGTGGACGCCGCCGTCGGACAGCAACCCCATCAGGTGCAGGGCGGAACCCCACTCCCGGCAGTTGTCCATGGCCTCCAGATAGGCGGGGTTCTCGAAAAAGACCCCCGTTTCAATGTCGCGGCTGATGTGGGGCAGGTCCTGGAACACCACACGGCCCGCGCCGATGTTGGTGTGTCCGACCTCACTGTTGCCCATCTGCCCCTCCGGCAGACCTACATCCAGCCCCGAGGCAGACAGCCGGCTGCCTGGACACTGTGAAAAAATCTTGTCCAGATTGGGGGTGGACGCATTTACCACCGCATTTCCAGCGGAGGGATCCTCCATGCCAAATCCGTCCATGATAATCAAAGTAGTAGGTGTTTTCATACAAAAACCTTTCCTTTATAATGGATATACATTCGCTTATGCAGGCGGTATGCAGAGACACTTCCAAAATGTCCCTGCACCCGCTGGAATGCATTCCTGGAATTACTCCTGATTTGCCGCCTCGATGATCTTAACAAAATCAGCCGGCTTCAGAGCCGCGCCGCCAATGAGACCGCCATCCACGTCGGGCTGGGCCAGCAGTTCTTCGGCGTTCTTGGCATTCATAGAACCGCCGTACTGGATGGTGACGGACCTGGCCACATGCGCACCGTACTGCTTGCGGATAACCGTGCGGATAGCCTGGCAGACCTCGCCCGCCTGCTCAGCCGTGGCGGTCTTGCCGGTGCCGATGGCCCACAGGGGCTCATAGGCAATCACAATATGACGCACCTTCTCGGGGGCCACATCGGCCAGAGCGCACTTTACCTGATAGGCAATCAACTCCATAGTCACACCCAGTTCCCGCTGTTCCAGGCTCTCGCCCACACAGATAATGGGAATCAGACCAGCCTCAATGGCGGCGTGTACCTTCTTGTTTACGGTAAAGTCGGTCTCATTGTAGTACTGGCGGCGCTCAGAGTGGCCGATAATGACGTACTTAGCGCCCGCCTCCTTAATCATAGCGGCGGTGATTTCGCCAGTATAAGCGCCGTGGTCCAGCTCATGGCAGGTCTCAGCGCCGATGGCGATGTGGCAGTCCTTAAACAGGCGGACGGCAGACTGGATATTGGTAGCGGGAACGCACAGCACCACATTGCACCATTTGCCCTTGGGCATAATGGGCTTGATTTCCTCAGCAAACGTCTTGGTCTGAGACAGGGTATTGTTCATCTTCCAGTTGCCAGCAATAATCGTCTTGCGGTAGCGGCGATTCATAGTAAATCTCTCCTATCGTATATTGTTGCTCGCGCGGTTCCCGCCCAAAGGAGCGGGAACTTATCTTGTTTTTTTACTGATCCAGCAGGCAGGCCACGCCGGGCAGCTCCTTGCCCTCCATAAACTCGAGGGAAGCCCCGCCGCCGGTGGAAATATGGGTCATCTTGTCCGCATAGCCCAGCTGCTGTACAGCGGCTGCGGAATCGCCGCCGCCAATGATGGTGATGGCGTTGGTCTTACTCAGGGCCTCGGCCACAGCCTCGGTGCCCTTGGCGAACGCGGCAAACTCAAACACGCCCATCGGTCCGTTCCAAATCACAGTGCCTGCATCGGCCACAGCATCGCAATACAGCTTGACCGTCTCAGGACCGATATCCAGGCCCTGCCAGCCATCGGGAATTTCGCCGGCCTTGACCACCTTGCTGTTGGCATCAGGGGCAAAGGCGTCCGCAATAACCGTATCCACAGGCAGAAGCAGCTTGACACCCTTGTCCTTGGCCTTCTGAATCATTTCCAGGGAGTAGTCCTTCCAGTCCTCCTCCAGCAGGGAATCGCCTACGGTGCCGCCCTGGGCGGCAGAGAAGGTGTAGGCCATACCGCCGCCGATGATAATGGTATCGGCAATTTCCAGCAGATTGTTAATCACGCCGATCTTAGAGGACACCTTGGAGCCGCCCAGAATGGCGACCAGAGGCCGTTTGGGGTTTGCCAGTGCGCCGCCGATGAAGTCCAATTCCTTTTGAATCAGGAAGCCGGAAACGGCGGGCAAATAGTCCGCCACACCGGCGGTGGAGGCGTGGGCACGGTGAACCGCGCCAAAGGCATCGGACACATATACCTCAGCCATGCCGGCCATGGCCTTAGCCAAAGCGGGGTCATTCTTCGTCTCGCCCTTCTCAAAGCGGGTATTCTCCAGCAGCAGAACCTGCCCGGGCTGAAGTGCGGCGGCCTTAGCCTGAGCATCAGGGCCCACCACATCGGCGGCCATGATGATGTCCTTGCCCAGCAGCTCGCCCAGCCGGACGGCCACAGGCTTTAGCGACAGCTCCGGCTTCACCTCACCCTTAGGCTTGCCCATATGGGAGCAGGCAATCACCGCCGCGCCCTGGTCCAGCAGATACTGGATGGTAGGCAGTGCCGCCCGGATACGTTTGTCATCCGTAATAACGCCGCTTCCATCTTTTGCCATGGGCACGTTAAAGTCGCAGCGAAGCAATACTTTCTTGCCCTTGACATCTACATCCTTAACCGTCTTCTTGTTATAGTTCATTTTCTTGACTCCTTTCTTTTCGTAAAAGGTGACAAAATTAGGGGGTCACGACTGTTTTGCCATCTCTCCCGCCCCAGACAGGCCGGGAAAGTCAAGCTGCCTCAGCGCCTCGTAGGTGAGGACGGCTACCGAGTTGGCCAAATTCAGACTCCGTGCGTCGGGCCGCATGGGAATTCGGACGCACCGGTCATACCAGTGCCTCCGCAATTCTTCGGGCAGTCCGGCTGTCTCCTTGCCAAACATAAGCCAGCATCCATCCCGAAACTCAGCTTGTGTATAGTCCCGGGGGGCTTTTGTGGTAGCCAGCCACAGATCAGGACTGGGGTTAACAGCGAAGAAGTGGTCCAGACTGCTATAGGCATGCAGGTCTACCATATGCCAGTAATCCAGCCCCGCGCGTCGCACAGCTCTCTCGCTGATTTCAAAGCCCAAAGGCTCAATCAGGTGGAGACTGCTTCGGGTGGCGGCACAGGTGCGGGCAATATTTCCGGTATTTTGTGGTATCTCCGGTTCGACCAATACGATGTTCAGCACATGAGGCCCCTCCTTGCTCTTGCGGTTCCCATTGTAGTCCAAACCGGGAAAAATTTCAACTGTAAAATGGTCGAAACATTGCAAAAACTTCACAAAAGTCTAAAAATAACTGTTCTATTCTCTGTTCTTTGGATGTTTTTTAGATTTGGGAGCCTTTTCTTTGCTTTTTTTCGGCAAAGTGCCGAATAAAAGCGAGGAATTTTGGCGGAGACCCTGCGCAAATTCCTCACGTTCCCTCTGAATCCTCCGTATAATAGAAAAATTGTACAAAAAACCTTCCTCTTTCTGGAAACGACTACCCCTTTTGTTGGAGACGTGCTATAATGAGTTTACGACAAAATTCCGTACTGACGGGGAGGTCTTTATTATGTCTCATACAGTTGAAATTTTATCCGTGGGCACCGAACTTCTGTTAGGCAATATTGCCAACACAGATGCACAGATGCTTTCGCAGGGACTCAGCGAGCTGGGGTTAAATGTCTTCTGGCACACTGTTGTAGGCGACAATCTCCAGCGTGCCAAAGAAGCGGTCGCTCTCGCGAAAAAGCGGGCAGATATCATTATCACCACCGGCGGTCTTGGCCCCACCTGCGACGACCTGACGAAAAATGTGCTGGCTGAGGCGTTTGGGAAAAAACTGGTCTTTGACGAACCCTCCGCACAGCGTATCTGTGCTTATTTTCAGCGTACTGGCCGCGTCATGACAGACAACAACCTCCAGCAGGCTCTGCTGCCGGAAGGCTGTACCATTCTGGAAAACGACTGGGGCACCGCTCCCGGCTGTGCTTTTCAGGCCGAGGGCGTCCATGTGATTATGCTCCCCGGTCCGCCCAGCGAATGCCGGCCCATGTTCCTCTACCGGGCCAGGCCCTACCTGATGTCTCTGTCCGAAGGGGTCATTGCCTCCCACACGATTAAATTATTCGGGATTGGCGAGTCCACAATGGAAGCTCAACTGAGAAACCAGATGAACGCTATGTCTAACCCCACCCTTGCCCCCTATGCCAAAGAGGGAGAATGCGAACTGCGTGTTACCGCCAAAGCTGCCACTGACGCAGAAGCTCAGGCCCTTCTCCGGCCCACCGTCCAGCAGGTAACGGAGCTGTTTGGTGACAAGGTCTACGGGGTGGACGTGCCTTCCTTAGAGCATGTGGTCATTCATGGCTGTAAGGAAAAGGGGCTTACTCTGGGCTGCGCTGAAAGCTGCACTGGCGGTCTGATTGCTAAGCGGCTTACCGACGTCCCTGGGGCCTCCTCCGCCTTTCGTGGAGGCATCGTATCTTACACCAACGAGATTAAGAAACAGGTCCTGGGTGTTCCGGACGAGCTGCTGGTCCAGTTTGGGGCAGTTTCTTCTGAAACAGCAAAAGCGATGGCCGAAGGCGCCCGCAAAGTATTGGGCTGTGATATCGCGCTATCCTCTACCGGCGTAGCCGGGCCAAGCCGGGATGACCGGAACAACGAAGTAGGCACCATGTTCGTGGCTATCGCCACCCCTGAGGGCACCTGTGTCCACGCACTTCACCTAGGCGCCCGGCCGATGCGGGAGCGCCTGCGTACGCAGACTGCCAGCCATGCGTTTGACCTGGCCCGCCGGTATCTGTCTGGACTGGACTACGAGAATTGAGCCTCCCCGACTTGATGGCGTTCCCGGCTCTGAAATGCCAGTTCTTAAAAATTATATTTTGAGTGGAGGTAGAACGTCTTGTCCGCACTGGTAAAGAAATCCGGACATTCCGTAGACATGACTCAAGGCCATGTGGTAGGCCATTTGGTTCGATTTGCAATCCCACTTCTGCTGGGCAACCTGTTCCAGCAGCTCTACAACACAGTAGACCTATGGGTAGTTGGGCGGTATGTCAGCAATGAAGCCTACTCCGCTGTAGGAACCGTCACCCCCATCATCAACATGCTGATCGGTTTCTTTCTGGGCCTTGCCAGCGGCGCGGGGGTAGTAATCTCCCAGTACTATGGGGCTAAAAAGGAAGATAAGGTTCGGGAAACTGTCCACACCTCCCTGGTGATGACGTTGATTCTAGGCATTGTTCTGACCGTCGTGGGCATTCTGATCATTCCAACAATGCTCCAACTGATGAAAACTGATCTCCAAGCCGTCCCGGAAGCCACTACCTACCTGACCATCTATTTTGCTGGCAGTCTGGGCCTGATGCTGTACAATATGGGCTCGGGTATTCTCCGTGCAGTAGGCGACTCTAATCGTCCCTTCTATTTTCTGGTGGTCTCTACCCTGCTGAATATTGCTCTGGACCTGTTCTTTGTCATCGGCTTGGACATGGGGGTGGAGGGTGTAGCCTACGCTACCATTCTGGCCCAAGGCATCTCGGCGGCGTTGATTTTAATGGTTCTGGCCCGCAGTGAGGCTTGTATCCGCCTGCGGCTCCAAGACCTGCGGATATCCCTGCACATTTTAAAGCAGATTGTCCGGATTGGAATTCCCTCCGCCTTGCAGATGGCAATTACCTCCTTTTCAAATGTATTCGTTCAGTCCTATATTAACGTATTCGGTCTGGACTGTATGTCCGGCTGGACCTCCTGTACCAAGATCGACCAATTTCTACTCCTTCCGGTGCAGTCTCTGGCGCTAGCCGCCACTACCTTCGTAGGACAAAATCTAGGTACCGGCCAAGTGGAGCGAGCCAAAAAAGGCACTCGGTATGCCCTGTTTCTGTCTTGGGGCATCGCGCTTGGGCTGGCCGCGCTGGTTGTACCCACCGCCCCTTGGTTGGTAGCCTTCTTCAATGACAAACCCGAGGTGGTGGAATACGGCGTCATGTTCCTTCGTCTGCTCTGCCCCTGTTACCTGCTGGTGTGCATCAATCAAATCTACGCCGGTTCTCTGCGCGGAGCGGGGATCAGTCAAGTGCCAACTTATATCATGCTGTTCTCTTTTGTCGTATTTCGTCAAATTTACCTCTATATTCTCACCAATTTCATCACCAATACCCCGCTCCCGGTCGCCGCAGGCTATCCTTTGGGCTGGCTGATCTGTAGCATCCTCACCTTGGTCTATTACAGCCGGGTAGATCTGGCCGGTAAGCGGGTGGTTGACGACCCCACATCTATGCCGGAAAAGACATAAAAAAGAGCGCCTACGCGCTCTTTTTTTATAGATTAAGGACGAAGCCGGAAACGCTGGACAGAGGCCGTCAACGCTGCTGCCTGACTGTGGAGCTCTTCAGCCGAGGAGGCTGACTCCTGTGCCGTGGCTGCGTTGGTCTGTATTACGCCAGAAATCAGTTCCATGCCCTCGGTCAGCTGCTTCAAAGACATAGCCTGCGCTTGTGCGGACTGGGCAATCTGTTCCACCAATTCCTCAGACTGCTGAGAACTGTTTACGACATTGGTAAGTGCCTTGGTGGTCTCTTCCGACAAGGATGTACCGTATTGGACCAGCTGAACTGAGGCGGCAATCAATTCTGTGATATCCTTGGCAGACTCTGAGCTCTTACTCGCCAGCCGCTGGACTTCATCCGCCACAACGGCAAAGCCCTTTCCTGCCGCCCCGGCCCGGGCCGCCTCTACCGAGGCGTTCAAGGCCAGAATATTGGTCTGGAAGGAGATATCCTCAATCGCCTTGGTGATACCGCTGATCTGATTGGAAGAGGCGGCAATATCCGCAATGGCAGAGGTCAGCTCCTTCATCTTCGTACTGCACATCTTCAGCTGTTCCCCGGCTTCTGCCGCAAACTTCCGGGCCTCCGCCGCATCTTCCGAGGTACGGCTGACCTGACCGGAGATATCCTGAATACCAGCGGACAGTTCTTCGACTGTGGACGCCTGCTGCACAGCTCCCTCTGACAAGGTCTGTGCGCCAGCCGCCACCCGCTGCGACTCTTCCGATACCTCCTGAGCGGTCTGGCTGATACTGCGCAGTGCCTCATTTAACGAATCCAAAATCTGGCGCATGGCATTTTGGATGGGCAGGAACTCTCCCCGATAACTGTGGTCCACGGTCAGATTCATATTTCCGCCAGCCATATGGGCCAGTTTATTGTCGATATCCTTAATGTATTTCTTCAGCTCTCTTTTTGTCTCATGAATCGAATTCACCAACATTCCAATCTCAGAACTGTCAGGTTTCCAGTTGAACTCAGCGGAGAGATTTCCTTGGGATATCTCTCCCATTTGGTCCCGCACTGCAAAGACCGGACTTAAAATACGTTTGCGAATCACACGTATACTGATGGCCTGGAGAATCCCCACCACCAAAAGCGACACCACCATTAACACGCGAAGCATAGAGCTGGTCCAGCTTAAAGAGTGTACCGCCTCGGAGGACCGAGTATCCAGATGTTCCAAAAATTGTTCCTTCAAGCTGGTAATTTTGGCCAGCGAATCGCTGTACGCCTTACCATAAACATAGTCAATTGCAGTTTCCTGCTGGCCGTTCTGAACCTGCTCCATAGCCTGTTCTTCCAGCGGAACCAGCTCATTCGACAGGGCGGACATGCTGTCGATCATGCTCTGTTCTTCTGCCGTAATTCCGATCTCCTGCATAGCAGCTACGCCCAAATCCCGGTTCTTTAGATAGTTTACTTCGTTCCAGTAATTGTCATAATGCTCCTGAAGCCCAGTAGCGGCGAAGGCTCTAACCTCGTTGGTCAGATAGGCCGAGCCATTCATAAAACGATTTGCGTTGTAGGTCAATAAGTAGCGTTGTTCATTGGATTCAGCCAGCTGACCGCTTATGCCGTTGTTGATAAAAATTAGAATCAGCAGCAGTACCAGCGCACAGATGGAGGCCACATTCAGGATTGTGGTCAGCGTAGATTGATTCATCGCTTTTTTCATGTTTTCTCCTTTCATCCCCGCATACATCCTCCTTGTACACTGGGACTGCTCCCCCTTACTGGGACCTGTATTTCCATACTGGAAATATAGGTCTCAGGAGCAAAACTTAACAGTTACATTTTACAGGATATAGCGAAAAATTACAAGAGGGAAATGAAAATTATATGAAAAAATTGTTAATCTGCCAAACTCCTGCCAACTGTAATAAAAGCAGCCGCGTGACGGCATCCAGTCACGCGGCTGTTTCTCAATCAATCGTCTATATCCTGTTCATACTCCAGAATCGCGCCGGTAGCGCCATCAATGGTGTACTCATACTCGGTCCAGCCCACATTAAACTCCACTTCGTACTCCAGCCGGCCATCGTCCCAATCCTGTTTCACTTTCATTCTGGTAGTCTGACTTTCAGCTACTCCAGCATGGTTCAACGCGGCGGCTTTTGCGCCATCCCGGCCAATATCTTCCACAGTAGTGTTTCCTGTGCTGGGTGTTGTGGTACTTCCGCCATGGTGTTCGGAATTGTACTCCGGGTGATGGTCCCACTCGTGCTTCAATACGGAACAGGAGGAACCGTCAATGGTATAGTCGTATTCTGTCGTGCCGCACCAGAACTCAATATCATACTCCAACCGGCCGTTTTCCCATTCCCGTTCAATTTTCCAGTTGGAAACATCGCTCTCAGCAAGTCCGGCGTGGTTCAGCGCAGCCTGTTTAGCGGCATCCTGTCCTACATCCTGCGAGGCCGGTTTTTGTGAATTCGGCGTCTGGGTACCGGCACTAGGTGTCTGAGTGCCCGTGCTAGGCGTCTGGGTGCTGGTACCGGGCTTCTGAGTGCCCGCGCTAGGCGTCTGAGTTCCTGTGTTAGGTGTCTGAGTTCCTGTGTTAGGTGTCTGAGTTCCTGTGTTAGGCTGTTCTACAGACTGTCCGTTCCCTCCAGGGACGTAATTCAACAGATCTTTCTGGCCTCTGAGCACTTCTCCGGTAAAGGCATCTACGATATAGTCAAACTCCCCCCAGGATGTTTTTATCCCCACCTCGTAGTGAGGGGGAACCTCATCCAACTCCGGGTCCACATCCGTGGTCACAGAATTCACAGCCAATGTTCCAGCGTACTCCTCTGCAGCCTGAGCAGCGGCGGGCTTACCAATGGGAATTCGCGTCTCCCCCGACTTCAGCAGATCGTTCAGCTCTTCCACAGACAGAGCGGCCAGTTTGTCAAAGGCTTCTGTGCTGTTGGTTGCAATGGTACCATTCATCTCCATCACCTTCCGCACCAGAGCGGATTTACCGGCGGAAAGTCCGTTTTCATAGGGGGTATAATCCAGTGCGGGAGCGTCCACGGTGAGCACCTGGCTCAAAACTGAGGTATTAGGGGCCTGGGTCCGGAGTACACCGTCTACCGAAGCCACCAGCTCCGCCTGGAGCCGGGCGGCACGGTCCTGGTCGCTGTCCTCCACCGAAATAAGAATTGCGGAGGAAATGCTATCCAAATAACCCTCCCGCACCAGCGCACCCACAATTGCGTTCACGGCTACATCCAGCTTAGTGCCTTTCAGGTCGGCGCCGCCGTTCATGTCGAAAAGCACCGCCGCCGCTTCGGTATTCAGCGCAGTACAGGAGATCACCCGCTCCGCCCGGTTTACCCGCAGTTCGATACTGGGGTTGACATCCAGGGAAACTACGCTGGTCACGGCGTAACTCCGTTGATACAGCAGCCCGCCGCCCCCTGCACCCAGCAATACCAGCGCCGCGCAGGCGGCGGCCAGCCACGGACGCAGTTTCTTTCTGGCTTTCACTTCTGTGACCTTCACGTCAATAACATTCTGATCGGACTTCAATTCTTTCATTTCCATCACACTCCCGTTTTGCGCACCGCAGCGGGAGAGAATGGCGTTCCAATCATCGGGGGCTGTATGCTCTATGGCTTCGGCCAGTTTTTGCTCCAATTCCCGGTCGGTCATGGCTGCTTCTCTCCTTTCATCAGGCTTTTTAATTTTTTTAGCCCGCGGTGGTATTTGGACAGGACTGTGGACAATGGCAGTTCCAGCAGCTGGGCAATTTCCCGGTGTTTCAGTCCGGTAACAGCATGGAGCAGAACAATACGCCGTTCCTCCCCACTCAGTCGGGCCAGCGCCTCCTGGAGGACCTGCCGGTCCTCGAGTGAAACACCGGGCACAGCCGCAGGGATAGCTTCCCACTCCTCGTCATCCAGGTCCACCTGCCGTCCGCTTCGGCGCAGGCGGCTCAGGGCCAGATTCCGGGCGATTGTGAGCAGCCAGGCCATCGGCGAGCCCCGAGGCCGGTAGCTGGGAGCACTTTCCCATACCTTCACAAAAGTATCCTGTGCCGTATCCTGGGCCTCCTGGGCATTGTGGAGCAAAGACAACGCCAGCGCATACACCGCTCCCCGAGTCAGGCTATACAGTCCGGCAAATGCCTCCCGGTCACCTTCCCCCGTTTGAATCAAAAGCTGTTCCAACTCCAAAGCCCGATGGGCCTCTTCATCTTCGGTTGTCTGAACTCCCAGCAGAGTCAGCATAGTCCATTCTCTCCTGTCATACCAGAAACGCACGAAGGGATCGTTTTATCGCACGCTCAGAAAAATTTTTATTTCTTATTATATTGCCCCCCTTCCAGAAAATCAAGAAAAAATCCCGCCGCCCCAGAATATCTCTGAGGCAACGGAACAGAGAGAGGAAAAACGTTTAAATTTTCAGCCCTGCGAATGGAGATTCGCCCTCGTCAGCCGCTCCTGCAATACAGGCCCTAATCCGGTAGCGGCCACCATCTTGCCCAGATCGAAGGGGATAAAGGGGATAACGCAAGCCAGCAGAGCCTTTTCCAACGATGCGCCTGTTTGGACACAAAACATTGCGGTGCCAAAGGTGTAGAGTACAGCCGTAGCCAGAATCATACCGCTTAGGTGAATCCAGCGTTTTCGCGGAAATGCCGTAATCACCAGTCCGCTTACAGCGACCATGGGGACATAGCCCAAAATGTAGCCGCCGGTAGGTCCGGCCAGCACACCCAGACCGGCTTTAAAGTTGCTGAACACCGGCATACCGGCCATGCCCAGCAGAATATATACCAAAGAAGCAGTTGCCGCCCGCCGCCACCCCAGAATATAGGGAGACAAATAGAGCATAAACGTACATAGTGTAAACGATATTTCCCCCGCTGGAATGGAAAACGGCGCGACCGCCGCGATGACAGCTGCCATCATGGCCGTCATGACCAGAGGATAAAGATTGCTTTTTGTTTCCATAGGAAGTTCATCCTTTCATCCGCTCATTCACAATTAATATTTTACAGTATACATTACATTTGCTTAATTGTCAACCTATTTTTTGATTAGTTTACATTTTGCGGACTTTCCACAAATTTCAGAAAATCTTAATCTTCCCTTCAATGTAATTTAGAGTTATAATGTTAAACTGAGAATAACATAGCAAGAAAGATACTCAAAACAGCCGGCTGTTTTGAAGCGTCGGGCGGACCCGACGCTTCCGCTGGAAAGGAGATACCTATGGACGAACGAACCATATATATTCTGCTTACCCGGTCAGGAACCTGGTTCTCTCACCTTATTCACTTCGCTACCCATGACCGCTATACCCACGCCTCTATCGGTCTGGACGGCCCCAGCGGCCCTTTCTACAGCTTTGCCCGGAAATACCGGTATCTTGCCCTGCCCGCCGGTCTGGTGGAGGAACAGGTCACAGTTTACCGCAGGGAAGTCCCCTGCTGCCTGTACGAATTAAAGGTCAGCAATGAGACTTACTTTCGCCTGCGCCGCCAGCTGCGCTCCATGTATGCCCAGCGGGAAGAATACCACTATAGCGTATTAGGAGCCTTTGCCTGTTACTTTAATCTGTCTCTCCAGCGCAAGAACCACTATTTCTGCTCCCAGTTCGTGGCTGGACTGCTGGAAAACTGCGGCGCCGTGGAACTACCCAAGCCCCCTACCCTGCTGCGTCCGTCAGATTTGTGCCAGCTGAAAAATCTTCGCACTGTCCACCAGGGACCACTGGAAGGAATTCTTACATAAGAGGCTCAAAAAATTTTTTCCATTTTTTCAAAAAAGGGGTTGACTTTTTGGTCGGACCCCGCTATAATAACCACTGTCGTTGCGAGTGTAGCTCATCTGGTAGAGCGCCACCTTGCCAAGGTGGAGGTAGCGAGTTCGAGCCTCGTCACTCGCTCCAGCGCAGGAAAGACGTCCGTTAGGGCGTCTTTCCTTTTTCTGTTTCAGCTATTGCAATTTTAGGTTCTTTCCGCTATAATTACTGAGAATCACTGTCGATTCGGCCATTCAAGGCCAAACGATACAGGAGAGTGTTTGCATTGAAATACGATTTTACCGCCATTGAAAAAAAGTGGCAGACAAAATGGAAAGACGAAAAGACTTTTACCTGCAAGACCGGTGATCCCAAACCCAAGTTCTACGGTCTGGTAGAATTCCCCTACCCCTCTGGGGCGGGTCTCCACGTAGGCCATCCCCGCCCTTACACCGCTATGGACGTAATCGCCCGTAAGAAACGGATGGATGGGTATAATGTCCTGTTCCCTATCGGCTATGATGCCTTTGGTTTGCCTACCGAGAATTTCGCCATTAAAAATCACGTCCACCCCGCTGCCGTCACCAAGCAAAACATTGAAAACTTTACCCGGCAGCTCCATATGCTGGGTTATTCCTTCGACTGGGACCGGTGTGTAGACACCACCAGTCCCGACTACTATAAGTGGACCCAGTGGATTTTCCTCCAGCTGTACAAACATGGGCTGGCCTATAAGACCACTATGCCTGTAAACTGGTGTACCTCCTGCAAGTGCGTGCTGGCCAATGAGGAGGTTGTTGAGGGCGTCTGCGAGCGGTGCGGTGCGCCTGTAGTCCGCAAGGAGAAATCTCAGTGGATGCTGAAAATCACCGCCTATGCCCAAAAGCTTATCGACGGGCTGGATACCGTTGATTTTATCGACCGGGTCAAGACCCAGCAGCGCAACTGGATCGGCCGGTCCACCGGCGCAGAAGTCACCTTTAAAGCCACCACCGGTGAGGACATTGTGGTTTTTACCACCCGGCCTGACACTCTCTTCGGCGCAACTTATATGGTCATCTCTCCGGAACACCGCTTTGTGAAGGAATGGAAGGACAAACTTTCCAACTGGGATGAAGTAGCCGCCTACGTGGAAGAGGCAGGCCGCAAATCCGACTTTGAACGCACAGAGCTGTCTGCCGACAAGGAGAAGACCGGCGTCATGCTCCAGGGCGTAAAGGCGGTAAACCCCGTCAACGGACGGGAAATTCCGATCTTCATCTCGGACTATGTTCTCGCCTCCTACGGTACTGGGGCCATTATGGCCGTACCCGCCCACGACACCCGCGACTGGGCTTTTGCAAAGAAGTTCGGCTGTGAAATTATTGAGGTGGTCTCCGGCGGCGAGGACGTACAAAAAGAGGCGTTTACCGCCAAGGATGACACCGGTATCATGGTCAATTCCGATTTCCTGAACGGCATGACGGTCAAAGATGCCATCCCTGTCATTACCAAATGGCTGGAGGAACAGGGCATCGGCCACGAACAGGTTAACTTCAAACTTCGGGACTGGGTGTTCTCACGCCAGCGGTACTGGGGCGAACCTATCCCCATGGTATGGTGCGACAAGTGCGGCTGGGTACCCCTGCCCGAAGACCAGCTTCCCCTCCTGCTTCCTGCGGTGGAATCCTATGAGCCTACTGATGACGGAGAATCTCCCTTGTCCAAGATGACAAGCTGGGTAAACACCACCTGCCCCTGCTGCGGCGGTCCCGCAAAACGTGAGACCGACACTATGCCTCAGTGGGCCGGTTCCAGCTGGTATTTCCTGCGGTATATGGATGCCCACAACCATCAGGCGCTGGCCTCCAAGGAGGCTTTGGACTACTGGGGCCAAGTGGACTGGTACAACGGCGGCATGGAACACACCACACTCCACCTGCTCTATTCCCGGTTCTGGAATAACTTCCTTCATGATATTGGTGTAATTCCCCATGCGGAGCCCTACGCCAAACGCACCAGCCACGGCATGATTTTAGGCAAAAATCCCCATTATGTAGGTAATGTGGAGACTGAAGAGGAGAAACAGGCTCTGATCGACAAGTATGGAAATCAGGCCCTTCGGCCTTCCGTAAAAATGTCCAAGTCACTGGGCAACGTAGTAAATCCTGACGACGTAATCCGGGACTACGGTGCAGACACCATGCGGCTGTATATCATGTTCATCGGCGACTTTGAAAAAACCGCCACTTGGTCGGACGAGTCGGTCCGGGGCTGCAAAAAATTCTTGGACCGGGTCTGGAACCTGAACGAAAAGCTGAAAGATGGCGGCAACTGTTCCGCAGAAAACGAACAGGCCATCCACAAAGCCATTAAAAAAGTATCCAGCGACATTGAGGCCATGAAGTTCAACACTGCGATTGCCGCACTCATGTCCCTGGTCAACGATTTCTACGCCAAGGGCGCCACCAAAGGCGACTATAAACAGCTGTTGCTGATGCTGTCCCCCTTCGCCCCCCACTTGTGTGAGGAGCTGTGGGAAATGAACAGCTACGGCGGACAGGTATGCCTCCAGAACTGGCCGGAGTACGATGAGAGTAAAACGGTAGCCGCTACCGCCAAGATGGCCGTTCAGGTGGGCGGCAAGGTAAAAGCCAACATCGTGGTCCCCGCCGACGCCTCGGATGAAGCGGTAGTATCCGCCGCTCTGGCCGATCCCAAGATCGCCAAACTGGCAGAGGGTATGCAGCTGGTGAAGTCCATTGTTGTCAAGGGCAAGCTGGTCAGCCTGATTTTCAAGCCTCAGGCATAATATTGCAGGAACGCAGCCTGATGTGTCCCTGCCGGACTTATCATTTCTACGGATTTTACAAACGTTTCACAAATCTACTCTTGACAGATTTATGAAAAAGAAATATAATGGTAATGTTAAAGCCATAAGAATGGCCCTTACGTGAGCGGGAGATCCCCGCCGCGCGCGGAGGGAGGGAAATATAAATGTCGGAAGTCCGTGTGAGAGAAAACGAATCTCTGGAAAGCGCCCTGAAACGCTTTAAGCGCAGCTGTGCCAAGTCTGGTGTGCTGGCCGAGGTCCGTAAGCGTGAACACTACGAGAGCCCCAGCGTCAAACGCCGCAAGAAGTCTGAGGCTGCCCGCAAGAACCGTAAAAAGTTCTACTAAGCACCAAAACCGCCGGAGTGTTATGCTCCGGCGGTTTTCTCTTTATGCCCAGGGAAGCCAACTGCCTGCACTGCGTGATTCCATCACATCCATCGCTCCATCCAGCATTTCCGCTGCATCGCCCATAGTCAGGGTATCAGCCAGCTGCACCGCTCCAGCCGTGTCCCGCCGGATGACTCCGGAGGCAGAGAGATTGGCCGCCGCCTGTGCGGCCCAGTGTCCGCCGCCGTCGCTGGAGAATACTGCTACCGGAACATCGGTGATATCCAGCAGGTTGTCCAGCATCACAGCGGCCTCTGCACGAGAAATGGTATCCCCTGCCCCAAAGACAGGCGCACCGTTGGCATCCCGGGAGCCTTGAACCACACCCGCCTTCAGCGCAGCCGATACGGCTCCCTTCGCCCAGGTGGGGATGGTCTCATCATCCGAGAACCCGGTCAGCGTGACGCCCTCCAGATCCTCCAGCCCAGCCACGGACATCGCCATGGTGAGGAACTGTGCCCGGGTTACTGTCTGGTCTGGGTCAAAGAAATACCGTCCATCCACATACCGGCCCACATAAATCCCCTCTTCGGCCAGCCGGACAGCGGACTTTTGAACTGGGTGTCCAGCCAGATCCGCATAAGTTACCTTGGTGTCCGGCTTGTCAATACGGAGCGACACCTTCGCCTCCGGCGATGTGTTTCCCGCTGGGTCAATGGCAACATAGGTGAAGGAATCGGAACCCGTTTTGTTCTCATAGGGGGTGTAGACAAACTGACTGGAACCGTCTTCCGCCAAGGTTACCGCCCCGCGAGCGGGCGTAGAGGTGAGTTGGAAGGTAAGCGCATCCCCCTCGCCGTCCACGGCGTCAAAGTAGCCGGTAATCGCTACATTTTTGTAGGTGGTCAGTTCCATATTTCGAGCTACTGGAGGTTCGTTTTTTTCCGTCAACAGATAAATAGTCACCTTGCTCTGCCGCGCCTCCTCACCAGAGGAAAACGTAGGGGTAAACAGTACCTCCGCCGTGGTCACGCTGGGAGACTGTACGCTCTGGAACCTCAATCCGGCCAGCGCGGTGGCATCCACAAAGGAGCCAGCCTCCACCAGCTGTCCGCCGATGCACAGCGTACCAGCCCCTGGGTCAGGCAGAACATCCACCGTGATGCCGTTAAGTGTATACTTGCTGTTGGGCTTGACCGCAAAGTCTTCCAGCTCAAAGGCAATTGCTGTACCGATTAGGCCGTTTTTGGAAAAGTCCTCTACATAGGGAGCGTCCGTCTTCTTATTCCAGAAAAAGGCGGACGCAGGGGCGGCCAGCGTTACAGCCAACGCCAGCGCCAGCAGGGGCGCAAGCCCCCGAAAAATGCGTTTCATGGGGATACCTCCTTTATGATGAGTGTATCCCTATTGTTTTGCGGTTACAGGAAAATTATGCGGCTGAAACACCAAATTCAGTCTAAGTAATCTTCCTCCGGGTCGGACAGGGACATCACAGACACTTCAAAGGCGGTGCGTTCCTGAAGCTGTCCGTCCACCTCCTTGGTGTAGACCCGGCTCTGCAAGCGGCCCTCCAAAGCCAGACGGTCCCCCACCTTCATGGCGGCACAGCGGTAGGCTAAACTGCCCCAGGCGATACAGGGCAAGTAATCCGCCCGGCCATAGCGGCGGTTGATGGCCAAAATCATATCGCAGATCGTCCGGCCCAAGGGGGTCGCCCGGAGGGAGGGCGGCTTGCACAGGGTTCCAGAGAGCGACAGCATATTTTCGTCGTCGCCCTCCTCTTGAGACAGCTCCCGGGCAAAGACACTTACCACCAGTCGGCTTCCAACACCGCTTCGGTTGTTGAAGGTACGCACCTCGCCCCGCACTGTGAGCGGACTCCCCTCCTCCAGCGACAGAGCAGCCAATTGCTCTTGTGAGGCAATCACATTGAGCCGGTCTTCCGCTCCAGACAGGCGGCGGGCAGTGAGCGGCAAAAGGAAATACTCTACGCTGTGGTTGACATGGGATAAAGTGGGCAGGGCGGCCAGCCGCCCCCGCAGAAAAATCTGATTGTTGGTCTGCATAAAAGCAACACTCCTATATCGTCTGTTGCTTTCATCCTATGCGAAGCTGTGAAAAGGTATGTCCAAAAAGAAAAGCCCTGGAAAGAAAAATCCTTCCAGGGCAATTATGCAGCCGTCAGCGTCTGCCCCCAAAGCCTCCGCCTCGGGAACCGCCTCCAAATCCACCGGAACGCCCTCCGCCGAATCCTCCGCCCCGGCTTCCTCCAAAAGAGCCTCCGCTTCGACTCCCTCCAAAGGAGCTGCCGCCCCGGCCGCTCCCAAACGAACCTCCAAATCCGCCGGAACGCCCACCGCCTGATGGGCGTCCACCAAAGGTTCCTCCGCCTCTGGGGCCGCGGTTCCCCGTACCCCCAAAACCACTGGAACTGCCGCCGCCAAACCCGCCTCCTGGCCGGTTTCCTGGGCCGGGGCCTGGACCTCTGGGCGGTCTGGGGGACGGAGGAGGCGGCTGTATCCAATGCCGGCGGTACCACATAGACCCTGGACCATGCCAGAAAAAGATTGGCCGGAACATAACCGGGGGATTGGGAACCCCATAGTAGCGCCGCCGGTAGACATTGTAGCGGGAACGGTCAATGGCATTCACCACTAGGACAATAGCAATCAAAATGAAAACCAACATCACCATGCCCGCCATTCTGCTTCCACCGCCGTTGTAGTTTGTGGAATAAGAATCGCCGCCCTCTGCGTTGCCTAAGCCGAAATTATCCTGATAGACCTGATTGAGCGTCTCATAAAACGCCAATATCGTTTTATCGTTCAGGTCTCCGGACAAAATATCCTCCAGCTCAGCGACCACCTGGTTGGTTAGAATAGTGGAAAAATCGTCACCAGGGACCACGTACCAGTCCTCATCCTTGGAAGAAATTGCTAGAATAGCATCCCCTTCCCCGAGTCCCATATCAATCCCCTGGTCCCAGGCGTAATCTTCAATCGTTTCCCCAGCCAAACCGTCCACTGTTACAACAGCTACTACACTGTTATAGCGGTAATCCCAGTTGGCATTGTAGAGGCAGATTTGTTTCTCTGTGGAGGCAGAGAGAACCTCAGCGCCGTCCCAAATCCACTTCTCATAGTCCCGTGTGTCCAGGTTAGACAGACCGGCCGAGGGAGAAGACGGCGGGGCCCCAGCCGGGACATGTTCTGCATTCTTAGACCGTCCGATTCCGATGGCCCCCAAAATCATGGCCGCAGTCAGCAGCCAAGCAAACCAGGGTTTTTGGAAAAGTTTCATAGTATTCTCCTTGTGCAAGGTGCGACGGCCTTAGCGGGCCGTCCCGCCCTGCCGATTATCGTGCGGCTGAACGCCTGCCCCTATTGCGCATCAGCCTCTCAGCTCCAACAGCTTCCGTTTCAGCTCACCCTCAATGCGCCCCAACTCCGCTTCGGCCTCTTTTCGCTTCTGAGCTCCTTCGGTCTGAATCCGCATCACCTCATCCAGGGTGGTAATCAGCTGCTGGTTTGTATGCTGGAGGGTCTCAATGGAGACCACGCTCCGCTCAGCCTCCCGAGCGGTCTCGATGGTGCCCATTTTCAGCATGTCGGCATTCTTCTGCAAAAGCTGGTTCGTCATATCGGTAACCGCAGCCTGAGCGGCGGTGGCCTGACGGCCATGCTCCAGCCCAAGGGCAAGCACCATCTGACTCTTCCACAGCGGGATGGTATTCACCAGGGAGGACTGGATTTTCTCCAGCATCTGGGTATCGTTGTTCTGGAGCAGGCGGGTCTGGGGGCCCATCTGAACCGAGATCATTCGGGTCAGTTCCAGGTCGTGGAGTTTCTTTTCAAAGCGGTTGCACAGGTTGGCAAAGTCGTTATAAGCCTGCGCGTCCTCCTGGGCCCCGGTGGTCTCTGCCTTCTTTTTCAGCTCCGCCAAATCGTGGGTACGCAAATACTCCAGCCGCTTTTTTCCGGCCAGAATATACATTGTAAGTTCTTTGTAGTACTTGGTGTTCAGCTCGTACATCTGGTCAAACATCGCCACGTCCTTCATCAAGGTAACTTGGTGGTCTTTCAGCACCTTGACAATCTTCTCCACGTTGACCTCGGCCCGGGCATAGTTGGCCTTCATGGCCTCCAGCTCGTTTTTCTTCTTCTGGAAAAAGCCGCCAATCCCCTTTTTCTCCGGCTCCCCAAAGGTTTTCAACTCCACCACCAGAGAGGACAGGGCCTCCCCTACCTCGCCCAGGTCTTTTGTCTTTACGTTGCTTAGGGCGCTCTCCGAAAAAGCTGCGATGTTTTTTTGCGCGGCGGCGCCGTAATTCAGCACCAAATTGCTGTCGGTGACGTCAATTTTCTGAGAAAAATCTTCCACCATTTTCTTCTCCGCCTCGCTGAGCATAGATTCGTCCAGCTTAACGGCGTTGGCCTCCCGGGACGCCTGAGCCGCCTCGTCCACTTGAGGCGCCGGCGGAACAGAGGGCTCCAAGGTCAGCTCAGGTGCGGCTACCGCCTGGGCGGCAGAGGGTTCAAAAGTCAGCTCGGGGGTGCTATTCAGATTCAGTTCGTCACTCATCGTTATTTTCCTCCTGTCGTTTTTTGCGTAGTTTTGCGTAATAGATCCACCAGGCCACTGCACTCACGGCAACAACGATTTGCAGCGGATCAAGAGCTCGATACAATACATATACGATGGTGAATATCGCCAAACATGTATATGCAATTGCTAGAGCCAGCGCGTTTTTTTCATCCGACCATTTTTTCAAGGCTACCGTTCTCCTCCCGATTTCTTGTTATAGGCAAGATAGCGGTACCAATGGAACGTACAGGCACTCACCTTTTTTCACATGTTTACGATAGTCCATACTGACCTCCTTCTTACAGTTCCAAAACAGGGCCGTCCGCTCCACCGTTGGACAACCCCTCTTGGGCCAACAGGTTTTCCATAACTGTGATATCGGTGGAAATATCCAATGCCTCGTCTCCGAAGAGAGCATCCAACTGTTTGTCAAAGGCAGCGCAGAGGGTTGCCAGCATCTGTTCCACCTTCTGCTTGGTGGTATCGATGTTACTGCCCGAAATGCCGGTGGAATCCATCCGGTCATAGGCATTTAGCAGCTTTAAAGTAGTTGGCAAAAAATAGTCCAGAAAACGGGAAATTTGCGGCTTCTTTTCCGGTTTTGCAATTACTTGATCAATAATTTTACCGGTGACTTCCTCCAGGTGATCGATCTGATCGGAAATTTTTTCATCCGGGATGGCGTTGTTGAGCCGGCGAAGTTCAGAGATCGCCCGATCCTTCTCCTTCCGGAGACTGGCTACCTGCGGTTCCACCGTCTCCTCCTGTTTGGATTCCTGTGGTTTCCCCTCAGCCGTACTTGGTGTCTGGTAAACCTGATCGGGGAACAAGGCTTTGCCCACCGTATAGCCCGCCAGAGACACAGCTGCACACAGCACATACTGTATCAAGGTGCGCAAGGGGAAGAACATGGCGTAACCCAGCCAGACAAAGCCCACCATGTAGATAGGCAAAACAGATACTTTTTTTCGGGTAATCATGGCACATTTCACCTCAAAAGAATAATCTATATTTTACCCCCAACAGGCCGGAGGTGTCAAGGAAATTGGAACAGTTTGCAAAATCAGTCTCAGTGGGGTATAATAAGGAAAAATGCCCGGCGAGCGGGCATAGGAGGTCTTTATGAAAACAGGCTTGGTATTGGAGGGCGGAGCCCTCCGCGCGATTTTTTCCAGCGGCGTTTGCGACGGCCTGCTGGAGGGCGGCGTGATAGCCGACTATGTAATCGGTGTATCCGCAGGCATCGCCTACGGGGTAAGCTATGTATCCAAACAGCCCCGGCGTAATCTGGAGGTAGTTACCCGCTATGCCCCGGATAAGCGGTACATGGGCTGGCGCAATCTAGCCGACCGGGACAACCGCTGTTATTTCGGCCTGAAATTCGCCTATGGCACCATCCCAAATCAGCTGGTACCCTTCGACTACAAAACCTTTGCCGCCTTCCCCGGCGAGGTAGAGGCGGTGGTAACCAATCTGAACACTGGTAAAGCTGACTATCTGGCCGTCCCCCGCAACGACAAAGAGTCGATTGTTCTCCAGGCCAGCTGTGCCATGCCCCTCCTCTTCCCGGTCTTCGAAATTGACGGTCAGCCCTATTTGGACGGCGGCATCGGCGACGCAATCCCCTGGCGGCGTGCTCTGGCAAAGTGTGACCGGGTCATCGTGGTCCTCACCCGCCCTCGGAACTACCGCCGCAAGCCCGACCACATGATGAATATGATTCGTCGAAGATACCGGGATTATCCGGAATTCGTGTCCGCTATGGAAAACCGGGCTTCGGTCTACAATCAGGACCGGGAAAAGCTGTTTCAGGCCGAGCGGGCAGGTAGACTGCTGGTCATCGCCCCCGAATCCACCCTGGGCGTGGCCCGGACAGAGCGGGATACCGAAAAACTGCGCCTGCTGTGGGCAGCAGGCTATCAAATGGCGGCGGAACGGCTGGATGAGATCAGAGATTATCTGCGAGGCTGAGCGCCGTGGAAGCTCGGTCCGTCTGGCTAGGCTGGAGGGCATATAAATTCAACGTGTCCCCCACGATGGTAAAGAAAGCTCCCAGCTTGGCCAGCTGAGCTTGACTCTGTCCCTGGGCCAGTACAGCGGAAAGCGCCACCGCCATTGTAAGCAGTTCCCCGCTGTTGGCATTGTATATGGAAGCCATAAGACCACCCCCGAGCCATTTTATGCAGGACCGGGGTAATTGAGTGCGGAAAAGAGGAATTTTGTATGAAAATCGTTGTCATCGACGGTCAGGGCGGCCGATTGGGCTGTCTTATGGTAGAGCAGGTCAAAGCCCGTCTGCCTCGAGCCCAGATTTATGCCCTGGGTACAAACTCCACGGCCACCGCTGCCATGCTGAAAGCGGGGGCAGACTTTGGCGCTACCGGAGAAAATCCGGTTGTCCAGGGCGTCATAGATGCAGACGGAGTGTTGGGGCCGGTTGGCATTGTGGTTGCCAATGCCATATTGGGCGAAGTTACTCCCAATATGGCCGAGGCGGTGGGCAGCTGCCGTGCGAAAAAATACCTTGTACCTATGAACAGCTGCGGTGTGGTGGTGGCCGGCGTAGAGGATCTTCCTCTTTCTGCCTACGTATCTCAGGCTGTAGCGGCTTTGGCGGCAGAGCTGGAAAAATAATAAATATTTTTCCAGCATGATTGACAATTCAACTATTTTCTTGTATGATTAAATAGTTGATATGTGATTGAGCATATGTCTGGTCACTTCATCCGCGCCCGTGGTGAAATTGGTATACACGATGGATTTAGGTTCCATTCCGGCAACGGGTAGGGGTTCAAATCCCCTCGGGCGTACCAGATAAGAACGGTTGTATCGATACTTAATTGTATTGATACAACCGTCCTTATTTTTGTATAAACAATGTAGGATAGGCTAAGAGGATTTTCTACAAAGGTTCTCTTTGTAACAGCGCAACCGTCTCCACATGGATCGTTCTTGGAAAAAGGTCAATCCCTTGGGCCCGAACCGTATAAAACCCCAGTTGGGCAAACCGCTCTAGATCTCTTGCCAGGGTAGCCGGGTCACAGGAAACATAGACGATTCGGTCCGGAGCCATCCCTGCCAGAATGGCAGGCACCTCTGAGGCCAGCCCCTTCCGGGGCGGATCTACACAGATTACCTGCGGCCTGATACCTTCCTCTGCCAGACGCTGGGCCACTGCCCCGGTATCCCCGCAGAAAAACGCCACATTCGCTATCCCATTGCGCCGCGCATTTTCTCTGGCATCCTCCACGGCTTGGGGTACGATTTCAGCCCCGACTACCCGTTCTGCTTTACCCGCAAGAGCCAAGGAAATCGTGCCAATCCCGCAGTAGAGGTCCAATACAGTTTCCGTCCCAGTCAACTGAGCAAACTCCAGTGCTGTACGATAGAGAACCTCTGTCTGCTCACGGTTAATCTGAAAAAATGAGGGAACCGACAGCCGGAACACCAGCTGACACAGCTCTTCTTCCAGCCAGTCCTGGCCCCAAAGGACAGCGCATTGCTCCCCTAGAATCACATTCGTATCCCGGGTATTGGAGTTGAGTACCACACCAACCAGCCCAGGTTCTACCTGCCGCAGATCGCCTATCAACGTTTCTTCCGCTGGTATACGCTTCCCGTTGACCACCACGCAAACCAAGCTCTCCCCACGGCTGTTGGTCCGAATGCAGAGGTGGCGGATCAGGCCCTGCCCGGTTCGCTCATCATAAGCGGAAAGCTTGTGCGCTGTCATCCAGTTCTGAAATGCCCCCCGCAGGCGGGTAACGGTTTCCGGCTGTAAAAGGCAGTCTGGAGCATCTACCACGTCATGACTTCTGGGCCGGTAATAGCCCACAGACAGCCCCTGCTTCCCACAAGATACCGGAAACTGCACCTTGTTCCGGTAGCGGTCGGGGTGCTCCGCACCTAACACCGGTGGAAGCTCCAGCTTCACATGTCCAATCCGCTCCAAGGCATCAGCGATGCGCTGTCTCTTCAGCCTCAGTTCTTCCTCATAGGCCATGTGCCGGAACTGACAGCCGCCACATTTTCCATAAATTGGACAATCAGACTGTATTCGTTGGCACGAGGGCAACAGCAGCCCTATCCCCCGACCCCAGGCGACATTTTTATTGACCTTCTCCAAGCGAACCGTCCACCGCTCCCCTGGGATGGTATAGGGAACAAATACAACCCGGCCCTCCAGCCGAGCAACCCCCATACCCTCAGCGGTACATCCGGCAATGTCCAATGTATGGACCGTATTTTTCTTCCAGTCGACCACAGAGAGCCCCCTTTTCCTGTCAAATCATACAATCTGTACCCGCTCAATCCCGTCCACTGCCGCCTGGACCATAGCTTCAATCTCCAGATCCCGTTCCGCTGCCTCCAACTCTTCCAAAGTAGGCCGCAGGCGGGGATGCCGGGGGGTAAAAACGGTACAGCAGTCCTCATATGGGAGAATCGAGGTATCGTAGGTGCCAATCTTTCGAGAAATTTTGACAATGTCCTCTTTATCCATCCCCACCACCGGGCGGAGAATAGGCAGAGATGTCACCGCACCCGTGACGGTCATCGCCTCTATGGTCTGGCTAGCCACCTGCCCCAGACACTCACCCGTAACCAGGGCCTTTGCTCCGCACCGCTGAGCTACCCGCTCTGAAATGCGCATCATAAACCGGCGCATAATCACAGTAAACAACTCCTGAGGACAGGAGCGGCGCAATTCCTCCTGAATCGCGGTGAAGGGCACTACATGAACTGTAAGCTTTCCGCACCAGGGGGTCAGCAGACGAGCCAGCTCCAGCACTTTTTCCTTGGCCTCGTTCGAGGTGTAGGGATAGGAGAAGAAGTGGACCATCTCCAAAGACACCCCCCGCTTAGCAATCATCCAGGAGGCCACTGGGGAGTCAATTCCCCCGGACAACAGTGACACCGCCCGTCCGTTAATTCCCACCGGCAGTCCTCCCGCACCCGGTTCCGGGTCGGCATGGACAAAAGCCGCATAGTCCCGAATTTCTACATGGACGGTCAGCTCAGGGTTATGGACATCTACCTTCAAATTGGGGTACCGCTCGTCCAACTCACCCCCCACATACTGACTGAGTTGAATGGATGTCATAGGAAAGGTTTTATCGGCCCGTTTTGTCTCCACCTTAAAGGTTTTGGCGGCAGACAGCCGGTCCCCCAGGTATTCTTGGGCTGCGGTCAAAATCGCATCCTTATCCTTGTCGCAGGCCCGGGCCCGAGACAGGCCCACCACTCCGAACACCTTCGTCAGTGCCTCCCAGGCTCCGTCCATATCACATTCCTCAGTCATAGGCTCCACATAGGTGGCTGACTGACGGGTATAGACTCGAAATTGGCCCAAATGATTCAAGCGGCGGTAAATATTGGCTTGAAGTTTGTCCTCAAAACTGCGGCGGTTCAGGCCCTTCAGGACCATCTCTCCCAGCTTGAGCAGTATCATTTCGTTCATATAAATCACCTAGTTCATAAATAATAGGGCGGAACGGCCCCGGCCCGCCGCATCGGATCAACATAAGCGGCGCGCTGGGTCGTCGCGCCCTACGCGAATCAATGGATATTATCCTTTCGTCCCCAGTCCGGGATGGCTTTGGCCTGCTCATACAGCCGGACATAGCTCCGGTGACGGCTTTCCGGGATCGTCCCTGCTCTCACCGCCGCCAGAACTGCACACCCCTTCTCTTTCACATGGGCACAGTCCTGAAACTGGCACTTCTCCAAATAGGGCGCAAACTCTCGAAAGGCATATTGCAGCTCTTCTTTTCGGGCCAGCTCCATTTTATCCACGTCGAAGGAGGAAAATCCTGGCGTATCCGCCGCCAGTGCACCGCAGGACAGCCGGAACAGTTCCACATGCCGGGTTGTGTGCCGGCCGCGGCCCAGCTTATCGCTGATTTCTCCGGTCGCTAAGTCAAAGCCAGCCTCCAGCGCGTTCAGAATGCTGGACTTACCTACGCCGGAGTTGCCTGTAAAGGCACATACCTTTCCAGCGACTTCCCGCCTCAACGCATCCATTCCCTCGCCTGTCTGGGCACTCACCTGGAGGGTGGAAAACCCAGCCCGCTCATAGATTCCGGCCAGTTCTTCTCCCGGTTCCAAGTCACACTTATTGATGCAGACCAATGTCTCACATCCCCGGCTGGCTGCGATGGCGGCCACCCGGTCGATGAGGAAGGGGTCCGTCACTGGGACCGCCTGGGAGGCCACCACAACCAACAAGTCGATATTGGCCACCGCAGGCCGGTAGAACTCATTTTTTCGGGGAAAAATCTCGTCCAGCGCACCGGAACCATTCTCCAGCGGGGTAAACCGCACCCGATCCCCCACCAACGGGGACAGCCCGGCATACCGGTGCTTCCCACGGGCCCGGCAGGTATAGACAGCCTCTCCACTGTCCACATAGTAGAACCCGCTGAGGGCTTTCACAATAATCCCCTCGCTCATGAGACATTCGACCCCTGGGTAAAGTCCACCTTCTGGGTGCCGCTGGCCACACCGTTGATGTAGATCGCCAGTTCCTTCACCCCAGTTCCGGTCACCTGCACAGGCCAGCTGACGTTCATGGTGGTGTCCACATTCTCGTTACAAACCTCCACCCCGTCCATCAGAACCCGGAGATTGACAACCCCTTCAAAGCCTTCCAATATAATCATTTCCTCACGGGTGACCGTGTTGGGGTCGGGCTGGACCGGCGGCGGTTCGGGCACATCAGGGGTCTGGGTCGCGGGGTCGGGACCTGCACTGATTATCAAGTTAACCTCAGTACCCTCGGACACCTCGGTTTCGGCAGTAGGATACTGGCTGATGACTTTCCCGGCAGGCACCGTATCGCTGTACTGGGTATCATCAATTCTGCCGGTTTTCAGGTTGTAAGTGTTGATGGTACTCTCTGCAAGGGACTGGGTCATGCCCTCCAGGTTTGGCACCTTGATAGGGATATCCTTCGGGCCCCGGCTGACCACCATATGCACCTCGGTCCCCGGGGGCAGGGGCAGATTGGCCTGGGGCGTATAGGAAATAATGTGGTTCTGCTCGATGGTCTCGTGGTTCTCATACTCCGGCGGGACTACAGGTTTCAGTCCCAACGCCCGCAGTTCGGCACAGGCTTCATTAAAGTCTTTGCTCGTCAGATCGATCATGAGTACAGTCTCAGGCCCGCCGCTAATGGTGACGGTAATCTCGGTCTCCGTCTCTCCTACTTGGCTGTCCGCCTCGGGCTTCTGACCAATAATGGTGCCCGGTTCCGCATCGTCAGTGATGGTTTCGCCCTTCACTAGGCGGAAACGTCCTAACAAGTCATTGTCTGCTTTCACCTGTTCATAATCCTGTCCCATCAAGTCGGGGACGGAATAGGTAATGGGCGGATTTAACACGCTGGAAAAGAAGGTATTCACCAGAAAATACGCAATTACCACCACAAAAAGCAAAATTGCCAGCACCGCCAGCGCAACCGGCCACATGGGACCCCGGCGGGGCAGGTAATCCTCATCATCGTCATCATACCGGCGGCTCCGGCGGGAGGGTTCCTCGTCGTACCGGCGTGGGCTGCGGCGCAGAGAGGAATAATCCTCATCGTACCGCCGGTCTGACGTGACATAGGCCGGCGCAGCGCGGACCGGCCGAATCTGGGTGCGGTCGTCATCCAACTCGTCCTCTGGGTCAAACTCCGAGGTACTGTAGTCGAAATTAATATTGGGATTTTTCCGGAACTCCTCCAGGTCCGCCAGCATATCGTCGGCAGACAGATAGCGGTTATCCGGATTGGGCGCCATAGCCTTCATAGTGATGGACTCCAGCGCCTCCGGGATGGAAGATTCCAGCTCGCGCGGAGATAAGGGAATGGAATTGATATGCTGAATCGCTACCGACACAGGGGTATCTCCCTCAAAAGGCAGTCGGCCAGTGAGCATTTCATAAAGCACCACACCCGCAGAGTACAGATCGGACCGAGCGTCAATATGACTGCCCCGGGCCTGTTCCGGAGAGATATAGTGGACAGAACCCAGCGCCTCCTGGGTCAGGGTACTGTGACCGCCGGAGGTTACCCGGGCGATGCCGAAGTCGGCTACCTTCACACTGCCGTCCCGCAGAACCATAATGTTGTGGGGTTTGATGTCCCGATGGATAATCCCCCGGCTGTGGGCGTGGCCCAACGCCTTTGTAATTTGCGTGATAAAGTGGAGGGCTTCCCGCCAATTGAGTTTATTCCCCTTTTTCTGCATGTACTGCTTCAGGGTAATGCCATCAATCAGCTCCATTACAATATATTCCAGCTCAGAGGACCGGCTTACATCGTACACCGCCACGATATTGGGGTGGGACAGCATGGCAACCGCCTGGGACTCATCGTGGAACCGGCGGCGAAATTCCGCGTCTTGAGACAAGTCCTCCCGCAGAATCTTGATTGCCACCAGCCGGTTCAGACGGTGGCATCGGGCCTTATACACCTTTGCCATGCCGCCGGTACCTACCAGCTCCAATATCTCATATCTGTTATCGAGTAATTTACCGATGTACTGATCCATGGTAAATGTCCTCCTTATCTTTCAGCTCAGTTAACCTCTGGAAAAGTCCGCAACAGGCCATTCCCTGCACAAAATACGCACAGGGACCGCCTCCCTTATCCTACCGCTTTACCAGCACTGCCGTCACGTTGTCCGGTGCGCCCCGGCTGAGGGCAATTTCCAACAGACGTCCGCAGCATTCTTCCTCCGGACCGCCATGGATGACCTCATAAAGCATTTCCTGCTCATTGACCACATTGCTCAGCCCATCGCTGCACAACAGCAAATAGTCCCCTTCGCTCAGGGGCTGGCGGAAACAATCGGCCATCAGAACCGGTTCCGCCCCGAGGGCTCGGGTAATCAGATTCTTGTGGGGGTGGGTACGGGCTTGATCTCGGGTCAGTTCTCCCCGTTCCACAAGGTCCTCCACCAAAGAGTGGTCCCGTGTGACCAGAACAATGCCCTCTCGGTTGATATGATAGGCCCGGCTGTCCCCCTCGTTGAGGATAACCGCCTCCCGATCTCCGGCCAGCGCCGCCACCAGCGTGGTACCCATTCCAGCGCAGTCCGCCTCATGAACCGAACGGTTAAAAACTGCCAAATTTGCTACCGAGGCCGCATGCCCCATCCGCTCTTCCACAGGGCCGGAGGAATCCGCTTTGAAAAATTCTTCCATGAACAGCTCTACCGCCATGGTGCTGGCCACATTTCCTGCCCGTGCGCCGCCCATACCGTCGCACACCAAGGCAATCACCCTGCCGTCCTCCAGCACCTTCGCCGCATATGCGTCCTGATTTTGTTGGCGTACCGCGCCGCGGTCGGTCACTCCCCATACCTGCATAGCGTTCAACCTCGTTTCCGCCGGTTCTCCGGCTTCTGCTTTGTCCTGTCTCTATGAAAAGCGAACAAACTCCGCTTAAAACAGCCTGTCCATTCCTGCGGGACCGCAAGCCGCCTTCACTGGCTTTCTTTTATTGCCTTACGGCGCAGCTGCCCGCAGGAGGCGTCAATGTCTCCCCCCAACTTCCGCCGGACGGTCACGGTAACCCCATGGCTCTCCAGCCGCTTCTGAAACGCCGCCACCCGGCGGCTGGGCTTTAGGGGGCTCTCCTCCACTTCGTTCAGGGGGATAAGATTCACATGGGCCGGGGCTCCTTTCAACCGCTTTGCCAGCAGGTCGGCTTGCCAGTCCGCATCATTTACCCCGTCAATCATGGCGTATTCATAGGAGACACGCCGCCCAGTGGTTTCGAAATACCGCCGGCAAGTCTCCATCAGCTGTTCCACACCCACACTCCTGTTCACTGGCATAATTCGTGACCGGGTCTCGTCATCTGGAGCATGGAGGGAAACCGATAACGTTAATTGTAACCCATATTGGGCCAGTTTGTCAATTTGCTCCACTAAACCGCAGGTGGATAGAGATATATGCCGCATCCCGATCTTCAGCCCATCCGGGTGGTTTACCAGGGTGAGGAACCGCAAAACTGTGTCAAAATTGTCCAGCGGCTCCCCAATCCCCATCAAAACGATGTTAGAAATGGGGGTTTCACTGTCAATCTGAGTAAATAAAACCTGATCAATCATTTCTGCCGGAGTCAGGTCCCGAACCTTGCCCGCAATAGTGGATGCACAGAATGCGCACCCCATCCGGCACCCTACCTGACAGGAAATACAGACCGTGTTGCCATGTTGATAGCGCATCAGCACCGACTCTACACAGTTGCCATCGGCCAGTTCCCACAGGTATTTGATGGTACCATCCAGCTGGGAAACTTGTTTCCGGACTGCGGTGGGCGGAGTAAGGAAAGCAGTTTCGAACAGTTTTTGGCGCAGAGACTTAGAGAGATCGGTCATCTCCTCAAAGGAGGTTACGCCCCGGTACAGCCATTTGAAAATCTGTTTGGCCCGAAACGCCGGTTCTCCCTGTTCTTTGAGCCAGACAGCCAGCTCATCCGGCGTCTTTGATTTTATGTCAACCAAAGAGCTTCACCCCTCTTTGCGCAGTTTGCAGATAAAAAATCCGTCGGTCCCCTGCCGGTGGGGCCAGAGAGTCAGCATCCCCGTCCGGGCGTCCCCCACGCATTCAGGCAGACAGAACCGCTCCGCCCTGAACTCCGGGTGATGTGCTAAAAATGTCTGCGCTACATCCTCATTTTCCCGGCGCAAGATGGTACAGGTAGAATAAACCATCACTCCGCCGGGCTTTACATACCGGGCCGCGTTATCCAATATGGCCCGCTGGACCTCTGGTAGCCGCTCCAACGAGGCTGGGTCTTTATACCGGATGTCCGGCTTTTTCCGAATAACCCCCAAGCCGGAACAAGGCGCATCCACCAACACTCGTTCAAACGCGTTTCCCCATTCCACCCGGTGTACTTTTCCGTCGGCGGTCATAGGCGCAACACTGCCCAATCCCAAACGGTCCGCTCCATCCTGAATCAACTTTTTCTTGTGGGGGCTGAGGTCACAGGAGACCACCTCTCCCCTGTTCTCCATCTGAATCGCCGCTCCAAAGCTCTTTCCGCCGGGGGCGGCACAGCAGTCCAGCACCCGCATCCCCGGTTTTGGGTCCAGCGCCAGAACCGCCAGCTTACTGGCAGGATCCTGGATGTAGAACAGTCCCTTCTGGAAGGCAGACAGTTGTTCCAGACTGCCGGTTTTGGACAAAATCAGAGCATTTTCCAACCAGGGATGGGGCTGTGTTTGGACTCCCTCTCCCTCCAAAATTTCCGCCAGTTCTTCTACTGTAACTCGAGTGGTATTTGTCATGGCGGTTATGGGAGGATGTCCGTTGTTGGCCTCTAGCAGTTTGGCCGTCTCGCTGCTGTCCATCATGGAGAGAAATACCTTCACCAGCCACTCGGGATGGGAATAGCGGATGGACAAATAGCCCGCCGCGTCCTCCTGAGGGATGGCGGGCAGGCTATCCAGATTCCGCTCCAGACTGCGTAAAATGCCGTTGACCATCCCCACCGCCCGGGGATTTTTACAGTGCTTGCGGGTCAGTCCTGCCGAGCAGTTTACTGCCGCGCTGTGTGGAATTTTATCCAAAAATAGCATCTGGTATGCCCCCAGCCGCAGAGCCTCTACCACCTTGCCCTCCATCCGCTTCAGGGGCCGTTCTGAGAAATAGGAGAGGTAAAAGTCCAGCAGCAGCCGGTTTTGCAGCACACCAAAACACAGTTGGGTAGCCAGCGCCCCATCCCGGCTGTCCAGCCCGGCGGAGGCCAGCCGCTTTTTCAAAATAGCATCTGACCATACCCCCTGCCGTTGGCAGTCGTATAACGACAACAGAGATACTTCTCTAGCATCCATAGGCTTCCCCCTTCCTTGCCCGCTGGTACAGAGGCAGACATTGTCTGTCCGCCGTTATCCATTTAGTTCTCGATGGACGCACAGTGTATGCTTCTGTACACTCATTGGTTTCAGTGCGGCCCGTCCGGCAAAACGCTGTGGATCGGATGTCCCGCCAGATAGGCGGAAACGGTCATCCGCTTACTGCCTGGGGCCTGGAGTTCCAGGATACGCAGAACCTGGCCGCCGCCGCAGGCAATGTCAATTCCCCCCCAACCGGCAGCGATCACAGTTCCTGGAGAAGCGTCGGTATGCTTCTCTACCACCTGGGCCGCCCATAACTTGATGGGCTCACCGGTCACAACCGTAGTCGAGGCCCCCGGCCAGGGATACAAGCCCCGGATATGGTTAAAAATCTCCTGGGCGCTTTTTGTCCAGTCCACCGGAGACAGGGCTTTGGAAAGCATAGGCGCAAAGGTAACCTGTTCCGGGTCCTGGGGGATGCGGACGGCAGTTCCAGCCTCAATCTGTGCTACAGCCTCCAACAGCAATTCTCCCCCCATAAGTGCCAGACGGTCATACAGAGCGGCTGCGTCCTCTATCTTGCTGATGCGTGTGGCACGCTGAAGAATGACATCCCCTGCATCCAAATCGTGGGCCATATACATGATGGTAACGCCGGTCTCTCGCTCTCCGTTGAGAATGGCCCAATTGATGGGAGCGGATCCCCGGTATTTGGGCAGGAGAGACGAGTGGACATTAATACATCCCTTGGCGGGCAGAGCGAGGATATCATCGGGGAGAATACGCCCATAAGCCGCCACAACAATGAGTTCCGGGTCCAGCTCCTTGAGGATGGACAGCGCCGTCTCATCACGCAGCTTCTCCGGCTGGAACACTGGAATACCATGGGACTGGGCACACTCCTTTACTGGGGTAGGCTGGAGCTTATTGTGGTGCCGGCCTACAGGTCTGTCGGGCTGGCTGAATACCCCAACAATCTGGTGTCCGGCCTCCATCAGTGCCTGTAGGGAGCAGACGGCAAACGCGGGGGTACCCATAAAGACAACTCTCATCGTTTTCTCCTTCCCCGCCGCAGTTTCTTCCCTTCCTTTTCCTCAGAAGACAAAATTTCATCCAGTTCTTCGGCCGTGTAAAGCCGGTCGGTATGCTCATCGTACATATGGCCCTCCAGATGCTCCAGCTCGTGGCAGAAGCACCGGGCGGCCATCTCGGTCCCTTCCGTCTCAAACCAGTTTCCATACCGGTCCTGCGCCCGTACCTTCACCCAATTTGGCCGCTCCACCTTGCCCCACATGCCAGGCAGAGACAGACAGCCCTCCCAGCCATCCTGCGATCCCTCCTGCGCCAGGATTTCCGGGTTGACTAGCTCGATCATCTCGTCTCTCTCCGGGTCGGGCATTACGATAACCGCCCGCCTGAGAATCCCCACCTGTGGAGCCGCCAGACCGATTCCGCCAGCGTCCGCAAGGGTCTCCTTCAAATCGTCCAGCAGACTGCACAGCTTGTCATCAAACCGGGTTACTGCGTGGCACGCCTTGGCCAGTGCGGGATCTCCCTGGGTCAAAATTGTCCTGATTGCCATACTTCCTTCTCCTT
>JAAWIE010000120.1 GCA_022796195.1 Lawsonibacter sp. | reverse complement strand
CACCGGGGCACACCGCCCCATAGAAATAGTAAAGGAACAGCCTTTCGACTGTTCCTTTACATACGAGTGTTCAGTTGCGTTATGAACACTCGACATGGTTGCGGAGACAGGACTTGAACCTGCGACCTCCGGGTTATGAGTTTTCGTAAAAGAAACTCATAGCCCGGAGGTCTTTTTTGCTTTCACCGCCAGTGTTATCAATGGATTGGCGGATTTATTGCAGAACAGCCCAAAAACAGCGCATTTGTTATCCTTTCCCTTCCTTTATTACGCTTTATTATCCGTTTTGCAAATTTACTGCAAATGGAGATTTTGGCCCTGATTTTAGCTGGAGCAACAGATGTAGAAAATTACAAGGAGAATTTGTGTATGTTGCATACAACCATTTCGGTCACCCAGTAAAAGGGCGGCGTGGGCAAGACCACCACGACCCTGAACCTAGGCGCGGCACTGTCCGCTTCCGGCAAGCGGGTTCTGCTGGTGGACAACGACCCCCAGGGGAATTTGACCGCCGCCCTGGGCTTTACACAGGCTGAGCAGAAGTACACCCTGGCCAATCTGCTGCTGACGGCCATCGACTACCCGGAGGACCTGGAGCTTCATCTGGGGCGCACGGTCCTGCACACCGAAACCGGCCCCGACCTGATCCCCGCCAACCGCCGCCTCGCTGATGCCGCCGCCCGACTCCAAGTGATGCAACTCTCACAATATAACGCTGTGGGGGATGCCGAACGCTCCTGCGAAAAGATCATGGACAGCCTGCTGGCCCCGCTGGGAGACGGCTACGACTACATCATCATCGACTGCGGCCTGAAACATGAACTTCTGACAGTCAACGCGCTTGCCGCTTCGGACTACGCGATTATCCCGGTCCAGGCCCACTTTCTCGCCAGCGAAGGCATCCCGGAGGTGCTGGATTTGGTCCATTCGGTTCAGGCGGAGTTCAATCCGGACCTCAAGATTGCCGACATCCTGCTGACCATGTACCAGTCCCGCCCCCAGCTTTGCCGAAGCGTTCGGGAAAGCGTGGGAGAAATCTACGGCGAGTCGTTCCACGTTTTCGAGCGGCCCATCGAATACTCCATCAAGGTTGCGGAGTGCCCTGCTGCCGGGCAGAGTATTTTCAACTACGCCCCGAAAAATGCCGCCGCCTTCAGCTACCGGAGTCTTGCGGAGGAGGTGCTGTGGCTTGGCTAAGGCGGCTATGAATGATTTGCTGAAAAGGCGGATGACAGCCAGCCAGCAGGCATCCGAACTGCAAACCAGCGATGAGGCATATACGAAGCTCTTCCGGGAGGCCCCACCTCCCGGAGAGGTTCAGCTCTGTTCTCTGCCGCTGGACAAGCTGGTTCCCTTCTTCACGGCGGATATTGGGTTTCAGCCTTATACGGACGCGCAGCTGGAGGCTTTTGCGGAGCAGCTGAAGGAGGACGGGCTCTTGGTTCGGATCATCGTCCGCCCCATGCCTTTGAGGGATACTTATGAAATTCTGGCAGGGCACAATCGGACAAGTGCGGCAAAACTGGCTGGATGGGATGAGATTCCCGCAGAGATCGTGGAAGCTAATGACGCACGGGCTATTGTGATTGCGACCTCGACGAACCTGATTCAGCGGCAGAATCTTTCCATCATTGAGCGTGGCAAGGCGTATAAGGCTCTGCTGGACGCAAAGAACCGGCATGGCCAGTGGTATATTGACGAGAATGATGAAACTCTTGGCGATAATCGCCAAAAGTTTCAGGCTGAGGAAAGGGAGGCGTATTTAGAGAGGGGACGGCAGCGGTACAACGCCCGGAAACTGGTAGCGGAGTTCTTCGGCGTCACCGAGTACGAAATCCGCAAGGCTGTCAAGCTGACACGCTTGACTCCTCAGCTTCAGGCGATTCTGGAAATGGCTCCGAAGCGCCTCCCTCTTGTCTGTGCAGATCTCATGGCGGACTATGACCAGGAATCCCAGGAGGTCTTTGCGGAGATCTGCACCACCACGGATTGTCAGTTCAATAAAGCTACCATGCAGAACATCGTCCGCCGATGCCCTCCGCCCATAGCGGACCGGCAGGATGTCTTTGCGGTGTGGCGGGAGGTCCGGGACAAGGCCATAGATCGTATGGCAACCACGCCCAAGAAGATTACCTTCAACCGCAAGCAGTTCGCGCCCTATCTGGACGGTCTGGACAGCGACAAGGAGCTTGAAGCGCTGTTTCTGGAATTTCTGCGGGAGCGGGCAGAACGCCGTTAAAATAAGGGGAGGCCGGACGCATCCGACCTCCCCAAGTGCACTCCGCAGAGATACACCGCCCTTTCTGATAAGAATATAACATATTTCCTAAAAATGTGCAAGTTTTCTGAAGGCAAACAGAAAAAACTACTGGGCAATAAACTGCCGCCATCAAGCATTTTTCATAACAAACAAGATAGCCTCGCAAAATGGAGTAAATTTCCCATCAGAATCTCTGGATGAATACAATTCAATCAATGCGTCTTTCTCATCCGGAAAATCATCGTCAAAGAATCCAGAATTCCAGATAGCGGTTTTTCGATGCCGTTTTAAGGCGGCGGACTGCAAATTCAGAACACGAACCGAGGTCATGGCTTTTGGTGTTGTTCCGTCAATATCTCCGGAAACAGTATAAGAGAAAGCATCCTGGACTTCTGTGCTGGCTGGTGAGACAAGCATGAGCGCTGTGGTACTGTCTTTGTATTTCCCGCAGTGCGACTCATCACACCATTCGCCGTTACAAGAAAGAAACAGATTTTGATATCCTAACTCAACATCTTGAAACTGTAGAGAATGGGGATGATTTCGCCCATCTGCACGGGGAATGAAATGTTCAAGATGGCTGCTGTCGCTTGTTACCTCTATGTTAGCCATGCAATAACAGCACAAGTATCCCTGTTCCTCCAGAAGATACTGCTTTAATCTGGCCTTTACCTGCCCCTTAAGGTCATGATATGTAGGCTGGGAGCCATGCTGCTCCTGAAACCGCTGCTTCCAGCCCTCAAAAAAATCAGGAGAAGGTGTTTTCTCTATATATTTCACATTCTTTCAGCCCTTCTAATCAGGATTTGAGCCTTTGTGATTGCGGGATGCGTGCCATTTGTAAGTGTCGATAACTGAGAAATGAAATTTTTTGCTGCAAAGTAATCTTTTCCCTGGATACATGCAAAAATTTTTTCTTCCAGCTTCTCCACATTTTCATTAACACTCGGCGTCCCCATATACTCCTCCAGCACCAAATTGGAATCGTAGTAACCAGGAACCACATCCAGCGCTTCGGTATCTTCCTCAGATTGGGAGAGCTTGAAGACCTTAAAATCTTTTGTTAATTCTCCAAGCACCTGGGGGGAATGCGTTGTAATAATAAACTGGATATTAGGAAACACCTTGTGCAGGATAGGAATAATGGCTCTTTGCCAGGACGGATGCATATGAAGCTCTATTTCGTCTATGAGGACAATTCCACCGCCAAGAAGCGGGGTTTCTGTGTGCGGATTTGCAAGGGTAAGCCGGCGAGCCAGATCGCCCATCATTGCAAGCGCACACTTTTCCCCATCTGACAGCTGATTGATTTCAAGCGTATGTCCTCTTTTGGTTGCACACATTCGGAGCGGACTCCGGGTAATCCTTATATTTGACAAATCCGGGAGGAGCGCAGTAATTGCGTTGCGGACAGCTTCCAGGGCAGTATCTCTATAGGAAAGATCTCCGCTTTGAACCTTTTGTTCATTTTCGTAGTCTTCCTGATTCCGAAACCACTCAAAGAAAACACGAAAATCTGTCTTGGAGCCAATCGCATTCAAGTATGTTTCAATTCTTCCGAACTCATGTTTTTTGCGGATACGGACAGGAACATCCAATACCGCTCGGTTGACGCCATACGAGACAAAGACGGGAAGCATATGGTCATCTTCCATGTAGGCATCCACAAAAGATTTTACAAGTGTATTAAATGTGCGTGCATCATAGCTTCGTTTCCCAGTCGTTTTGTCATAGCCTGTAGCATATGGGTAGCATTTACCATCATCAAGAGCAAAATCTGCCTGGATAGAGTAGCTTTTTGCTCCATATCGAACATCTTCTCTCCCAGTTGTAATTTGCTGCTTGAACTGATTATTAGCCGCACGAGTGATTAACTGTGCAAGGGATAACTCAATAGCTTTTAAAATGGTTGATTTTCCAACACCATTGATTCCAAAAAGAATGGCGCTTTTTCCTTCAAAGTTGAGGAAAATGTTATTGATGCCGCGAAAATTATTGAGTTCCACAGATTGTATTTGCATGATTACATCACCACCCATGTACATTTTTTCTTATTTTAGCACAATTTAGACAGCTTTTCCAGCGAATAGCAGAGATTTTTGAAAATTTTTGTTTTCGGTGAAATAAAGAATGAACGTATAAGAGCTTGGCGCCGTGTGGCGTCAGGCTTTTTTTCATACCCCGGAGGGAGGTGAGGAAGGTGTATGAAGGTAAAAGAGCGCAAAGCCCCTTCGACGGTTCTGCCGGCGACCGATTGCGGCGGATGGGTCTGGCGGACGCAAACGGAAACCCGGACCGGGACGCCATCGCGGTATGCAGCTGTATTTTCGCAGGTCAGTTTTTCGATGACCTCTGCGACTATTTTGAGAGCTTCGAGGACGTTCGGGAGCTGATTTCAGGACTGTCCGAATCAGCAGAGGACGCAGCAGAAAAGCAGAAATTCCTGCTGGTATGTTTGCAATACGATGCCATCTACCGCAGTCTGCCGGACCCGGTCTGGTGGATCAGCGGCAATCCGATTGCGGCGGAGCTGTTCGCGGAGGGCTTTATTACCCATCTGAAGCAGCTCAATCAAGATAAGTAGGGAGTGAGAATCATAGACAACATCAAAGTATACAAGCCCCCCGGCGGCGTCTGCCAAGTGAAAGCCTTCATTGAGGGCCTGGAACCGAAGCTGCGGGACAAGCTGATCTGGCAGATTTTCCACCTGTCCCATACGCCGCCCTCTGGGTTGAAGGAACCCCATTACAAGCACTTTTCCATTGAGAAGTACCGGGATTTCTACGAGCTGCGGGAAAAGAACCGTATCGTCATTCGGGTCATCTTCACGGTGCGGCCCGACGGGGAGATCCTGCTCCTGCACGCCTTCCAGAAGCGCCAGCCCCGGGATACCATGCAGGCGTTGGA
>JAAWIE010000119.1 GCA_022796195.1 Lawsonibacter sp. | reverse complement strand
TGGGCGCCAAATCCCTGGTGCTGGAGGCGCTGAAGCAGTTCAACCGGGAGAGCGGCGTCACGGTGGTGATGATCTCCTCCGAGCTGGAGGAGCTGCGGCAGACCTGCGACCGCATCGCCATTGTCTCCGGGGGGCGCATTGCCGGCATCCTGCCCGCGTCCGCCCCCTCGGAGGAGTTCGGCCTGCTGATGGTCAGCCAGGTCATATAAGGGAGGTGGGTCGTAATGAGTGAGAAAAAAGATCATAATCTTAACAGTCCATCCAAATTCAACGATGAAATGAACGACATTATGCGTGACCGCCGGCCTACAGAGCTTGAAAAGGCGCAGATGTCCCCCCTTCGGGCAATGATCGCGGACTACGGCGTGCCCCGGCTCATCATCACCGGCTTTCTTCTTCTGCTGCTGGTTATGACCCCCTTTGTGGGCGTCAACCTGTTTATGCAGATTACCAATATCATTAACCGCTTCAGCTGGAACGCGGTGCTGGTGCTGGCCATGGTCCCCATGATCCACTCGGGCTGCGGCCTGAACTTCGGCCTGCCCCTGGCGGTGATCTGCGGCCTGCTGGGGGGCACGCTGTCCATTCAGCTAGGCTTCACCGGCCCCATGAGCTTTGTGATGGCGGTGGTGCTGGCAACCCCCTTTGCGGTGCTCTTCGGCCTGGGCTACGGTGCGCTGCTCAACCGCATCAAGGGGGGCGAAATGATGATTGCCACCTATGTGGGCTTTTCGGTCATGTCCTTCTTCTGTATGATGTGGTTGCTGCTGCCCTACACCAGCCCTACCATGGTCTACGGCCTGTCGGGCAACGGCCTGCGGCCCACCATCTCCCTGGACGGCTTCTATAATCAGGCGCTGGCCAGCTTTTTGGAGATTGATTTTGCCAAAATTGCGGCCAAGCTGGGCACCAGTCTGGGCCCTCTGGAGTATATCAAGATACCCACCGGGTCGCTGCTGGTCTTTGCGCTGCTGGCCTTCGCCATGTGGGCATTCCTCCACACCAAAACGGGCACCGCTATGACGGCGGTGGGCTCCAATCCGGTGTTCGCCAAGGCCGCCGGCATCAATGTGGACCGCATCCGCACCCTGTCTGTGGTCATGTCCAGCTGGCTGGGGGCCATCGGTATCCTGATTTATCAGCAGGGCTTCGGCTTTATCCAGCTGTATAACGCCCCCAACAACCTGACCATGCCCACGGTGGCTGCCATTCTCATCGGCGGCGCTCTGGTGAACAAGGCCACCATTGGCAACGTGATTATTGGTACTATCCTCTTCCAGGGCATGGTCACCATGACCCCCACTGTGATGAATGCCATGGTCCACATGGATATGAGCGAGGTCATTCGCATTATTGTCTCCAACGGCATGGTGCTGTACGCCCTGACCAGAAAGACGGAGGGAACGAAATGAGCAAGAATAATAACGCCTCCGCCGGCAAGCAGCTGCTGGGCTTTGTCCGCAATAACACGGTGCCCATCATGTTCATCATCATCTGTGCCGTCTTTATCCCCATGTCGGGCCGGTCCCCCAGCTATCTGCTCAACGAGATCATAACCCGCATGGGCCGGAACCTGTTTCTGGTGCTCTGCCTGCTCTTCCCCATTATGGCGGGCATGGGCCTGAACTTTGCCATGACGCTGGGCGCAATGGGGGCGGAGATTGCCGTCATCCTGGTGGCCGACTGGCAGATCTGGGGCATCCCCGGCGTGGTGCTGGCCATGATTTTGTCCATCCCCTTCTCCATGCTGCTGGGCCTGCTGTGCGGCGCCATCCTGAATATGGCCAAGGGGCGGGAGATGATTACCAGCTACATTATGAACTACTTCATCAATGGCTGGTATCAGCTGATTGTGCTCTACGTCATGGGTTCCATTATTCCCATTGTCCACGCCAGCATTATGCTGCCCCGGGGCTACGGCATCCGGAACACCGTCAGTCTGCTGAATATGCGCCAGTGCCTGGACGACCTGCTGGCCGTTCGGGTGGGCGGGGTCAAAATTCCCGTCCTCACCTTCCTGCTGGTGGGGCTGCTGTGCCTGTTTATTGTCTGGTTCCGACGCACGAAGCTGGGCCAGGATATGCGGGCGGTGGGCCAGGACATGGAGGTGGCCCGGGCCGCCGGGATCAAGGTGGAGCGCACCCGCATTATCTCCATTGTTATGTCCACCGTCTTTGCCGGCTTCGGCATGGTGATCTACCTGCAAAACATGGGCAACCTGCCCACCTACACCGGTCACGCCCAAATCGGTATGTTCTGCATCGCCGCCCTGCTGGTTGGGGGTGCATCGGTGGAGCGGGCCTCCATCGGCAACGCCTTCCTGGGTGTGATTCTGTTCCATCTGATGTTCATTGTGGCCCCCGGCGCCGGCGCGTTTATCACCGGCGACTCCATGGTGGGCGAGTACTTCCGTGTGTTCCTGTCCTACGGCGTGATAACCCTGGCTTTGATTATGTACGAGGCCAAGAAGCGCATGGTGAAGAGTAAGGCGGGCCAGGAGCTGGCCCAGGCCCAAAAGGAGGAAGCGGAATGAAATCGCGTCAGATTGTATTTTCCCTCCTGCTGGTGGCCGTTCTGGTTGCCATTGCCGGCTGTATGCTGGTCATCGGACGGGGCCACACCGTCTACTTTGACAACAAGACCCTGGAGGGCTACCAGGGTCAGGACTACAAGGCTTTCGAGCGTGTGGTGGTCAAGGTCAAGGGCGAGGAGGTTGCCAAGCTGGGCAAGCGGGAACGGGGTATGTCCATCTGGATTGGACAGAACTTCCAAATGACCCTGGAGATCACCGAGAACAAGGGGGACGAGCCGGTGGTGAAGGAGGTCAGCATTAAGCTGCCCTACAGTGTGGACGGCATTGTGGTGAACCTGCCCGCCTACCTGGCCGGCCTGCCCGAGGAGGCCTGGTACACCGAGTTTGTCCCAGCGGTGACCGAGGAACCCGTGGAGGAGGACCCCACGATTGGCGACGACTTCGGCCTGGGAGATGAGTTGGGCCTGGAGGGGGACGGCCTCTAAGCTGCACAGCGCAAAAACCGCCCGAAGAAAGGGAAGGACAGCGCAGCAGCGGTTTAAGAGTAAAGATGGAAGGGATTAGGATGTTCCTAATCCCTTCCATTTTTCTGAGTACGCTTTTATAAACCGCCTGTATTCCAACGCAGTTGCGCGCAAACGAGAACTGTCGGCTGTTATAAGAATAGTGATTCCTATGCCGCAAAGTCGCTGAGGGCTGCTGCACAGGGGCTGTCAGCTTGGATGATTTTCCAGCCGTTTGGGCTCCAGCTTCTGGTCCCAGTAGTCAGCCAGCTTGTCCAGCAGAGACTCCAGCGTATCCCGCTCCTCCTGGGTCAAGCCCTGGAAGAACTCGGTCCGGCGCTGTTCGATCTCCTCATCGTCCCGCTGGGCCAGCCACTCCAGCCCAGCCGGTGTAATGGACAGGGTGATCTTTCGCTTGTCCATCTGGTCCCGGTCGCGGCCAATCAGGCCCCGTCCCTCCAGCTTTGCCGCAATTTCGCTCATCGAGCCGGACTGAATCCCCAGCATGTCCTGAAGCTCCTTCTGGTTGATGGGGCTCTGCTCCCGGAGGAGGCAAAGAATTTTTCGTTGGCCGTGGTGCCGCCCCGCAAAGTGAGCCAGTTCCCGGGCGCAGTACTCCAGTTTTCCAGCCAGGTCCTCCCGGCTGCCCCCGGAGCCGTGCCCGTGATGGCCGTGGGGCCCTTTGTGTCCGTTTTTGTGGTGTTTTCCGGCAAAACTGTTCCGATCTCTCATGATACAGCCTCCTATCAACGTAATTCCAGAGTACCACGGAGGCCGCCGGTTTGTCAAGAGGACAGGCCGATGTCCCAATCTTTGTTCTTCTCCTTCCGGATAGGCAGAGAGCGGAAATAGAAGAACATCAGCAGGGACAGAATGCCCGACAGGGCATAGCACATGGGGACCACCGTATCCGTCAGGACGAAGCCGTCCCAGCGGAGCAGCTGACGGACCGCGAATGCTGCTGTGATGAGCAGCAGGACGCCGTGGGCCAGGGGGGCAAGCATCAGCTTGGTCTGAATGTCGTGGAAATCCATGGTGGTCATTTTTTCCCTGGCGGCGCAGAACTGCGCGGCTCCAAAAACCTCGAAGACCAGTGCGGCGATGGAGAGCATTCCGGTGAGACTCACATACCGGTCGTGGTTCAGGGGGGAGTTCAAAAAGGCTCCTGAGAAGAAGAGCAGAATGCTGAATATACAGGCCGCACCCATCAGCCGCTTGGCTGTCTGGACCCGCTCCCGAGGCAGGTTCCAGATGTACCACGGGCCGATATATATGTAGCGCATCTTAAAGCCCCGCCGGTTGCCGCTGGGCTCCGGAACGGCCCTGTAATTTTCCTCGAAGGTGCTTCGCAGTGTCCTCATAGCCACGTTTCCAATCTCATTGTATTGTGGATTTCCCCGCCCTAAGGGCAGGGAAATCTTTTATGCGTCCTTGTTGATCTCGTCAACCCTGTTGCAGGCCACGAAGTGGCCCGGGGAGACTTCATGCAGGCGGGCGCCCTGCTGGCAGCTCTCGTTGGCGTAGATACACCGGGAGGCAAAGCGGCAGGCGGGGCCGGGGTTGATGGGGGATTTGATTTCACCTTTGAGCAGGATACGTTTTTTCTGGTGATGAATGTCCGTTGTGGGGATGGCGGAGAGGAGCGCCTTGGTGTAGGGGTGGAGGGGCCGGGCAAACAGCTCCTCCTTCTCCGCCTTTTCCACCATCTGGCCCAGATACATGACGCAGATCTGGTTGGAGATGTGCTTGACCACCGACATGTCGTGGGTTATAAACAAGTAGGTCAGCCCCCGGGTCTCCTGAAGGTCCATGAGCAGGTTCAGGATTTGGGCCTGAATGGACACATCCAGGGCGGATACCGGCTCATCGCAGACAATAAACTTGGGGTCCAGGGCCAGGGCCCGGGCGATCCCAACCCGCTGGCGGCGGCCGCCGTCCAGCTCGTGGGGATAGCTCATCCGCAGGCGCTTCTCAATGCCCACAGTGTCCATCAGGTCGATGACCTTCTCCTTCAGCTCCCCCTTACTCAGCCTGCCGGTCAGGCGGATGGGCTCCTCGATGATATCCTGCACGGTCTGCCGGGGGTCCAGGGAGGAGAAGGGGTCCTGAAAGATCATCTGCACATCCTTGCGGTACTCCACCAGCTGCTTTTTGCTCAGCTTGGTCACATCCTGTCCCTTGTACAGGATCTGTCCGCCTGTGCTCTCGTTCAGATGGATCAGCGTGCGGCCCAGGGTGGACTTGCCGCAGCCCGATTCGCCAAC
>JAAWIE010000011.1 GCA_022796195.1 Lawsonibacter sp. | reverse complement strand
CCCGGTTTATAAACCGGGGGACTTTTTATCTTAACCGAACAATCGTTTTGCGGGAAGCAAATTCAAAAATTTTTATTCAAATTTACGCGAAAAAAATCGATTTTCCGAAATTTATCTACCAAAACTATTGCAAAATCCAATGGTTTCCAGTATAATTACAGTTGAAATTCTTCTCAGGCTTTTCAACTGCGGTTCACTGAAAATGCACAGTGGGATCTCCCTGCCGCCAATCTGATAAGAAAAGAGGTGAATCCCTTGGCCAATCAGAGAAGTGTTTTAATTCAGGCCGCTATCAAAGCGGTCCGCCTTCACGGAGTTGATGGAGTGCGGATGCAGCATATCGGTCAAATCGCGCACACAACTCCCAGCAGTATTTACCTTTATTTTAAAGGCAAAGAGGAACTGCTCCGAGCGTGCTATGAACAGATCGATCATGAAATCGCGCACATTTTGGACAAACAGCTCCACACCTTTGCCGAAGATCCCGCCCCTTCTTCCAAAGAGACCATACACTGTCTGTGGCGAATCTACTGGCAATGGCTGATTGATCACCCCGACGAGACCATGTTCTTCCATTATTATCGAGACTGGTCCGGTTTTCCTCAGTACGATATGACGCGCAGTGTCTCTCATTTTGATGCCCTTGTCCATGCAGTACAGTCTCTGTATGCCAATTCTCCTGGTATGAACACCGTGCCGCCTATTCTTCTGTGGCTCTATTGGCTGGATGGAACGGTTATGTACGCCAAATATGTGGTTCAGGACCTGTTCCCTAACACCCAGGAAATGGAAGACTTTGTATTTCGTCTTCTTATGGGAGGCGTCGACGGGCTTATGAAAGCAACTTGACTCCCAATCTAATATTCGGCGCGTGGACCCAACTGCCCAGGCGCCGAGTTTTTCAGCGGGGAGTAAATGAATATTTGTTTTTATTCGAAGGGCATACACTCAAAATTTTGAGATGGATGTCCAATCTTTTTAGGGCCGCCCCCTGTTGATCCCAAGGAGGCGGCCCTAAGATTGTTGCAGCTATACGGTCTGGCAAACCTCGCAGTGTACGTCTGACAAAAACACCTCGACGTCAGGAAACGCCCGGGTAAGACGGTTGACCAGCGGGGCACAAACCACATTTTCTGTGGGAAAATGCCCGGCATCCAGCAAATTGAGCCCCGCCGCCTGGGCATCCAAAAACTGATTGTACTTTAAGTCGGCCGTAATAAAGGTGTCGCACCCAGCTCTCAAGGCGTCATCCACCATGGAGCCACAGGCCCCGCCACCCACAGCCACCTTTTGTACCGGCCTTCCTCCATCCGCAAAACGCACAGAGGAGGCCCCCAGCTTCTCTTTCACATAGGCCGCGTACGTTCTGGCAGACATTCCAGTGCAGTGGACGGTTCCCACCCGGCCAATCCCGTAAGGACGTCCCTGGTCATCCACGCCCGCCTGACACAGCTGTCCAATCTCAGTCAACTCCAGCGCCTGGGCCAGACAGCCGTTAACCCCGCCGTGAGCGGCGTCCAGATTGGTATGGGCGCATATGGCGGCAACACCATGTTCCAGCAGCTCCAACAGAATTTGTCCTGTGAGCGTCTCCTCGGTGATTGACTTTACCGGTTGGAAGATCACCGGATGATGGGCCACAATCAGTTCCGCTCCCCGGCGGGCCGCTTCTTTTGCTACCTCCAGGGTGATGTCCAGCGCTACCAGCACTTTTTTCACGTTTCGATTACTCCGGCCCACCAAGAAGCCCGCATTGTCAAAGCTCTCCTGAGTACAAAAGGGGGCAATTTTGTCTATAAACTCATAAATATCTTTTACTTCTGCCACTGCTCCCACTCCTTCTTCATATTCCGCAAACCGGTATAAACCTCTTCCAGAACTTGACGGCGGCGGTATACCTCCTCGCCCCGGCTCTGGGCCATGCCGTCCAGCGCCCGGCGGGTCCGGGCAGTCCATTGCTCCAGCCAGTCTCCTCGCAGGGGAACATTAACATTTTTCCCTGCCCACAGCTCCGGTGGGGTCATTGGCTTCGCCTCCCCTGCCCCCACCAGCAAGGCGGTGTATAGGGTACTTCCCTCCCGGGCCAACCGCTCTTCCCATATGACATAGCCATTGGCTTGGAGCCAAGCTCTCAAGTCGGACATAGAGGACATAGGCTGAAGAATCAGCGGTATATTTTGCTCCCGGGTCCAGGGGGCGGCGGACAAAATAGCGGCAATGGTCTCCCCGCCCATCCCAGCCACCGCCACTGCATCCACTTCACCAGGACGGATTCCAGACAGGCCGTCACACAGGCGGAAGGCAACTTTTTCGATCAAACTGTACTCTCGCACCGTAGCACGGGCCCGTTCCAGCGGTCCCTGGCGCAGGTCCGCGGCAATGGCCCAGGGGATTTTCCCTTCCAAAATCAATGCCGCAGGGAGATAGGCGTGGTCGGTGCCCACATCAGCCAGACGCGCCCCCGCCGGAACCATCTCCCCTACCATCCGCAGACGCGGGGTCAGTTCAGGCCGTCTCATAGCTCCACCCCCTGAAGGGTCATCCGCAGAGCCAAGGCAAAATCTCGCGCGGCCTGAGCCCGATCCTCATTCATAAATGGTTCTCCTTTTCCCCAGTCCCGACGGCACAGGATTCCCAAATATTCGAGAGCTCCATGGCGGCACCAACGCTTCAAGCCCGCTTCCCACAAATCGGCCCCTTGTTCCGGGCTGTAGCCGCAGGTAACAATGGTCGCCGCCCGTTTCCCCGCCAGCAGCTTGGGGCCTTTCTCCTGGCCGTAGTTTTTCACTCCAGCGTAAATCGCCCGGTCCATCAGGGCCTTCACCGGCGCGGTACAGAAAAAGGAGTAGACCGGCGTCGCAAACAAAAGTACGTCACAATCGGCCATTTTTTGAAAGATTTCCTCAAAATCATCTTTCTGGATGCAGCCCAGCCTATCCAAACGGTCCTGGCAGGTCATGCAGCCCAGGCAAGGATTCACACGTTTCTCATAGAGCCAGATTACTTCAGTCTCTACGCCCACTGCGGCACATTCCTCCAAAAAGGGTGCCGTAAGAGCAGCGGTATTTCCATTCTTTCTGGGACTGCCCATAAGGACACAAACCTTCATTTCTGCCACCTCAAATTATATGTTTTTCGCGGGAGGCAGTCTGTTTAGCCCCCAAACTGATTCCAATAGCCCATCACAAAGATAAACAGCACAATGAGGGGCAGGATAAAGCTGACATAAAACCGCACGGAATTGGGGAAAGAAAGCCCGTCGCCCGCGTTGGCCTCGTTCAGAAAGCGGTTCCAGCCCCAGCCTCTTTTATGGGTACAGAACAGCAGATAGACCAGCGAACCCAGCGGCAGGATATTTTGAGAAACCAAGAAGTCCTCAATACCAGAGATATCCATACCAAGGATGGTAAAGCCAGACCACACATTGCACCCAAGTACGCAGGGCATGGACAGTATCAGCACTCCCGCAAAGTTGATTAAAACCGCCTCTTTCCGCGACATCCACCAACGATCCATAGTAAAGGAAATGATGTTTTCAAAGACGGCAATCACCGTGGACAGCGCTGCAAACGACAAAAACAGGAAGAACGCTCCACCCCACAAACGGCCCATAGGCATGGCGTTAAAGATGTTGGGCAGGGTAACAAAGACCAGGGCAGGTCCTTCTCCGGTAGACACCCCGAAGGCGGAGCAGGCAGGAAAGATAATTAGTCCCGCCACAAAGGCCACACAGGTATCCAGAATTCCAATGCGCAGGGCCTCTCCTGCCAAACGGTGTTCCTTGCCGATATAACTGCCAAAAATGGCAATGGCTCCAATGCCCAAAGACAGGGTAAAAAATGCCTGCCCCATGGCGGCAAAGACCGCCTCACCCAAGATCCAGTTCCCGGCATCATCATAGACCAGATTGTGAAAATTGGGCTGGAGGTAAAACCGCAGGCCGTCGCCCGCCCCTTCCAGCAAAACGGAGTTCACCGCCAGCACCGCCATTAGAGCCAGCAGGCAGAGCATCATGACTTTGTTTACCCGCTCTACGCCGTTGCGCAGCCCCTGAGCACAGACGAACATGCCAATGCACACTACAATCACCATATACAAAGTCATGGTCACCGGCTCATCCATCAGTTTGCCAAACTCGCCGGACACCCCCTTGGCGTCCAGGCCGACAAAATCTCCCCGAAGCATTTTAACAAAATAGTACAGCAGCCACCCGGCAATGACGGTGTAAAACATCATCAGCAGATAGTTGCCCGCAAAACCCACATAGCTGTACCAGTGCCACCTAGAGCCCTTGGGTTCCAGCCGCTGGAAGGACAGGGCAATACTCCTCTGACTGGCCCGCCCCACCGCCAGCTCCATCACCATAACAGGCAGACCTAATAGAACTAGAAACAGCAGATACAGCAACACAAACGCCGCTCCGCCATACTTCCCTGTGATATAAGGGAAACGCCACACGTTGCCCAGCCCGATGGCGCAGCCCGCCGAGATCAGCACAAAGCCTAGGCGGGACGAAAATGTCTCTCTTTTCTCCATGAACACTCCAAAACTCCTTTGCAATAATAACCACAAGAGGGGCTGACTCAGTGGTACGGCTCCCAAGAACGAGGATACGCAAACCGGGATCGCAGAGCATAGCCGTATACATAGACCGGCCGCCGGTCAAAGACGGCAGCACAGCTATACGCTTCCCGGACTGCTGAACTTTTCTCTATATTTTGCGGTACTTTAAGCCCATCTCCTCTTGCCCGAATACTATACCACAAAAACTGCGCTGGGGGCAAGCCCCTTTTATCGCTCAGAAAAACCTCTTGACAGGGACTTTTTTTGCGCTATAATGATAGTACAGAAGTTCTATGGAACATCTTTTCGCAAGGAGGCACCTTTATGGAGCTGTTGGACAAGCTGAATATTCTGGCCGATGCGGCCAAATACGATGCGGCATGTACTTCCAGCGGGCTGGACCGTTCTGGCCGGCCTGGGACCATCGGAAGCACCACTATGGCGGGGTGCTGTCACTCCTTCTCGGCAGATGGGCGGTGCATCTCTCTGCTGAAGGTACTCCAAACTAATTTTTGCGTCTACGACTGCCAGTACTGCGTCAACCGGAAATCCAATGATGTACCCCGAGCGGCTTTCACTCCGGAGGAGTTGTGTGAGCTGACTATGGGATTTTACCGCCGCAACTACATTGAGGGGTTGTTTTTGTCTTCGGCGGTCCTCCAAAATCCGGACTACACCACCGAACTGATGATTCAAACCCTGCGGATTCTGCGGGAAAACTATCGTTTCGGCGGTTACATCCATGCAAAAGCGATTCCAGGGGCAGACCCGCTTCTCACTCGGCGGCTGGGTCTGCTGGCCGACCGGCTCTCGGTAAACATCGAATTGCCCAGTTCCCCCAGTCTGGCTTTGCTGGCCCCAGATAAGAAAAAGGACGCTATTCTCTCCCCTATGGGCCAGATTCGGGACGGTATTGCCGCCTCGAAACAGGAGCTTGCCCTCTACCGCCACGCCCCCCGCTTTGCTCCGGCGGGACAATCTACCCAGATGATTGTGGGAGCCTCCCCGGAGAGCGACCGGCATATCCTCACGCTCACTCAAGCCCTATATGACCGCTACCAGCTCAAGCGGGTATTTTACTCCGCCTACATGCCCGTCAGCCCGCTGGTACCCGTCCCCGAGGGCTACCAGCCCCCTCTGCTCCGGGAACACCGGTTGTATCAGGCCGACTGGCTCCTGCGGTATTACCACTTCCGGGCGGAGGAAATTCTGGACGAATCCCAGCCCGACCTGGATCCCCGTATGGACCCCAAATGCTGCTGGGCCTTGCGCCACTTGGAATTTTTCCCGGTGGAGGTCAATCGGGCGGACTACGAAGCTCTGCTCCGGGTTCCAGGGCTGGGAGTACGTTCCGCACAGCGGATTTTGACCGCCCGCCGGGTTGGTCCGCTCAGCTTCGAGGGCCTGAAGCGGCTGGGTGTGGTACTCAAGCGGGCACAGTATTTCCTCACCTGCTCCGGAAAGATGATGCAGGGGCTCCGGGTCAATGAAGACGGCCTGCTCCGCCATCTGATCTCCCTGGAGGCCCCCGCCCTAGCTGAGCCTATGCCGGAACAGCTTTCGCTGTTTGACAATGCCGTGTAGGGACACAGCACTCTATACTGTTTATCTACAGACGTCTCATAAATAAGTCCCCACGAAAGGAGGGCTTCCCGTGCCCTGGACTCAAATCTGCTGTCAATACGACGGCACCTATCCCGGTTACCTCTCCTGCGTGTTTGACTGCTACGTCAACCGGGAGGAACCGGTAGAATTTCGTGTACCAGAGGATCTATGTGGTTCTCTCTACCCCTTGCGGACGGTGGAGACCGACGAGGCACACGCCCGCCGGGTGTACAAATCCTTTGCCAAGTTCGGCCGGGAGGGGCAGGAACTGGCGGTCCGGTGCTTCCTCACCTGTCTGCCCGACCGGGAACTATGGCTGTGGCGTTTTCTCCGCCTGGGCTATCAGATGGGCCCCAAAGTGGTCAAACACCTCACCGACCCCACTGTAGACCGGGTTCGCAAGGCGGTATGGCATTTGGAGCACGAGGCCCATCAGTACAAGGGTTTTACCCGGTTTTCTGAATTAAACGGCGTTCTAGTGGGGGAAATTGAACCCAAAAATCGGGTTTTACCCCTGCTGAGGCCCCACTTTTGCTCCCGCTATCCCCAAGAGCATTTCGTCCTTCACGACCGCGTCCACAGCGAGGCTCTGTTCCATCAGCCCGGCCCCAACGGCTGGAGCATCCTCCCAGTGGACAGCTTCCAGACAGGCCCTGCCGGTGAAACCGAACTGTCTTACCGAAAACTGTGGCGGGCTTTCTACGACACCATCGCCATTGAGGGCCGTTACAATCCAAAGTGCCGCATGACCAATATGCCAAAACGCTACTGGGCTATGATGACTGAGTTTCAGGAGGATTGGGACACCGCTCTGCCAGAGGTGAAGGGCAGATAGCCATTCCTTGCATTTTCTGCCTCATTATGTTATAATCTCGACCGTTAACCGATACTGCGGTAATTTCATCCGGCCCAACATGCAGTATACAAAAACCTGCCGTCTCCCGAAATTTGAAAAAACCTTCACGGAAATTTCATAGACTTTTCTGCCATTCCATGGTAGAATGCTAAAAGCATTGTAAAACACAAATCCGCCCTGTTTGAGCGACTGTCCTTTGGGGAATGATGACCCTGGTGGACATAACAGCCGGCGGAGCAGCCGCGCCGGAGGGCGCATGGAGGTTCGATTGAAAAAAGAGATTTTAGGAATCCAATTTGACGACCTCACCCGGTCAGAGGCTGCTCAAGCGGGCGCGGCTCTGCTGGATGAAGACAAATTTCACTATGTAGTAACCCCAAACCCAGAATTTATTTTGGCTGCGGAACGAGACAGCGAATTCCGTCAGGTGCTCAATGGGGCCGACCTAGTTTTGGCCGATGGCATTGGGGTAGTTTACTCGGCCAAAATACAGGGCACTCCTCTGAAAGGCCGGGTCCCTGGAATTGAATTCGCCGCCGATATGCTGAACTGCCTCAACCAACGGGGCGGACGGCTCTATCTGCTGGGCGCAAAGCCTGGCGTTGCCGAAGAGGCGGGCCGGAACATTGTAGAACAGCATCCCAACATTACGCTATGCGGCACCCAGGACGGATATTTCAGCGATGAGGAAGCGGTCCTATTGAAGGTAGCCGCCGCCCATCCGGATTTGCTCTTTGTCTGTCTGGGCGCCCCAAAACAGGAAAAATGGATGGCCCGCTGGGGCCGGCATACCGGCGCCCGGATGGCCATTGGGCTGGGCGGTGCGCTGGACGTGTTCGCCGGTAAGGTGGCCCGCGCCCCAGAATCCTGGCAAAAGCTGGGTCTCGAGTGGGCCTACCGCCTGACAAAGGAGCCTCAGCGGGCAGGAAGAATGGCAAAACTGCCTCTGGTGCTGGTCAAAGCGGCCGGGACACGGCTGAAAAAATCATAAGGAGGATAAACTCATGGTATATATTCTGCTGGCCCCCGGTTTTGAGGAGGCGGAGGCTTTGGTACCTGCGGATCTTCTTCGCCGCGCTGGGATTAAAACGGCTCTGGTGTCCCTTAATGGGGAAACCGTTACCGGAAGCCATAATATCACTGTATCCGCTGACATGACGCTGGACAAGGTTGACCTATCCAATGGAGAAATGGTGGTCCTGCCCGGCGGCGGCGTTGGCGTCCAAAATTTAGGGCTGGAGCCTGCCGTAGCCGCTCTGGTCCGGCAAGCCGCCGCCAGCGGCCTCCCGGTAGCCGCCATCTGTGCCGCCCCTACTCTTCTGGGCGAATGGGGCCTTCTGGAGGGAAAGCAGGCCGTCTGCTACCCCGGCATGGAGGGCCAGCTCACCGGCGCTCAGACCCGCATGGAGCAGCGTTTTGTTGCGGATGGCAAAATCATCACTGGCCGGGCCGCCGGTTCCGCTTTCGATTTCGGGCTGGCCCTGGTGGAAGCCCTGGCGGGGCTGGATGAGGCGGAGAAGGTGCGCCATGCCATCCACTATTGATCTGGAAAAGAAAGCCTTGCGCCGTCAGGTGCGGGAACAGTTGTCCGCAATGACTCCAGAGCAGATGCGGCAAAGCGACGAGGCGCTTTTTACTGGTTTTCTCGCTCTGCCCCAGGTTCAGGCGGCAAAAACAATCTTTGCCTTTTGGGGTATCCCGGGGAAGGAGCCGGACACTGCCCGTCTGGTGGAGTATCTGACTGGGCATGGTAAGGCGGTGGGACTGCCTCGGATGCTCCCGGAGCACCAGATGGAGGTGCGCCGCTACCTCCCAGACCGGCCGCTGGTTTCAGTGTCCTTTGGCATCTCGGAACCGGGACCGGACTGCCCCCTCTTGTCTCCCGCAGACATTGATCTGGTTCTTGTGCCCGCTGTGTGCTACGACCGGCAGGGTTACCGTCTCGGTTTCGGCGGCGGCTATTATGACCGCTGGCTGGAACACTTTGCCGGTTTCCGCGTGGGTCTGTGCCGGAGTGCGGTCCTTCAAAATCGGGTCCCTACACAGACCCACGACGCCCGGGTGGACGTTCTGATTACCGAAACCGAAAGCCTGTCCTTCTAACCGGGTGGAAAAGTGCGGGAGATTACTCCCCCGCCTCTTCCGCTGTGTAGAAGCTCAGCAGCCGCAGTCGTCGCCGCAGCCACAGCCGCAGTCGTTGCTGCAGCCATTGTTGCAGCCACAGCCATTATTGCAGCCGCAGTTGTTACAGCCGCAGTTGTTGTTGCAGCCATTGCCGCCCCAGCCGAACAGAATGATGATCAGAATGATGATCCACAGCGCACTGCCGCCGCCCCAACCGTTGTTACCATAGAACATAACATTTCACCTCACTTAATTTGCCGGGACATCGTCCCCGCGTTCTGTACCATTCTATGGGCCCTCCTTGTCCCAGGTGACAGGGTTGCAGGAAATTTTTATTAGGAGCTGACCTGAATGCCGCAGGATAACTATTATGACTCCAGGGAACGCCGTTCCTCCTATGAGCCGGACGGCCCCCGGGAAGGACGGGAGGCCCCGCGAAGACCCAGGAAAAAGCGGCGCTCTGCCGGCCGCACTGCCGCCCTGGTACTGCTGTATGTGGCGGTAGTCATTGGCGTATCCGTCATGCTGGCCTGCATCGGCTGGGTCTTTGCCGGCGATGTGCTTGCCCTGAACAAAGATTACAAATCGGTCACCTTTACTGTCACATCGGAGGAGCCTTTCGACGCTGTAGTGGACCGGCTCAAGAACGAGGGCTTGATTGAATACAAGCTCCTCTTTAAAATCTTCGCCGCTGTGACCCATAAGACGGACACACTGGCCGCCGGTACCTATACCCTGACCACCGACATGGACTACCGCGCTCTGCTGGCCGGAATGAGGGCCAACTCTGCTAACCGCGCTCAGGTGCGGGTGACCATTCCAGAGGGTTACACCACCGACCAGATCTTTTCTTTGTTGGAGGAGAAGGGGGTATCCACCGTTCAAGACCTGCGCGAGGCGGCGGCAGAGCATGACTACGCTTTCGATTTCCTTCAGGACATCCCCCTGGGCGATTACCACAGGCTGGAGGGCTACCTTATGCCCGCCACCTACGACTTCTATACGCCCCACGATCCAATCTATGCCCTGAACAAGCTGCTGGTCTACTTCGACAGCCAGGTCATCAGTGACAGTATGATGGCTCAGGTAGAGAACTCCGGCCATTCCCTGCGCGATATTCTTACTATCGCGTCCATGATCGAGCGAGAAACCACCGGTGAGGACCGAACAGACATCGCTTCGGTCATCTACAACCGGCTGAACAACTCGACCGGGGGCACCATGGGCTATCTCCAGATCGACGCCACCTTGGTCTATATCAACGGCGGCAAGGAACCCAGCGAGGCAGATAAATTTATCGATTCCCCTTACAACACCTATCTGTACCAGGGTCTGCCCGCAGGTCCCATCGCTAATCCCGGTCTGGAATCGATTGTAGCTGCGCTGAACCCCGCACAAAGCAAAAACTATTACTATGCCCTCGGCGATGATAACATCCACCACTTCTTCCGCACGTATGACCAGCATCAGGCATTTATTGCCAGCCAGGAGCGGTACAAATAACACATATCCACCGGCAATGCCGGTGGATATTTTTAAGGAGAGACCAGTATGAAAAAAATTGAGCTTCTCTCCCCGGCCGGGGATATGGAGCGTCTGCAAATGGCGGTGGCCTATGGAGCAGACGCCGTCTATCTGGCAGGAAATACCTTCGGGATGCGTTCCTTTGCCGGTAACTTCTCCCCACCGGAGCTGAAAACCGCCGTCGCACTGTGCCGGGCCCACGGCGTCCGGGTCCATGTCACCTGCAACACCATGCCCCGAAATGAGGAGGCCAGCCTTTTGCCCCAATGGCTGGAATATTTGGAGGAAATGGGAATAGATGCGGTTATTCTGGCCGATGTGGGTGTGCTTGCCCTTGCCAAACGGTACGCTCCCCATGTCCAATGCCACATCTCCACCCAGGCCAGCATTGTAAACTATCACTCCGCCCGTGCTTGGCACGACCTGGGGGCGGCCCGGGTGATTTTGGCCCGGGAACTTTCTCTGGAGGAAATTCGGGAAATTCGAGCCAAAACCTCTCCAGAACTGGAGATCGAGACCTTTGCCCATGGGGCCATGTGCGTCAGCTACTCGGGGCGGTGCCTGCTGTCCAACTATATGACAGGCCGCGATTCCAACCGTGGCGCCTGTGCTCAGCCCTGCCGCTACCAATACGCTTTGATGGAAGAAAAACGACCGGGAGAATACTTTCCTGTGTACGAGGAAAATGGCGAGACTTACATTATGAACTCCCGTGATATGTGCATGATTGACCATGTAGCCGACCTGATTCACGCCGGAGTGGACTCCCTGAAACTTGAGGGCCGGGCCAAATCGGCCTACTACGCCGCCATTGTCACCGGTGCTTACCGCCATGCCATCGATGCAGCGGCGGCAGGCGTACCTCTGGACCCGGTTTGGCGGGATGAGGTGGAACACATCAGCCACCGGCACTACTCAACCGGCTTTTTCTACGGCCAGCCAGGGCAGTTTACGGAGCATGCCCGCTATGTTCGGGACTGGCAGATTGTGGCGAAGGTCCAGTCCTGTGACGAAACCGGGGCCGCAGTCCTCACACTGAACAATAAATTTGCCGTCGGTGAGGAATTGGAACTGGTCGGCCCAGATGTCCGACCCCAGGCCCTTACCGTAGAGGCTCTCTGGGACGGGGATGGAGTTCCTTTATGCGAGGTCCGGCACCCCCAGATGGTTTTCCGCATGAAGCTGCCCGGTCAGGTTCCTCCCCTGTCCCTGCTGCGGAGGAAGGCCAGCCTATCACCCTAAAGCGTGTGTATTTGGCCCAAGCCGCCGGCAATCCCCGATACTGCGCATACGATGCGCCCCAACACATGAAACAATGGAGGCAGGCAATATGACACCCACCTACGAACAGATGGGCAATTGGCTGGAAGAGATCGCGGCCCAGTTTCCGGAAGCCTTTTTTGAGGACCTGGACGGCGGCATCCAGTTGGAGGAAACCGCCCTCACTGACCCGGATTTCCCCAGCGGCGAGATGTACATTATGGGCGAGTATGTCCACGACCTGCTGGGCCGGTATATCCTGCTGTACTACGGCTCCTTTGCCGCCCTCCTCTCCGATGAAGACGAAGCGTGCTGGCGGGATGAGATTTTTGCAACGGTGGCCCACGAGTTTACCCACCATCTGGAGGAAACCGCTGGACTCCACGCCTTGGATGACAAAGATATGGAGTTTTTGCGGCAGGCTCTGGAGGAATTTGAAGAGGAGGAACCGTAATGCAGGTGGTAATGGAGTATGGAACGGAAGAATAGGATTACTGGCCGCTTCGCTCCCAGCCCCAGTGGAAGAATGCACATGGGCAACCTGTGGTCCTGCCTGCTGGCGTGGCTGTCTGCTCGGAGCGCGGGCGGCAGGATGGTTCTGCGTCTGGAAGACCTGGACCCAGACCGGTGCTGTCAAAAGTACTGCGACCAAGTCATGCGCGATCTGGAATGGCTGGGTCTGGATTGGGATAACGAACCGGTATACCAGTCCAGACGCACGGAATTTTACGCGGAGGCATTCCGGGAACTGGAACGGCAGGGCCTGATCTATCCCTGTTTCTGTACGCGAGCAGAGCGGATGGCCGCCTCCGCCCCCCACCGCTCCGACGGAACAGCGGTTTACGATGGCCGGTGCCGGCGGCTGGCTCCAGACCAGCGGGATACGCTTGCAAAAACCCGCCGTCCTGCGTGGCGGGTCCGGGTTCCGGAGTCCGGCATCTCTTTCACGGACCTGCTCCAAGGGGAGTTCAGCGAGCATCTGGCCCAAGACTGCGGAGACTTTATCCTCCGCCGGTCCGATGGAGTTTACGCCTACCAGCTTGCTGTGGTGGTAGACGACGCCTGTATGGGTGTCACTCAGGTGGTGCGTGGGAGTGATCTGCTCTCCTCCACTCCCCGTCAGCTTTGGCTCCAGGAGCGTCTTGGCCTGCCCCATCCGCAGTACGGCCATCTTCCCCTCTTGCTGGCGCCCGATGGCCGGCGGCTGGCCAAGCGAGACCGGGACCTGGAACTAGGCCAGCTCCAAGCGCAGTACACAGCCCCGGAAATTGTGGGCCGGTTGGCCTTTGCCGCCCACCTCATCGACTGTCCTCGGGCCGTCACCCCCCAAGAGCTGCTCCCCCTCTTTTCCTGGGAAAAGCTGCCCCGCGGCGATTTGACGTGGATGTAAGGAAAACGGGCGAAACTGAGCGGTTTGCTTGGTGGATTATGCTGGTTTCCCCTGGTATAATGTCCTCATCATTCAAAGGAGGAACACGACATGGATTTAGGAAGCAGCCTGTTCAACGCCCGAAAGAAAACCGGTCTCTCTCAGGAAGAGGTAGCCGAAAAGCTGGGAGTCAGCCGCCAGACCATTTCAAAGTGGGAGACCAACGAGACGTTAGCCGATATCCGGCAGTCTAAACGGCTGGCTGTATTGTACCGCCTGTCGCTGGATGAACTAATTGATTTCGATGTGGATGTAAAGGAAATCGAAGCGGTCATCGAACGGACCAGCGACGAGACCCAGAAGAAAATTGACTGGACCAAAATGTGGGCCAAAAAGTATCCGGTTCTCAGCGAGTACCCCCAACAGGTCCAGACAGATGCTTACACGGCCCCGCTTCGGGAACTGTTGGACCGCTTAAAACAGGAGCATGGCTACTGTGATTTGGACGCCTTTCTCGTCCTAAAAGATATTTTGGCAAAGCTGTACCAATAAAAACAGGGGCGCCCCGACTATGGGACGCCCCTGCTTTATTTGTCCTCCAAGAGCTTGTTCAGCTCTGTCATGAAGGTATTGATATCCTTAAACTGGCGGTAGACCGAAGCGAACCGGACATAGGCCACCTCGTCCAACCGCTTGAGCCGCTCCATCACCAGCTCGCCAATCTCTGCGGAGCGAATCTCCCGTTCCATCTGGTTCTGCAGAACCTGCTCAATTTCTGACACCATTCCTTCCAGCGCCTGATAGGCAACAGGCCGCTTCTCGCAAGCCCGAATTAAGCCGCTCATCACCTTGTTGCGGTCGAAACTCTGGCGGCTTCCATCTTTCTTAATGACGATCAGGGGCAGGCTCTCCATGGTCTCGTAAGTAGTAAAACGCTTATGGCAGGACAAACACTCCCGCCGGCGGCGGATGCTGGCCCCCTCGTCCGCAGGCCGGGAATCCACCACCTTGCTCTCCAGAAAGGCGCAGTAAGGACATTTCATAGCACCATACCTCCTGTTATATCTATAGCATCACCCATAATATGGTATTATACCACAGTATACAGCGAGAATACAAGCCTCTTTGCCAAATTTATCACCTCAGTGCCCATTGGAGCAGAAGCAGAAGACCAAACCCGGGGACACCCAGCACCCCCAGCACCAGTGCGTTAACCAGATTGACCCCTAGGTTGACGCCTACCAGGTGGCTCACCTGGGAAAAGGCCGCCAGCACTGCCAGCCCCACCGAGGAACGCACGATCAACCGAAGCAGGCGCGCCGCCGGACGGCGGAGCAGAAGCAGAGCCGCGCACAGCAGCAGACCAGCCATGCACCAGGCGGTATATCCGGGCATAGGGCTCATGAAGCCCCCTCCAGTTCCTTCACCCGGCGCAGCAGATAGTTGTAACGGGCTTGGAGCGAATTGATCTCGAATACATAGGATTCAATCAAATCGCTGTCACTGGCGGAGTTAAAGCCGCCGTATGCCTGGTTGATTAGGGTCCGGGTATGGGAAAGGGAGCGCATCAGCTCCCGGCGTTCCTCGTCCTGACCGGAGATATCCCGGCGGAGAGCAAACTTTCGTGTAGATTGTGCCATTGTCGTCGCTCCTTTCAAGAGACTGCCGTTGATACTACATTGTATGGATAGTCTGGACAAATATTCCAGCCCTTAAACCAGAGCGAACAGAAAAACACCGGCCAGTGACAAAAATGCCACCGGCCGGTGTTCAATCTATGCGTTTATTTCCTGTTGGAGCTAACTTCAAAAGCGTACAGTGCCGCTGCCATCTCCGCCCGGGTTACATTTTTACTGGGGAGCAAACTGCTCTCCGTGTTGGACAGCACACCATTGGTCACAGCCCATCTCATGCTCTCCACAGCCCAGCGAGAGACATCCTCCACATCGTCAAACTGGGACAGATCGTCGCTGACCCGCAGAGACCCGCCGGCATACTTCGCATATCGGTAGAGGATACTGACCATCTGTTCTCTGGACAGGGTATCATTCGGGGCAAAGATATTAGAGCTGTAGCCGGCAATCAACCCCTCCTGCTGGCACCAGGAGACGGCGCTGTAATACCAGCTTCCCACGGCTACATCCGAGAACTGAGACATTTTCGCATTCTGACAGCCGCTCATCGTCCAGAGCACCTGAGCCAGCTGCGCCCGGGTGAGCTGGCCTTCCGGCTCAAAAAGCCCGTTTTTCGTTCCGGTAAAATAGCCCTTGTTCAGAACAAACTTAACCGGTTCATAGTACCACTGGCTGGGGGAGACATCGGTGGGAATCAAAACACGGTCATAAATTTCCAAATAGTAGGTCTGTACATAGTCCTGTCCATCGCCGGGGTCGGTACGGTGCAGCTTAATCATGCACAGAGGAAAATCCTGTTTGGCAACGGTTCCGCTCCCCACATCCAGGGAGAAGGCCCCCTCTGGGGTACGATTCTGCACAGCCTCTTTACTGCGCAGGACCAACGTTTCAGGGGACAAAATGTAGGTCTCGCCACTGGTCAATGCGGCAGCCTCGCCCTTTGACTGGGTCAAGCCGCCCTGAAGATCCATAACATCCCAGACCGGGCTGTCCCCGCCGTCCAAAAGCTCATAGGTACCGTCGCCGTTCAGATCTGTGAGGTAATCCACGCTCACCCACACCCCGTCCTCCTGGGGCTGGATAAAAAAGCTGGCGTCTCTGGTGGCACGATTCAGCTTGCAGGTGTATTCAATGGTATCATCCACCTGAAAACGTCCTTTTTTGTCCAGGCGGTACAGATCCACGGTGATCGTCCGGTCCTGAATGTCATTACCGGCAGCGTCAATGCGGAACTCAGCAAAGGATTCTGTGGCGGGCAGGGCCAAGCCAGAGGTAATCGAGACAGTCGCGCTCATGACACAGACCAGAGCTGCGGCCGTCCAACGTTTATACAGTTTCATGCTCATAACTGAGGAGCTCCTTTCTGGATACACTGTGTCTAAGCGCCGTTTATAGAAATACGCCCAAATCGAAGGACTCCGTGCCGTACTGAAATATGAATTTAGCAGTTCTCTATAAAAGCGGAACTATTTTTTAAAAAACTGCAAAACACACGGCAAAAAGGCCCACTATTTGGGCATATTGACGTTTTCAACAAGCCCTAGTACACGGTGCCTCTATTATACCCAATATTTACTGACTTGGCAAGGGCTGTAACAAAAGAGTAAGAATTTGGCAGAGGAACACTCACACTTTAGAACGGTATCCACAGCCGGGGCATACCAGATGGCCAGGGAATCACTCACCTGGCAAAGCAATTTTTACCACCATACTGATTCTTATTCCGTACAGGACGGCAACGTGGTTTCGTCCCAACTATACCCCAGTTCCCAGAACTCCAAGTCGGTATACAGTGGGATTTCCCTGCCATCCATGGCAGACAGGTCGATATGCCGCCACCCCGCTTCTGTCTGGACCACATTCCAGAAACAGGTGGTATCCTCCAAGGTTCCCTGCGCCACATGACAGGGCAGATTCAGTTGTTGACACAGGGCCGCGTAAGTCAGGGCCAGTCCTTCGCTGTTTGCGCACTCCTGTGTAAACAGGCTGTCCACGCAGGCTTCCCCCTGGGGATCGTACTCCCCCAGTTCCAGCAAAGCCTTGGCGGTTGAAGACGGCAGGTCCGGCTGCCCGGTCAAGTCCCAGGCCAGCTCCTCCAGCGTCTGCATCAGTTCCGCCTGCCGCTTCTCCAGCTCCTGAGGCTCCTGGGAGTAGTCCAGCAGAATTTCCACAATCCGCTGCCGTCCGCTGTTGGGATAGATGAATACTGAGACCTCCGGCATTCCCAAGGCGCAGGCCGGAGCATCGTAGTACGCCTGACGAGCCAGATTCTGAATAAATCCCTCGTCCTGCTCGAAGTAGCTGATGCGCAGCACGCGTTCCGGAGCAAAGGAGGCCAGCGCAGTTTCCAGTTCTCCCCGAATGGCGGTGGCTCCGGTAGCCTGAACGATGGAAGCCACCTGTTCCCGGGTCCGGCGGTAGGTGATGTTCACACGAGCCTCGGAGTAGGTAACTACCGGGTCCACCGTGTATTTGATGAACTCCACACAGTAAGCCCCCAACGGGTCCTCCTGCACCACCTCCAGGCAGGCCCCAGCCAAAAATGGCTCCACATCCTCCGTACCTGTGTACAGCCGGACGGTTCCCTCCTCTACGCCGCCGCTGACAAAATAGATCAGGGCATTCACCAGCTCCTGATAGCTGTCCGCCCGGAGGATGGAGGGGTCCCCCTCAGTGGCTGGGACCGCGTTGTGGGGTGTAACCTGGCTGTATTCCCGCTCCAGCAACGCGGAACAACCAGACAACAGCAAAATCGAGGCCATCAGCAGAACCAACCGTACTTTCCTCACGGGAATCCCCCTTTCTGTAGAAGCCCACAGGCCGTCCACAATATCCGGCGTATTGGAGGCATTTAATATCCCAGTTCCTCATCGATGAGGATAACCTCCATAGTTTCCACATCTCGGGGTTTCTCCCACAGCACCACCAGGACACGGCAGCTGCGCTCCGGACTGCTGCAATTGTAGCATTTGTCGGCCTTGACAGCGCAGGGGGTCTTGAGTCCCAGCCGCTGGCAGTTCTTAGGGGCGGCAATGTTCTGGGCACGCCACAGTGCCTGATCATAGTCGGGAGCAATCTTATTCCGGCCCACCACAAAGCAGACCCGCTTATGTCCATAAATCGTGGAGGCCACCCGATTGCCCACCCCGTCAATGTTGATGATCTCGCCGGTCTCCGCCAAACCGTTGACGGAGCAGATGTATACGTCGGTGGCAGCAGCTTTCTCCAAGGCGTCTTTATTCCAGTGCCACAGCACGTCGTTGTGCCGCTCCAGACGGGGGTACAGCCCCATCTCCTGCACAGTCATAGAACCGCCAAAGGCCACGCTCACCCCATCAATTTCCCGATCCAGGTAATCTGCTGCCTCCTCCTTGGTGGCGAACCGGTGGACGGTAAAGCCGCGCTGTTCCAGATTTTGGGTCAATTTAGTCCAGTCTGTCATGGTAAACACTCCTTATTGATGATCTGCCTTCCTCCTTGAAGGAAGGCGGCATTATAAATGCCGGATGAAGAAAATTTATAGCTCATTCTTTTGATACCGCCGGAACCCCTGCCCCAGCACCTCATGGGCATCGCAGACAACAATGAACGCCTCCGGGTCCATCTCGTGAACCAGGGCCTTTAACGGAACAATCTGCCGCTGTTTAAAGGCACACATCAGCACCAGCTTGTCCTGCCCGGTAAAGCTCCCCTCACCGTGGAGGAAGGTGACCCCCCGGTCCAGCTGTTTGTCAATCTCCGCCGCCATAGGACGGGGATTCGACGTAACGATATAGGCTACCTTAGACCGGTCCAGACCATAAAGCACCCCGTCCATAACGATGGTGGAGATATACAGGGCGATGATACCATACATGGCGCTCTCCATACTGCGGAACGCAATTGACACCGCCAACAGCATGGACAAATCCACCACAAGAAGCAGTTTGCCCATGGGAAGCCACGCAAGGGGCAGTTTCAACAGCCGTGCAATCAGATCGGTGCCCCCCGTCGTGGCCCCCTTGGAAAAGATCATCCCCAAGGAGGCGCCCAGCGACACCCCGCCGAACACGGCGGCCAGCATGGGGTCCATCGGCTGAAAGGTATGCACAGCGGCAACTAAGTCCACCAGCACTGAGGTAGCCACCATGGCAAAGAGGGAGGACACCAGCGTGTGTCCCCCCAAAAACTTCCATCCCAGAATAAAAATGGGGATATTAAGCACCAACACCACCACACCGATGGGAACCGCCGGGGAAATATGATTTAAAATCATGCCCAAAGCGGTCAGTCCCCCAAAGCCAATCTGATTGGGAACATAGAACCAGTCAAAGCAGATGGAATAGATCACTGACCCCAGGGTAATCCAGAAATAGTCCTGCGCCAGGCGGGCGGGGGTGTGTTTCGCCATAGAATCCTCCTATTTAGGCGGTCCTCGGCCGCCCGATTCGGTATATGGGTTCGTTTGTTTTTTACAGCAGCGTCATCTGTTCTTCGCCCCGGTCCTCCTCTTTGAGCAGAGCCCCGGCGACGGGCAGGGAACGGGCCCGGTAGCGGGCCGCGTTTTGGATGTGAGTCCCTTCCAGGGGCAGAACCTGTTCCACCTTATACTTAGGCTTGAGCGTCATCACATTTACCCCCTGGGTATTCCGTGTCGCTTTCGGATTCAGGCTGGCAGTATGGAACACCACACAGCGGTTTTCGCTGGAAATTACCGCCGCCTCAAAGTCCTCGCCCAGAAGGAACGCAGTAACCAGCGGGGATTTGTTCGAATATGCTCCAGTAAGCTTTTTACGCCGGGTTTGGGTCTGGTAGGCAGACAGCTCCACCCGGGCCGCCTTGCCATTCTCAAAGAAAAACAGCAGATGTCCGGCGTAATCCCCTGGGATACAGGCCCACAGAGCCTTCTCTTCCGGGTCCATCCCCAGCTTAGTGGGCAGATAGTCCCCCAGTGCGCTGGCCTTGGTGTCGTCGAAGTCGGCGAGGCGGGTCTTGTAGCACTGCTGTTTGTCCGTGAACACCAACAGTTCGTCTCGGTTGCTGGCCTCCCACCGGAGGTAGGGGCCGTCTCCCTCCTTGTATTTCTGATCACTGGCCATGCGCAGAGACTGGGGGGTAATCTTTTTCAGATAGCCCTCTTGGGAGAAGAACAGGTGGACGGGGTAATCAGGGGTCTCGTCCTCCACGGTCATAACCGGCTCATCCATATGGTCGTAGACAATTTGGGTCCGCCGGGGGACCGCGTACTTCTTTTTCACCTCGTTCAGCTCATCCACGATCATCTTACGGATGCGCTTGGGGGAATTGACCACATCCTCCAGGTCGGCGATCTCATCCTCCAGCGCGTCCACCTCCTGGGTGCGCTTGAGAATGTACTCCTTGTTGATGTTGCGCAGGCGGATATCCGCCACATACTCCGCCTGAATCTGGTCGATGCCGAATCCAATCATCAAGTTGGGGACGACCTCTGCGTCCTCCTCGGTATCCCGGATGATTTGAATGGCCCGGTCGATATCCAGAAGGATCCGCCGCAGGCCCTTCAACAGGTGCAGCTTCTCCTTCTTTTTGTTCATAGAGAAGTATACCCGCCTGCGTACCGAATTCATCCGCCAGGCGGTCCACTCCTCCAAAATCTCCCGTACCCCCATCACCCGAGGCATTCCGGCAATCAGGATATTAAAGTTGCAGGACTGGCTGTCCATCAAAGGGGTAAACCGGAACAGCTTAGCCATCAGCTTTTCCGGGTCGGTGCCCCGCTTCAGGTCAATGGTCAGCTTCAGGCCAGACAGGTCGGTCTCATCCCGCATGTCGGCGACTTCTTTCAGTTTTCCAGCTTTCAGCAGTTCGGTTACCTTGTCAATAATCGCCTCAGAAGTGGTGGAATAGGGAATCTCAAAGACTTCAATGAGGTTTTCTTCCTTCACATAACGCCACCGGGCCCGTACTTTGAAGGAGCCCCGGCCTGTACGGTAGATGTCCGACAAAGCAGCCTCATCATAGAGCAATTCGCCGCCGGTGGGCAAGTCGGGGGCTTTGAGGGTGGTCATGATCTCATGTTCTGGGTCTTTCAAAAGGGCGATGGTAGTGTCGCACACCTCCCCCAGGTTAAAACCGCACAGATCGCTGGCCATACCCACGGCGATGCCTTTGTTGGCCGCGACCAGTACATTGGGGAAGGTGGTGGGCAGAAGAGTAGGCTCCTTCATCTTACCATCATAGTTGTCCACAAAGTCCACAGTATCCTGGTCGATATCCCGGAACAACTCCGCGCAGATCGCGTCTAGACGGGCCTCAGTATACCGGCTGGCGGCCCAGGCCATATCCCGGGAGTAGACCTTACCGAAGTTCCCCTTGGAGTCCACCAGAGGATGCAAAAGCGCCCCATAGCCCCGGCTGAGACGGACTAATGTGTCGTAAATCGCTGCATCACCGTGAGGATTCAGCTTCATGGTCTGCCCCACAATGTTAGCCGACTTGGTCCGCGCTCCCCCCAGCAGCTTCATCTGGTACATGGTGTACAGCAGCTTGCGATGGGAAGGCTTAAAGCCGTCAATCTCTGGGATGGCCCGGGACACAATGACCGACATGGCATAGGGCATGTAATTGATCTCCAGCGTCTGGGTGATGGGCTGTTCCAGCACTTCCGCCCGCAAGCCCATTACATTTGGGTCAATTTTTCGGGATTTCTTTTCATTTGAGGTCTTTTTTTTAGCCATAGGGTTCCGTCCTTGTCCATTCAAAATCGGTGAATCATGCGCGGGGACGGCCTACTGCCGTCCCCGCAGCAATTATAATTCCTTGGGTGCAAACTCCATCCCCCGCGGGGTAGCGGCAAGACCGCCCTTGCCGGTCTCCCGGAGGGTATGGGGAAGAGAACGCCCCACCTCAGCCATAGCATCCAGCACCTGGTCTGGCGGGATACGGCTCTGAATCCCTGCCAGCGCCATCTGTGCGGCAGAGAAAGCGTCCATCGCGCCAATCACGTTGCGTTTGACACAAGGGACCTCCACCAGCCCGCCCACCGGGTCGCAGACCAGCCCCAACAGGTTTTTCACCGCCATAGCACAGGCGTCCGCCATCTGTTCCGGGGTTCCGCCCTGGAGATGGACCAGCGCGGGGGCGGCCATAGCGGCGGCGGAGCCAATCTCAGCCTGACAGCCCCCCTCCGCCCCGGAGATGGAAGCCCGGGCGGCGATAATCATACCAAAACCGGAGGCCACATAGAGCGCCTCCACCAGCGCCTCATCCGGAATTCCGAAATGCTTCCGGCAAGGCAGCAGCACCGCGGGCAAAACGCCGCAGGCCCCTGCGGTGGGGGCGGCAACAATACGTTTCATGCAGGCATTGCACTCCCCCATGCGCAGGGCCCCGGCGATCACATCCGTGAGCAGGGGGCCGCACAGAGTCTGTTCCCCCTGGCCGTAAACGGCCATTTTGCCGCCGTCGCCCCCCACCAACCCGCTGTGGGAGCGGTCGCTCTCCTGATAGCTCTCGTCCGCCTGGGTCATGGCCTCCAGCATAGCGGTCATCTTGGCCCAGGACGCCTCCGAGGTAATATCCTGATGGTGGCAGTCGGAGATCTGTATATTTTTCCACAGAGGCAGTCCAGCCTGCCGGCTGTCCTCCAGCATCTGGTGGATGGAAGTAAAGTCAATCATTGTGCCGCCTCCTCATTTGGGGTGTAACAGTTGACCCGCAGGATTCCGGGCAGGCTTCTCAGCCACTGGGCAGTGGCCTCGCTGATGGCCTGGTCGCATTCAATGACCATCACGGCGCTGCCGCCCCTCCCGCCCCGGTTGAGCTGAAGGGTGGCCACGTTCAGACCCTGGGCAGCCAGCGCCCCAGTGACCTGACTGACACAGCCGGGCTTGTCCGAGTTGTGAACCACAAGGGTAGGCAGTTCACCGGAGAAGGAGGTATCCAGACCATCCACCCGGAATACCCGGATACGCCCCCCGCCGGGAGAGGAACCCCCTACCTCCAGCTTTCCTCCTTGGTCCCCCTCCAGCGTAATGAGCACGCTGTTGGGGTGAACATCCCTCAGGTCACAGGCGCCAAAGTGAAACTCCAACCCCCGCTCCTTCGCCAGGGCAAAGCTGTTGGGAACCCGGCTGTCGTCGGGGGTGAGGCCCAACAGTCCGGCAATAAGCGCCTGATGGGTGCCATGGCCCTCCCCCGTGGAAGCGAAAGACCCGTGAAGCAGCAGCTCCGCCTTAACAGGTTCCTGTCCCAGCAGGGCCCGGGCCATCCGGCCGATACGCACCGCCCCCGCCGTGTGGGAACTGGACGGCCCCACCATTACAGGGCCTAAAATGTCAAACAGGTTCATGGCAATCCTCCTTACGAAATATCCGCCAGTTCCAGGAACTCGTGCCCGTGACCGGCGATGTGATTTTTGCGCCCCGCCAAGTCATCCCCCAGCAGAAGGTCGAACATCTGAGCCGTGCGGGTGATATCCTCGGGCATAACCTTGATCAGCCGCCGGGTATCCGGAGACATAGTGGTCAGCCACATCATCTCCGGCTCATTCTCGCCCAGACCCTTCGACCGCTGGACGTCGTACTTTTTGCCCTGCAAGGTGGCGACAATATCGTCTTTCTCCTTATTGGAATAAGCAAACCAAGTCTTTTCTTTGCAGGTAATCTCATACAAAGGGGATTCGGCGATGTAGACATACCCCTCCTGAATCAGCGTGGGAGTAAGGCGGTAAAGCATAGTGAGCACCAGAGTACGAATCTGGAAGCCGTCCACATCGGCGTCGGTACAGATGACAACCTTGTTCCACCGCAGGGCGTTCAGATCAAAGGCGGCCATGTCCTTCACCCGCTTGTCCCGGACCTCCACACCGCACCCCAGCACCTTTAACAGGTCGGTGATAATTTCGCTCTTGAAAATCTTTCCGTAATCGGCCTTGAGGCAGTTGAGAATTTTGCCCCGGATGGGCATTATAGCCTGAAATTCCCCGTCTCGGGCCTGCTTTACACTGCCCAAAGCCGAATCGCCCTCCACGATATACAGTTCGCTGCGGCTTACATCCCGGGTGCGGCAGGGAACAAATTTCTGAACCCGGTTCGCAATATCCATAGAACCGGTGAGGTTCTTCTTGATGTTCAAGCGGGTTTTTTCCGCGTTTTCCCGCGCCCGTTTGTTAATTAAAACCTGTTCGGCGATTTTCTGTGCGTCGGCGGGGTTCTCAATGAAATAGACCTCCATCTGTGCCCGAAGGAATTCATTCATCCCCTCTTGAATTCCCTTGTTATTGATGGCTTTCTTGGTCTGGTTCTCATAGGAGGTCTGGGTAGAAAAGTTGTTGCTCACCAGCACCAAGGCGTCTTGGATGTCGGGGAAGGTAATTTTGCTCTCATTTTTGGTATATTTATTTTGTTGTTTTAGGTATCCGTCAATGGCGGAAACAAAAGCGTAACGCACCGCTTTTTCTGGAGAACCGCCATGTTCCAGCCAGGAGGAGTTATGGTAATATTCCACCATCTGCACCTTGTTGGAGAAGCAGAAGGATACCGACAGCTTCATTTTGTACTCAGGCTTGTCCGCTCGGTCCCGGCCTCTGCGCTCCGTCTGCCAAAACACGGGGGCGGTAAGGGAATCCTCTCCGGCCAGCTCCGCCACATAGTCAATGATGCCGTTTTCGTATTTAAAGTCGGTGGTCTCGTACTTGCCCCCTGTTTGGTTTTTAAAGCGGAAGGTCACCCCAGCATTCACCACCGCCTGCCGCTTCATCACATCCAGAAAGTAGTCCACCGGGATGTTAATGTCCGTAAATACCTCGAGGTCCGGCTTCCAGCGGATGGTAGTGCCCGTCTTTTTGCCCCGGTCGGTGGGCTCAGACTGCAAGCCGCCGATGTTTTCCCCCTTCTCAAAATGAAGGGTGTACTTTTTCCCCTCCCGCCATACCGTCACATCCATGTATTCGCTGGCATACTGGGTGGCGCAGGAGCCCAGGCCGTTCAGGCCCAAGGAGTATTCATAGTTCTCCCCGTCGCCGCCGCCGTACTTGCCGCCGGCATACAGCTCACAGAAAACCAGTTCCCAATTGAATTTCTGTTCCTTTTCGTTCCAGTCCACCGGACAGCCCCGGCCCTGGTCCTCCACCTGGATGGAGCCATCCTCAAAGCGGGTGACGGTAATCAACTCGCCATGGCCTTCTCTGGCCTCGTCGATGGCATTGGACATGATCTCGAAAACGGCATGTTCACAGCCCTCCAGTGCATCGGAACCGAAAATAACTCCCGGACGCTTACGCACCCGGTCCGCTCCTTTCAGGGCTGAAATCGACTCGTTGCCGTAATTCTTTTTTGACGCCATAAATGATACCTCGCATCTTCCTCCGGGTATATCATCCCAGTTTAACAGTTTCATATTACCAGAAAGGGATAGGAAAAGTCAAGTGTAGGGCTGTTAGATGTCTTAAAGCATGGTGAAAGAAGGCAAAACACCGTGAAAAAGGCCGAAGCCCCAAAGCTGCAGCGTCAGCCGCTTTCTTTCTACGGCCCTCCCGGAAATTGCATAAACCCCCATAAGTAGTGTGAGACGGAGGCACTACTATGGAGGTTCACACAATTTCCAGGCTTGCGCCGAGAGCTTCTCTGCCCCCGTCTCCCCAGCGTTCGGGAGAAACATGACGGCAAAAGCCCGCTGTTTGGCCTGTTGACAGACTGCAAGCAAGCCTCAGTACCGCCGCACTACGGCAACCACTCTGCCGATAATTTCCGCATAAGTTCCGTCGATGGGCTGGTACTCCGGGTTTTCCGGAAGCAGCCAAACCTGGCCGTCCCGGCGCTGGTAGGTTTTCACTGTGGCCTCATCCTCAAACAGGGCCACCACAATTTCGCCGTTATATGCCTCCTGCTGGCGGTGGACCACCACCAGATCATCGGGGAGAATGCCAGCATTCAACATGGATTCCCCCCGGACTTTCAGGGCAAAGTGCTCCCCGGACATCCCTTGTGTATCAAATGGAAGGTAGTCCTCAATATACTCCTGAGCCAGAATGGGTGCTCCAGCAGCCACATTTCCTACAATTGGCACTTGGTTGGCGCGGAGGAACTTCTCTTCGGACATTGGCCCCAGCAAGACGCCGGGCAGAGAAATCGCCCGTGTTTTCCCCTCCGCCTTGACAATGGCGCCAGCTTCCTCCAAGCCCTTCATATGAAAGTGGACTGTGGAAGGAGATTTCAGGCCAACTGCGGCACAAATTTCCCGCACAGAAGGGGGATAACCGTGCTCACTGATAAAAGAAAGGATAAAATCATAGATTTCCTGTTGTTTTTTCGTTAACTTAGCCATAGTAACGGCTCCTTTCAGCGGGCAGGCGGGAGCCCGATTCTTGGAAATATTTGCTGCGAGTATATTATAGCACAAAAAATCCAGGCTGTCAAACTAACGTTCCATACTATTTTAAAAATTTAGGCGGCGCCATCTGTTTCCAAACAGCCTTTAATCAAGCAGTGTGATCCAGTGTTGGGCGTGATAAGCGTCAAAACACATCTGAATCTGTTCCGCTGTCGTTTTTCCAGTGGACAGCTCCGGCAGTTCATCCAAGGAAAAATATTTACTGTCCAGCGTCTCCAAGTTGGGATGGAACTGTCCGCCTAGAAGGCGGCACAGCACAAAAACTTTGCACACGCCGTAAGCATTCATCGGCCGGTTGCGCCGGTGCTGGTCTTGGAGTGCAATGACCAGTTCTGGAACCACTTCCAGCCCCGCTTCCTCCCGCACCTCTTTTATAGTGTTTTCCCCCACGGAGATATCAACATCCGCCCAGCCTCCGGGCAGAGCCCAGCGCAGGTCGCTCTCCTGAACCAACAGAATTTTATCTGCCTGAAAAATTGCGGCCCGTGTCTCCAGCTTCGGGGTCTGGTAGCCGCTCTCGTTACAGAACAGCCCCTTCACCTTCCCGAAAGGCAGTTCCGCCTGCTGGGCCACTATTTCGGCGGAAATATCTCGAATACGCTCATAGCGTTCCAAATCAAATTTGTCGTGGCCGTATTCCAGCCCGGCCTGCGCAATCGCTTGCAGTTCCATGGCCCATTTCAGCCATTGTGGTCTGGGTTCCATCCATATTCCTCCAATCCGCAATGTATCTTTATATTACCACAATGATCTCCACTTTTCAAGAACAGCAGCACACTGAGCCCCCCTCTATCTGCCCGGTTGATCTTAGGCCGGCAAATCCATTGAGGCGTTTTTCACTCTGGCCCAACATGCCGGACTGCACCTTTGCCCAGGCTTCTCCATACAATGGGTTAAACCCACCGCCCGCTTCGTATGGGCGGTTCTGGAGGTATTGCCTATGAAACACGAACTGAACATCTGGGTGGTGGGCGGCGACTTGCGGCAGGCCAAGCTGGCTCAACTGCTCGCAGAAGACGGCCACACCGTCCACACCTACGCCCTGGGCCAGCCCCAAGAACCGGTTCCCGGTCTCACCGCCGAAGCCGTTCTCAGCCGGGCCGACCGGGCCGACTGTGTCATCCTTCCCCTTACGGTCTCTGCTGGAGACGGACTTCTCAATACCCCTCTTGCCTCTTCTGATTACCCCCTTGCCCCCATTCTGGATCAACTCTCCCCACACCAATTTCTCTGCGGCGGACGGGTAGACCCAGAGACAGACCGGCTGGCCCAGGAACGGGGGCTCATCATCCACGACTACTTCGCCCGGGAAGAGCTGGCCGTCGCCAATGCGGTCCCAACCGCCGAAGGGGCTGTCCAGCTGGCTATGGAACATATGCCCATCACCATTCATGGAGCCAAAGTGCTTATCATCGGATTTGGCCGGGTGGGCCGTCTCACCGCCCAACGTTTCCTGGCTCTGGGCGCCAAAGTGAGCATAGCCGCCCGAAAATATGACCAGCTAGCCTGGGCCCAGGCCATGGGCTTTGGCGGAGAACATTTGGATCAGTTAAAAGACTGGCTGTGCGGCTATGACCTCATCATCAATACTGTTCCCGCTCGTGTGCTGGGCCAAGAGGAACTGGAAGACGTGAACCCCAGTTGTCTTATCCTGGACCTGGCCTCCAAGCCGGGGGGCGTAGACTTAGGCAGGGCTGGCGAGTTGGGCCTTACGGTCATTTGGGCGCTGTCTCTCCCCGGCAAGGTGGCTCCGGTTACCGCCGGCGCGGCGATCAAAAGCACCATCTACAACATGCTGCGGGAAGCCGGACTTTAAGATATTTGTCTTTTCCGAAGAAAAACTTCGGAAAGGCTCGGTTTTCCTCCACTTCATATCAGAAAGGAATGCTTTCTTTGTTCGACAAAACTGTAGGATTCGCTGTATGCGGCTCCTTCTGTACACACGCGAAGGCCATGGAGGCCCTGGAGCAGGTAAAAGCCCAGTTTGCCCGGGTGGTGCCAATTGTTTCCGAGGTAACCGCAGACACCGACACCCGTTTTGGCAGGGCCCATGACTTAATGCGGGAAATGGAACGCATTTGCGACCATCGCGTCATCGCCACGGTCAAGGCCGCGGAGCCCATCGGACCTCAAAAACTGCTGGATCTGCTGATTATCGCCCCCTGCACTGGCAACACCTTAGGCAAACTGGCCGCAGGTATCACGGACACCAGCGTTACCATGGCGGCGAAAGCCCATCTACGCAACGAACGCCCGGTTCTGATCGCCCCTTCTACCAACGATGGTCTTGCCGCCTCTGCCGCCAGCATTGGTGCGCTTCTGCCGCGAAAATACATCTACTTTGTTCCCTTCGGGCAGGACGACTTTGAAAAAAAGCCCACCTCTCTTGTGGCCGACTTTTCCCGGGTTGCCCAAGCCGCCCAGGCGGCGCTGGAGGGCCGTCAGCTTCAGCCTTTGCTGCTGCGGACATAAAGAACAGCCTGTGCAACTGCACAGGCTGTTTTTACGCTTATTCTCCACAAAAATCCTTGGCCACCTCGGTAATATGCTCCGCGGTCAGCCCAAACTGCTTGAGCAGAGCGGCAGCAGGGCCTGAGTGTCCAAACTCGTCGTTGATACCAATCCGGCGCACAGGAGTGGGGCATTTCTCGCTGAGCAGAGCGCACACTGCCTCGCCCAGCCCGCCGATAATGGAGTGCTCCTCACAGGTAATCACCTTTCCACACTCCTGAGCGGCCTTGAGAATCAGTTCTTCGTCCAGAGGTTTGATGGTACACAGGTTTATCACGCGGGCGGAAATTCCCGCCGCCTTCAGGGTCTTGCCAGCCTCAATGGCCTCGTTGACCAGAAGACCGTTGGCGATAATGGCTACATCAGAGCCCTCCTGAAGGACCTCACCCTTGCCAATTTCGAACTTGAAATCGGCCTCATCGTGGAACACAGGCACGGCCAGACGGCCAAAGCGGAGGTAGACGGGCCCCTTATATTCGTAAGCGGCTCTGACAGCGGCTTTCGCCTCCACGTCGTCGGCTGGGGACATGACCACCATGCCGGGGATGGAACGCATCAAGGCGAAGTCCTCACAGCACTGGTGGGAGGCGCCGTCCTCGCCCACCGAGATGCCGCCATGGGTCGCACCGATCTTCACGTTGAGGTGAGGATAGCCGATGGAGTTGCGCACCTGTTCAAAAGCCCGTCCGGCGGCAAACATGGCAAAGCTGGAGGCAAAGGGCACCAGCCCCATGGCGGCGGCTCCGGCCGCCACAGCCACCATGTTGCCCTCGGCAATGCCGCAGTTAAAGTGGCGCTCTGGGAACGCCTTTTTAAAAGTACCCGTCTTGGTGGCCCCAGCTAGGTCTGCATCAAAGACGATCAGGTCCTCATGGAGTTCGCCCAGCTCCTTCAAAGCGTTGCCGTAGCTGTCACGGGTTGCAATCTTTTTCACTTCCGCCATCTTACATCGCCTCCACTTCTGCCAGCTGAGCGTTCAGCTCGTTCATGGCGATTTCGTATTCCTCATCGTTGGGGGCCTTTCCATGCCAGCCCGCCTGACCCTCCATATAGCTGACGCCCTTGCCCTTGGTGGTCTTCATCACAATTGCGAACGGTGTCCCCTTCGCCTCCTTCGCTTTTGCAAAGGCGGCCTCAATCTGGTCGAAGTCATGGCCGTCAATCTCCATTACTTCAAAGCCGAAGGCTCTCAGCTTCTCCGGAATGGGGTAGGGACTCATCACCTGGTCCACAGGGCCGTCAATTTGCAGACCGTTGTTATCCACAATGGCACAGAAATTGTCCAGCTTGTAGTGGGCGGCAAACATCATCGCTTCCCACACCTGGCCCTCCTGAATTTCGCCGTCGCCTAACAGGGCGTACACCCGGCAGGACTTGCCCATCTTCTGCGCAGCCAGCGCCATACCGGCGGCAGCGGATACCCCCTGCCCCAGCGAACCGGTGGACATATCCACACCAGGGACGGTGTTCATGTTGGGGTGACCCTGAAGGTAGCTGTCGATATGCCGCAGAGTAGGCAGGTCCTCCACAGGGAAGAAGCCCCGATGAGCCAAGGCCGCATACAGTCCCGGTGCGGTATGGCCCTTGGAGAGAACAAACCGGTCCCGGTCCTCCCACTTGGGATTTTGGGGGTCTACATTCAGCTCTTTAAAATAGAGATAGGTAAACAGATCGGCGGCGGACAGGCTTCCGCCGGGGTGCCCGGCTTTCGCCCCATGGGTGCCCTCAATCACGCCCATACGCACCTTGCAGGCCATTGCCATCAGCTGTTTTTTCTCACTTGCTGTCATAGCGATCTCCTTCTATCGTGAAAAGATTTCAAGGTTTTGCTGTGTTCCTATTATAAATCAGCCTCTTCAAAAATTCAAGGAGAAATACTGCCCTGCCACGTACGGCTATAGAAAACAGCGGGCCGGTTTCCCGGTCCGCCGTTTTGATTTAAGGTTGTGTACTGTCGTTTTCAGTTACTGCATAGACACCAACGCTAACTTCCGCATCCGGGTCCGAATTTTCGTGGATACTCACACTTGTATATACTTCCCCAAAGGCACCAGCTTCAAAAATCTTACCAGGCACCAGGGCATCCTCCTGGTCCTCGCTGGTGGTGGTCACGCCGCCGAACCAGTTATAGGTGCCGTCCTCGTCCAGCTTGCCCACATCCGCAGTCATACTCCAGTTGTCGATTGTCCCGTCCACGGTCACATTGATTTTGCTGCCTGCGGCCGTATCTTCATAGACATAGTGCTGGTCCCGGGCCAGGTCGCCGGTAATGTCTGCAACATCCTGGCCGTTCACCATCAGGATCGCCCGGCCATCCCGGTTCTCCAGTCTTGCCTGGGGAACAGAAATTACAGATACCTTTTCTCCACTGTCCGTAACCAAATCCGTCCGGTACCGGTCCACCTGAACGGCGTTCCGCAGGGTAAGCCAGAGTTCCTCCATTCCCTCCGGATTCGCGGCGGCAACGCTGACCACCATCATCGCCACAGCGGCGGCGCACACCAGAGCGGTGCGCAGGGGGCGCATTTTCTTCTGATTGGTATTCTTCGTCATAGCAATAACCTCCTCAACTTTGTCTGCGGGAGCTTTCAGCTCCTGGCAGGCATCACGGTACAATTTCAGGTCGAACATGAACAGATTCCTCCTTTTCTTCCAATTCCTTTCGCAGTCTGGCTCTGGCCCGAAGCAGCCATGTCTGCACAGTAGACGGGTTAGCCCGCATCACAGCGGCCGTTTCCGCCACGGACAGCCCTTCGTAGTAGTAGAGGCAGACGGCCACCCGGTATTTCGCCTCCAGAGCCATCACCTGCCGAAGCACCTCTGCTCGGGCGGCATCCTCTGGAGCGGCAGTCTCCTGCCACTCTTCCAGCGGCACGCAGGCGCGCCGCCAGAAGGACCGCCGTACCTTTCGGCTCTCGTTCACTGCCACCCGCAGAAGCCAGTGCTTCAAATGCTCTTCGCTCTCAAATTCCTTTTTGCACTCGTACAGCTTTAAAAGCACAGTCTGCATCACATCTTCGGCGTCCTCCCGGCTGTTCAGCGCGTGGTACGCCACCCGGTAGACGGTATCGCTCCACTCCCGGGCCGCCTGGGCAAATGCCTCGTCCGTCATAGCTGCTCACCTCCTGGAATCTGTGTCTGAAAGGCCCTTCATACAGTAATATCCATGACCAGGGCATAAAATCTCACAGACAGAAAAATTTTTCCCCAGGGAACAGAAAAGGACCGCCGCTTCTGCGGCGATCCCATTGTTCAGGACAGCAAAATCCGGTCGTTGTCCAGCGCCTTACCTGCGCCGGCCTTAAACTTCTCCAGCAGATCGTTCACGGTAAGGCCCTTGCGTTCCGCGCCCTTGATGTCCAGCACAACCGCGCCGCTGTCCATCATCAGTGTACGGCTGCCCAATTCCAGAGCCTGGTTCATGTTGTGGGTAACCATCATCGTCGTGATTTTATGCGCTTCCACCACCTCCCGGGTAATGCTCAGCACCTTTTCCGCCGTGCCAGGGTCCAGAGCGGCGGTGTGTTCGTCCAGCAAAAGCAGTTTGGGTGGGTTCATCGTTGCCATCAGCAGTGTCAACGCCTGCCTCTGCCCGCCGGACAGCAGGCCCACCGGCTGTTTCATTCGGTCTTCCAACCCCATGTTCAGCTGGGCCAGACGGTCCCGAAACCGTTTTTTGTCCCGCTGGCCGGTAAAGGAGAACCAGCCGCCGCTGCCTGCGGCCATGGCAAGGTTTTCCTCAATGGTCATGCCGGGGGCGCTGCCCCGCATAGGGTCCTGAAACAGCCGGCCAATCCGCTTGGCCCGCTTAAACTCAGGCTGAAAGGTGACGTCCGTTCCATCCAGCACAATGGAGCCGCCGTCCGTCCAGAAACTGCCTGCAATGGCGTTAAACAAAGTGGATTTGCCCGCCCCATTGGAACCGATGATGGTAACGAAATCTCCCGGTTCCAGGTGGAGGGACAGCCCGGAAATTGCCTTTTTCTCGTTCACAGTGCCAGGGTTAAAGGTCTTGGAGATATTGGAAATTTTCAGCATCTCAGTTTCCTCCCTTCCCTGCGGAGGCAGACCGGTAGAAGAGCCGCCGGCGGATCATAGGCCACTGTTGTTTCAGGTAGGGCAGAGCGATGGCCAGCGCCACGATGATCGAGGATACCAGCTTGAGCATAAATGCAGGCATATTCATCCGTAGTGCGGCGGCATACACCAGCCGGAACAGGAACGCGCCCAGCACCATCCCCACCGCCCGCGTAAAGATGGAGCCCCGGCCCATCAAGGTGGTTCCGATGAGCAGAGAGGCAAGCGCGATGGTGACCATACCGCTTCCGATGTTGATTTCCGCCGACTTCTGAGCCTGGGCCATCAGACAGCCGGACAGCCCGGTAAAGGCGTTCGCCACGCACAGCCCCACAATGGTGGTGAACACCGGATTGATGGAGGATGAGCGGACCATATCCGGATTATTGCCGGTGGCCCGAATCGCCAAACCCAAGCGGGTATTCAGGAAGAGGGTCAGAACGGCCACGGTCAAAGCCACCGCAAGGGCGGCCACCACCGTTCTATATTGGCTTTCCAGCGGCGTTCCAGCCAGCAGGTCTTTCGCCATGGTGAACACCGTATCGGTCTTATTCAGATTAACCAGAGACGAACCGGACATAACTGCAATATTCACTGAGTACAGCCCGGTATTGACGATAATCCCGGCCAGCAGACTGTCAATCCCCATTTTAGTCTGGAGCAGAGCCGTGATAAAGCCGGAGCATACTCCGGCCAGCATGGCGGCGGGGATGGACAGCAGCGGGTGGCCGGAGACGGCCACCATGGCCCCTACCGCCGCTCCCAAGGTAAAGCAGCCGTCCGTAGACAGATCACAGACATTGAGCATGGAGTAGCTTAAAAACAGCGCCAACACGGTTAGGGAACAGATCAGCCCCAATTCCAGGGCAGTCTGGCCCACAGCCAGCAGGGCGGATAGATCCATGGAACGTTCCTCCTTTATTCCAGGCGTTTTTTCGTCCCCGCAGGCCCCCTTTTGAATGGAGGCTTTTCGCTGCGGCGGGATGGGGGAATTATCCCTTCAGGTCGTCGAAACTCTCGGCGGTGGTGATGCTTTGGACTTTGGTACACAGCGGGCTGAACGCCGCCTCAATGGCAGCATAATCCAGGCCCAGGGCGGCACAGGTCTCTGTATTGATGGTAGCGGTGCCATTATCAAAGGTCTTAACGCCCATGGCGGCTGGGTTCTTGCCATCAAGGAGGATTTCGGCGATCATATCCGCAGTCTCCCGGCCCAAATTGGCGTAATCGACGCCATACCCCAGAAACGCGCCATTGAGCGCGAAAGAGTCGGCCCCGGTATAGTGGGGAATTCCGGCGTCAATAAAAATCTCATAGATTGCCAAGTAGGACTCCATCACAGTATTATCCGTGGGGGTAAAAACTGCGTCTACCCCATCAGAGGCCAGAGCCTGGGCGGCCTGCATCACCTCGGCGGCGTTGGTGCCGGTGCGCTCCACGTAGGCAATCCCCTTCGCGTCCAAATACTCCTTGGCATGGGCGATGGGGGTTGCAGAGGAGTCCTGGCCTACGTCATAGAGGAAGCCGATTTTCTGGACGTCGGGATCGGCGGCAAAGATCAGGTCCATGACCGAGTTCGTGTCCAGATAGTCGGAAGTGCCTGTAATGTTGGCCCCCGGAGCCTCCAGGGAATCCACCAGTTCCACACCCACCGGGTCAGAGACGGCGGAGAAGACCACCGGGGTCTTACTGCCTTCAGTGGCGGCCTGCATGGCCATGGCCACCGGGGTTGCAATGCCCACCATCAGGTCCACCTTGTCCGCTTGGAAGTTGGAGATAATCTGGTTCATCAGGGCAGGGTCCCGGTTGCAGTTCTCATAGTCGATTTCAAACGAAACACCCCGTTCTGCGCCGATTTCAATCAGCCGGGCCTGAATGTTTTCGTTGATTTGGTTCAGCGAGGCGTCATCCACATAGTTGCAGATCCCGATCTTATAGGGGGATGTTGTAAGAATCGCTGTGGGTCCGTCCGCACCGCCAATCACGCCAATCGCGCCGCTGCCGGACTGGCCGCCGCTGCCGGAGGCACTGCCGGAACCATCGCCGCCGCAGGCGGCCAGAGACAGGGCCATCGCCAGAGACAGGGCCAGAGTTAACGTTTTTTTCAGCAAATTCGTCTTTTTCATGTTAGGTTCCTCCAAATATAAAAGATTTAGGCGGCAGATGGTGCGTTGGGTATAAAAAAACAGCCCCTCATCCCACATGGGACAAGAGCTGTACTCCTGCGATACCACCCAAATTGACGTCTTGGAAAACGTCCGCTCGCTTCACGCGCCATCACGCGTGCCCGATGGATAACGGGTGGGTTCCCGTCGGCATCTACTTGGCCTTGCGCCGTTCAAGCCGCCCTCGAAAGTCCATTCGCCTAGCCGCGCCCCGTCCTGATCCCACCACCCAGGACTCTCTTAAGGTTTGCCGCACCAGCTACTATTCTTTCTCACAGGTTTGATTGGTGTTAAATTGTTAGGATCATTATAGCGGCTCCGCCCCGCGTTGTCAACCCCCGTTTTTTTCCGGTATGCACAGCCGGGGAATGCAGGTTCTTCCAGAGGGCGCACCGGCGGTGCGCCCTCTGGCGTGTCTGTCTACAGCGCAGAATAGCCGAATTTGTCTACCACTGCATCCAATTCCTGACGCGCTTTGCACATGGGACACTCATCCGGCGCAAAGCTGGCATAATCGGGCAGGTCGTTTGTGTCAAACAGCGACACAATGGGGAACCCGTCGATTTCCTTCAAGTGGCTGTAGATGGCGGCAATCCCCGCCACCTTCCCCTGGTAGTACTGCACGCACTGGATGCCCCGGCGCACGGTGCTGCCGGTGGTCACGGAGGCCAGCAAAAGCAGAATATTTTTTCCTTCCAGCATAAAACGGGCGTTATCCCGGAAAATCAGCTGCCCATTTGAACCGACATTCTCCCGCAGCACATAAATCTCTCTGCCCGCATTGATGGAGCGGAATCCGCCCTGGGTCATCTTTTGGGCCAGGCAGGTGCCGATGACTCGGGTGCCGTCCATACAGAGGATCGTGTCAACCATCATATGCTGAGACAGGTTCCGCTGGGCCAGCTGCTGGGCCGCAGCCTCCGCTTCACGAATGCAGGACTGCTGGTTTGTCACGTCGACAAAGTAGTTGGTATGGCTGTTTCGGGTCGCAAAATGGCCCTTCGCCACGCGAAGTGAAACGTCACCTACACACACCGGGATTTTATAAAACCTTGGCTCCATCACGATTCCTCCTTTTTCTTCTTAATTGGGGCAGTTAGTTACTTTTCAAGTATAACATAATTTTAACGTAATGTCCAGATTTTTTTAGCTATTTTTAACAACCAAAACAACGCGCCTGGAAGTATAGAATCCGTGCCGCCCCCTGGAGCCCGCCGGACGCCCGAACATCAGGGTTCATGCTCGACCATCCAGTCGACAAAGCTGTCGAGCAGGTCCAGCTGTCTGTCGTTCAGCAAACGCAGCTTGTCCGCCACCGCTTTCCAGTTTTCGCCCGGAAATTTGCCGCTCCCCACCAAAAATTCATCAGGAGTTGTGTCCAAAGCGACGGCAAGTTTCATAATGACCTCGGTAGAAGGAATGGAAACAGCACGTTCGATATTTGACATATGTTGGCTACTGACATCCACACATTCCGCCACTTGTTCCTGTGTCATATCCAGACGTTTTCTGCGCTTTTTGATCCTTTTCCCGATTAAACTGTAATCTAAAGTCATGCAATCGCCTCCTCTAATCATCATAGTGGAGCGATTTCATATTTTTAATCATCTTAAAATTGAAAAACATTGCTTGACTTCTAATTTATATAAATTTATAATTGAATTATCAACTTATGAATGAAGGGAAAATTTATGTACGAGAAAATGTATCACACGCTGCTGAACGCCATTACTGACGCGATTGAACTCCTGGAGACGGAAGAAACACAAGAGGCATTAGCACGGCTGGAGCAGGCCAGCCGGGATGCCGAGGAACTTTACATCTCGCAATAACCACAGAATCCTCCTATTTTTCGCTTCAAAAATGCCAATTCCTTTTGGCAGGGGACCCTCTCCCCTGCGGGCGCTCTCTTTGACAACGTGAAAAATCCCGGCCATATGGCCGGG
>JAAWIE010000118.1 GCA_022796195.1 Lawsonibacter sp. | reverse complement strand
AGCAAAAATTCCGAGAGAATATATTTGCACAAAGGCTTGCAATGACTGGAAAAATGCGTTATAATGAACTTAATTTGATTTCAAGGGGATGAGTGTGAAATCATTGTAAAGACGGTGAACATCGCCCTTGCTTTTTCAGATGAGCTGTGCTATAATGATTCACGTTCGTTTTAGAGCGATTATTAAGGGAGGAAATCTCCATGTCCATGTTGTATACCAATTCCCTGATGATGCTGGAGCGGGCCATGAACTATCAGTGGACCAAATTCAACGCCATCTCGGACAATATTGTCAATGCCGAGACTCCCAACTACAAGGCGAAGTATGTCACCTTTGAGGAGGCGCTGGACAGCAGTATCCGTTCGGCGCAGAAGAGCCCCAGCCGGAAGATCTCCTCTGTGCGCTCCGCCATCGACCGGGCTCAGCCCATTGTTCACGTGGCCGAGAACGAGAGTATGCGTATGGATGAGAACGGCGTCAACGTGGCCGAGCAGGAGACAGAGGCCACCCGTACTGTCTATCAGATGCAGTACACCATGGATGCCATCAACAGCAACCTCTCTCTGATGCGCACCCTGATCCGGGGCCAGTAAGGATTCCGGCCTGTAAGCTTTGGCGGATACGTTCTGCCTTAAAACGTTCGTGGAGGGGATACATATGGCCTTCGTAAGTACCATTGATGTGATCGGTTCCGGTTTCACTGCCCAGCAGCAGCGGCTGGACATTGTCTCTGAAAATATTGTCAACATGAACACCACCCGAACTGAAAACGGAGAGGGTCCTTACCGCAGGAAAGTGGTGGTGTTCCAGGCGGATAACGGTACCGGGCGGTTCCAGGATGTGCTGGCCCGGACCCGCTACGGCTGGGGCGGACGGCTTGCCCGAGAGTCGGTGGCCGGGGTTCGAGTGGCAGAGGTGGCGGAGGACCCCTCTGACTTTAAGCTGAAATATGACCCGGACGACCCCGATGCCAACGAGGACGGTTATGTGGAGCTGCCCAACGTGGACCTGGTGAAGGAAATTACCGATGGTATGGCTGCCAGCCAGGCCTACTCCGCCAATGTTACAGCCTTTAATTTGCTGAAGAGTGTGATCGCCAAAGGACTGGAGATCGGAAAGTAAGGCCAATCTAGGTCAGGCTAGCTCTTGTCTGGCGGGTAGGATGCCCCAGGACAGGGCGGGTCTGGCCTGGATTTGCGTTTTGGGATATGAAATACATGGGCTTTTGGCCCGTTCAGGAGGAATTTATGATGGAATTTACACCCATTCGCCCCATCGAGCGCCTTTGGGATACTGCGGAAACTCAGACCGCTCAGTCTGTGAACGATCCCGCCGGCTCTATGTTCGCCAACATTTTCCGGCAGGCCATCCAGAATGTGCGGGATACTAACGCCGAGCAGGTCAACCTGGAGTATCAGCTGGCCACCGGTCAGATCGACAATCCCGCCCTGCTGACCACCGCCATCAGCAAGGCGACCACCGCCGCCGAGCTGCTGATGCAGATGCGCAACCAGGCGCTGGACGCCTATAACGAGCTGATGCGCATTTCCCTGTAAGCAGCGCACAGCCGCTGTAAGATAACTGGCCGGAGGGATCCAAGGTGCAGACAAAACTGAAGGACCTTTGGGAGAAAGTCAAAGGTTTTTTTGCAAAACTAAACAAGAAGACCCGCATTCTTCTGGGCGTCTGCGCAGCGGTCATCCTGGTGGTGATTATCGCAGCGGCAATTTTGCTCAACCGGAAGGAATACGCAGTACTCCAGGGCGGACTGAACGCCAGCGAGATCAGCACCGTAGTCAGCTTTCTGGACGCCAACGGCGTGACAGACTACCAGGTGCAGGGGGATAAGGTACTGGTGCCCAAGGGGAGAGAGACCCAGCTGCAAATTCAGTTGGCCACCTCGGGCAACCTGAATTCCGGCTTCCTCTATGAGTACTACAGTGATAAGATCGGCGCCATCAGCACCAGCGACGAGCGGGACAAGGCGTTTCTGATTGCGAAAGAGGAGCGTCTGGCCGCCACCATCCGCCAGCTGGAGGAGGTCCAGGACGCCACAGTGCAGATCACGCCGGGGACCGAGCGGGTCTATGTGCTGGACCCCCAGGCCACTCCCGCCGAGGCCTATGTCACCGTGACGCCGGTGAGCCGAAATGCCCTGAGCAGCGGCACAGTGAGCGTAATCCGGGACCTGGTGAAGCACAGCGTTCAGGGCCTGGAGATTGAACACGTAGGGATCGGCGATACTTATGGAAACTCGTATTCTGACAGCAGCAGCTCCAGCACCGACAGCGTGAACGATGCCAGCACATTAAAAATGCAGTATGAGGAGCAGTTGAGCAACCGTATCCGGATGCAGGTGCGGGAAGCAATCGAGAATATTTATGGTAAAGATAATGTGGATGTGACGGTGAACTGCAACATCGACGTCAACCGCAAAGTGGTGGACTCCACCACCTACCACCAGCCCGATGGCTCAGTGGAGGGGGGCGGCCTCATCGGCAAGGACGAGTGGCTGTGGGAGATCATCCGGGACGGCACCGATCCGGTGGGCGGCACCGTGGGCACCACCACCAACTCTGACATCCCCTACCAGGCGGAGCTCCAACCCGAGCTCAACGGCGACGAGAACTATGCCAATGGCTCCGGAAGCCGCCTGCACCAGATCGACACCATCACTGAGCAGACCGAGGTGTTGGCCTTTAACATCAGCGATATCCGGGTTGCGGTCACCATCAATCAGAACTGCCCCAATGCCAGCTCCCTGAGCACCGAGGCGCTGCGCTCCCATGTGGCCACCGCCTCGGGCATCGGCGGCGAGAATCCGGAGAACTACGTGTCGGTGGTCATCGCGCCCTTCAACGTGGAGACGCCGCCCAGTGTGCTTGGTCCCATTGGTATCCTGTCCGGTGTGCCCGATTGGGTGCTCTTTGCCGCCATCGGCGGAATGATCCTGTTTATTATCCTGTTGATTATCATCCTCATCCTGCGCGGCCGGGCCAAGAAGAGACGTCAGGCCCAGGAGGAAGCGCTGGCAGAGGAGATGCAGGCGGCCGAGGCCCTGGCTGCCGCGGAAGCTGCTGCGGCAGCGGCGGCCATCCCCGAGGGCGGAGCCGATATTATGGAGGTCAACACCGAGAAGAGTATGGAGCTGCGTAAGACTGTCCGGCAGTTCGTCCAGAACAATCCGGAGGTCGCCGCTCAGATGGTGAAGGCCTGGCTGAGAGGAGACGATGACAATGGCTGAGACCGCGAAAGTTCAACTCACATATCCCCAGAAGGCCGCCGCTGTGATCGTCTCCCTGGGCGCGGATAAGGCGTCCAACCTGTACCAGTACATGGAGCCGGAGGACGTGGAGACCCTCACCCTGGAGGTGGCCCGGCTGGGTATGCTCAACTCCGAGCAGACCGAAGAGGTGCTCACCGAGTTTTACCAGAACTGCATGACCAGCAAGGCGGTGACCGAGGGCGGCCTGGAGTACGCCCGTGCGGTGCTGGAGAAGGCCTTCGGCAACCAGACCGCTATGGCCCTGCTGGAGAAGGTGACCAAGTCCCTGAAGACCCGGGAGTTCGCCTTCCTCAACAAGGCGGACGTCAAATCCCTCTTCTCCGCGCTGCAAAACGAGCGTCCTCAGACCATGGCTCTGGTGCTGTCCTATGTGGACCCGGACAAGGCGGCAGGCGTTATCGAGCAGCTGGAGCCCCATCGCCAGATCAAGGTGGTGGAGGCCATTGCCACCATGGAGAGCGCCTCCCCCACCGCTATCAAGACCATCGAGGCGGAGATGGAGCGCAAGTTCTCCAGCATCATCACCCAGTCCAATGTCAAGGTTGGCGGCATAGACTATGTGGCAGGCATTATGAACAACCTGGACCGGTCCAGCGAGAAGTCCATCTTCGACGGACTGGCCGAGCACAATGCCGAGCTGGCCGATGAGATCCGCAAGCGGATGTTCGTGTTCGAGGATATCATTACCATGGACGACCGCTCTGTGCAGCGCTTCGTCCGGGACTGCGACCCCAGAGACCTGGTGCTGGCTCTGAAGACGGCCAACGCCGACGTGTCCAACAAGCTGTTTACCAATATGTCCGCCCGTATGGCAGAGAGTATCCGGGACGACCTGGAGGTCACCACCAACGTACGTATGAAGGACGTGGAGGATGCCCAGCAGCGCATTGTAGGCGTGATCCGCGACCTGGAGGAACGAAACGAAATCGTGATTTTGAAGGGCGGAAAGGACGATATCATTGCGTAATATCCTAAAATCCTTCCTGGAGCCCAAGGCCGAGACCTACATACTGCCCGACACCGATGATATCTTTATGGGGGGCGAGGAGGAATTCCGCCCCTTGGATGCGGAGGAAGTAGACGCGGAATCCCTGGATATTACGGTGGGCGGGGAAGAGGAAGAGGAGGCTGAGCAGGAGCCGGAGGAACTCCAGGAACCCAAGCAGGAGACTCCCGTTCACTATGCCCAGCTCCAGGCGGAACTGATTTTGAACCAGGCCCGGGAGGAGGCGGAACAGCTTCTGGCCCAGGCCCGGGAGCAGGCCCTCCAGGAGCAGGAGGAGATCCGCGCCGGCGCCCGGGATGAGGGCTACCGGGAGGGCTACGCCCAGGGGATTGCCAAGGCGATGGACGACTCCATCCGGGACCGGGAGGCCACCGCCGCCCGCCTGGAGCAGCAGGTGCAGGATTTTTTGGAGAAGGCCTCCCTGGCCAGAGAGGAGATGATCCTCCAGAGCCGGGATGAGCTGCTGGAGCTGTGCCTGTCGGTGGCCGAGAAGGTGGTGCGGGTCAGCCTCCGGAGCAGCAGCGAGGTGATCGTCCGCATGATCCAGACCGCCACCGAGCGGATGAAACGGCAGGAGTGGGTACACATCTATATCTCCGGCTGTGACGCCCGGCAGGTCGCCAAAATATCCCCCGCCCTCACCAGTACCCTGGGGGCCCTGTCCCAGCATATTAAAGTGGTCCCCATGGGGGACGACGAGGGGGGCACCTGTATTGTGGAGACTCCGGAGGAGATTGTGGACGCCAGCGTGTCCACTCAGATGTCCAACATCCGGGATGTTCTCTACGACCAGATGGGCAGCTACTGGCCTCAATAAGAATAAGGAGACTTGGACGTGTTTCGAGAGCTGATCCCCGCGGTGCGCTCCGCCGAGACGGTGGGCCGGACCGGAAAAATCGAAAATATCGTGGGTATGTCCATCGAAGCCTCCGGCGGCCGGGCCGCAATCGGCGATATCTGCCGTATTTATTCCAACGAATCCGGTGGTCAGATCCCCGCCGAGGTGGTGGGCTTCAAAAATGACCACATTCTCTTAATGCCCTATGCCAACATGAGCGGCATTTCAGCGGGCAACTTTGTCCGCAATACCGGCAAGCGGCTCACCC
>JAAWIE010000176.1 GCA_022796195.1 Lawsonibacter sp. | reverse complement strand
TTCATGGCCGGGCCGTACCAGCCGTAGTTGTTGGCGTTGGCAAACTCCTGGCCCAGGGCGTCGCCGATCTTCTCCGCCATCTCCTTGCTCCAGGTCTGGGCCATGAGCACCTCGGTGGGGAACTGGGTGCCGTTGGAGCCGGTGACGTAGTTGGACAGGCCGGAGGGTCCGTCGCAGTCGGAGGTGGCCATCTTGCCCACCGATTCGATGGCCGCGGTCTGCCAGCCGCCGGTGTTGATGAGGGTGGTCATGTCCTCGATGCTCATCTGATCCAGCAGCTTCTCCCAGCTGGCGTCGCCGTAGTCCTTGCCCGCCAGGTCGGCCAGCGTCAGGCTCCCCTTGGCCCCGGTGGTGGGCATAACGTCGTTGGGGTCGTCATAGTCGGCGGGATCATACTTCACCACCGAGATCTCACGAATGACGTTTTGCTGCTCCTTGGTCAGCTCAAACTCCTCCGCGCCGGGGGCGGCAGCGGCCGCGTCGTAGTTGGCGAAGCCGTCCTTCCGGGACAGGGGGGGATGGCTGCTGTTCATATAGTCGAACCGGTTCACCGGGGCGGTGTGGTCGCTGGAGCGGCCCGAGCTGCTGTAGTCCTTGTCCGCGCCGAGGGTGAAGGTGCGCTCGTCAATCACGGTATGGGAGTCGGAGCGGATGGATACGGCGTACTCCCCGGCCTCCAGCACGTAGCCGCCGGCGGCGGTCTTGATGCAGGAGGAGTCGTAGGAGGCCATGTCCTCCAGGGGGATGCGGAAGGACACCGTCTCCGACGCGCCGGGCTCCAGCAGCCCCGTTTTGGCGAAGTCGATGAGGTTGACGCTGGCCTTCTCAATGCCGCCGTTGGTATAGGGCGGGGTATAGTAGAGCTCCACCACGTCCTTGCCCGCAGCGCTGCCGGTGTTGGTCACCGTCACATCCACCTTTACCTCGTCCCCGGACTGGTCAAAGGAGGCGATCTCCTGGGTGAAGCTGGTGTAGCTCAGGCCGTAGCCAAAGGGATACTGCACGGTCTGCTCAAAGTCGATGAGGCCCTCCTCCTCCGCCGTCTCGTAGAATTTATAGCCCATGTAGATGCCCTCCACATAGTCGGTGAAGGAGATCACGCCGTTGAAGGTGTTGTCGATGCGGGCCAGCTGCTTGGTTAGGTCGCCCACGTTGGTATAGAGGTGGTTGCCCGAGTTTCCGGCGTGGTTCCAGGTGGGGGCGGACTTCAAATCGTACAGATAGGTGTCCACCGTTTTGCCGGAGGGGTTCACCGTGCCGTTCAGAATTCTGCCCAGGGCCTTCATGCCGGACGCGCCGGTGCCGGGGGCCAGGATCACCGCGCCGATCTGCTGGTAGTCCTCCACCCAGCCCAGCTCCATGACGTTGTTGGCGTTGATGACCACGATGACCTTGTCAAAGCTGGAGCAAACGGTGTCCACCAGATTTTTCTCGCTCTGGGACAGCTGGAGGTAGTGATCCCCCTCGCCGAACTCATCGTACTCCCGGGTGTTGTTATAGAAGGTGGCCCGGGTGCTGTTGTAGTTGTGGGCCACGGACTGCTGCACCGCATCGGTGGCCGCCACGTCGAAGGTGCCGTCGATGACCGCCTTCATGTCGGAGGGCAGGTCGGCGTTTTCGCCGCCGCTGCGGCCGATGACGATCACCGCCGTGTCGGAAAACGCCTCGGCGGAGCTCATGACGCCGGCGGTGTAGTATTCCGCCGTGGGCTCGGGCAGGGACCAGTCCTGGGCGGTCATGCTGATGACCGGGCGGTTCCCGCCCCAATAGTCCTTGCCGTAGTCGGCGTACATCTTGGTCAGCTCCTCGTTGGTGGCAAAGCCCGCCTCGTTCAGCGAGGTGATGATGTCGGTCTGCGGGATGCTGGCGTCGCCGCTGGCGGCGGAGCCGGTGCCGCTGAATACCGGGTGGGCGGAGGCCCAGCCGAACACGTTCAGCGCGGATACGTCGGAGCTGAGGGGCAGCAGACCGTCGTTTTTCAGCAGCACCATGCCCTCCTCGCCGGTCTCCTGCACCACGGCCAGGGAGTTGGCCACCACATCGTCGGAGATCTCCGCCTTGGAGGCGTTGAGCACGCCGGAGACCATGGCGTACATGGGGCCGAAGCAGACCAGGTTGACCACCAGGACCACGGCCAGCAGGCCGGCCAGGGCGGCGCTCCAGCGCACCACATGGCGGGTTCCCTTTTTCACCGCGAACTGGGCGGCTATCATGACCGCGGCCACCGCCGCGAGTATGCCCAGGATGGCGTACACATAGCCGCCCGCGGCCCGGACATAGTTTGCCACGTCCGCCGCGCTGGCGCCCATGGACACAAATACCGGCGTCAACAGGTCGATCAGGATGTCGAGCATAAAGATCCCTCCAAATTATTTCAGGTAAAAGGGGCGCGGGGAGCGGAGAAGTTCTCCGCTCCCCGCAAAGTGTTGGGCCGTAAGCATTTCTGCGTCAAACTGCGTTGGCCGGCGAAGAGCTCTGACTGCCGGGCGCATCGCCAAGGTTCAGCTTCTTAATTCGCGTAGTAGAAATCGAGGTTGGCGCACTCGGTCAGCGCCGGGACATTGTAGGTCTGCACGCGCTCGTCGTTGATGACGCCGGACCAGTTCAGGCCGAAGGTAAAGTCGTAGGTATTGCCGTCGGCGTCCACGTAGCACTCCATATCCCGGGGCACGTCCTCGTACTGGGCCTCCACGGTCTCCATATTGGCGGGCATCTGCATATTCAGCAGGCCGCTGGGCTCGGTTTCGCCGGCCACAATGCTCATGAGCACCTCGGTCTTGAACCAGCCGCTGCTCATGCCCTGGCCCCAGTAGAGGAGGATGGCGTCGGACAGGGGCTCCACCTCAGAGAAGATCATGGGGTTCTTGCCCTGCACCAGCAGAACGACCTTGCAGCTGCCGGGCACGGCGTCCGCCACATATTGCAGCAGCTCATACTGGCTGTAATTGCTGGCCTGGCCCACGCTGTTGTTGTAGTAGGAGCGGTTTTCCTTCACGTCCTGGCTCACGGTGCCGTAGCCGTCGTTCATGGTTTCGGTGGTGATGAAGCCGCCGATGGACTCCTGGCGGGCGGTCTTGGCGGTGTAGGCCTCAAACTGGAGGGAGGCGGGCAGCCAGGTGCCGTCGTCCGCCTGGGAGCTCTCGGTGAGGGGGCTGCTGATGCCCACCAGCGCCATGTCGCAGGCGGCCAGCTCGCTGGCGGAGGCGCGGATAATGTCGTTCTCGGTGTAGACCGCGTTCCCTTCCTCATCCGTGCCGGAGGGCTCGCCCACGGTATCGGTGACCACGTTGAAGTACTCGCCCACCGCGATCAGGTCAAAGAGGGGCTCCCAGCTCGGGGGGGTCGCGTCGCCGGAGGAGCTGGCCTCAGAGCCCTTGTCGAAGGCGTAGGGGACGTAGACGGTCTTTTTGATCCCGTCGGACTGGGCGATGGTATTACCGCTGTTCTTCAGCAGGATCGGGCTCTTCTTCTGCAGCTCGGTGGCGTAGGCGTCGGTCTGGGTGTTCCACACCGTCTCCTGGGCGTGGGCCAGGGAGACATAGCCGTTCTCATACAGGCCCACCTGCATCTGGGACAGAATGAAGTGATAGGCCGCGTTGCGCAGGACGGACAGCGCCTCTTCCTCGCCCAGGTCGTCCGCCAGGATGTCGTAACCGTCGGCCGCGCCGTCGATATCGGTGGTGCCGCCCACCTGATGGATGCCGTTCTTCATCAGCTTGGCAAAGCGCTCGCCCACGGTCAAGTCTTCCACAAAGTAGCTGCCCGCGCCGCCGTCGGAGGTGATCTGCCAGTCGGTGAGGATGAAGCCCTGATAGCCGGTGTTCAGCAGCATCTGGATTTTATACTCGCTGTAAGCGCCGCCGTTGACCTCGCCCAGGGAGCCGTCGTTGGAGTAGGAGGCGGCATAGTTGGGCATGACGCCGGAGGCCTTGGTCACGCTGCGGGTCAGGTTGAAGGCCGCGTCATAGTAGCTGATCAGGTGGGCCTCGTAGTTATTGCCGGGGAATACGTCGAACGCGCCGCCGGAGAAGTGGTCGTTTCCGCCGCCCTCAGCGGCGCCGGCGCCGGCATAGTGCTTTACGATGGAGTAGACGGAATCGTCGCCCCAGCCCAGATCCTCGCCGCTGTCGGACCAGGTGGACTGCAAGCCGGAGATGTACGCGTCGGTCAGATCCCGGTTCAGGGCCGGGTCCTCAGTGTAGTCGCCGCTGGCGCGGGCCAGGATGGGGGTGGTGGCCAGGTCGGTCTGGGGGCCCAGCAGCATGGTCACGCCCACGGCGCGCCACATCTTGGAGACCTCCTGGCCCAGCTCAAACGCCAGGTCGGGGTCGAAGGTGGAGCCGAGGGACATCTGGTCAATGGTATGGGACATGTTGTTGGGGTCGATGGAGATGGTGGCGGGGATGCCCCAGTTGCCGGTGCCCTCGCACAGGGCCTGCAGGGCGTTCACCCAGCTGATGGCCATGGAGGTATTGCCCTGGCTGCCCGCGCTGCGGGTGACGCCGCCGCGGCCGCCGGCCTGGATATAGGCATAGTCGTCGCCGCTGGGATCAATGGAGCTGCCAAAGGAGCTCCAGCCGCCGTGGGTGTACAGGCCGATCATCTCCTCGGCGGTCATCTGGGCCGCCAGGTCCTTGGCACGGGTCTCGGCATCGTTGCGCCAGTCCTCATAGCCGTCCAGCACGCCGTCCCGGTCCAGATCCTTGAAGGCGTAGCCGTCCACCTGGATGAGGGCGACGCCGGAATCCTTGGAGTAGCCCAGGGTCTTGCCGCCCTCGTTGGTCACCTTGTACCAGCCGTCGGCGGTCTTTTCCTCGGTCCACTTCACGCTGCCGCTGCCCAGCTCCTCAGGGGTGATGGGGGCGACGATGCCGTCCCCGGAGGGCTCCGCCGGGGTGCTCTGCCCCGGCTCGTCGGAGCCGGCGGGGGTCTGGCTGGGGCCGGCGTCCTCCCCCGTGTTGCAGGCGGCCAGGCTTAGAACCATGACCAGCGCCAGCGCCAGTGCAAGCAGCTTCTTCATCTTTTTCATTGCTTGTTCTCCTTTCATCTCGGCTTGCTTTTTTGATCCCCAGGACCACTGCTTCTTCCTGGGAAGATGCTGGCGATATATTAAACCTGCCCAATTTTCTTTTCAAGTGCTTCTGGATATTTGTTGTTTTGGTTCCCGAAGATTGGGACTACACCCTTGCGGGGCTGTCACAGATCAACCGGGAAAAGATAGACGCTATCCGGGAAGCCATAAAGGAGCTGGAACGCGCCGGGTATATCGTCCGATCACGGGAGCGCGACGAGAAAGGACGCTTGCGGGGAGCCGATTATGTAATCTATGAGCAGCCGCATACAGAACCTACGCCGGATTTACCTACATTGGAAAATCCAACATTGGATAATCCAATGCAGGAAAAACCAATGTTGGAAAAACCTACGT
>JAAWIE010000117.1 GCA_022796195.1 Lawsonibacter sp. | reverse complement strand
CATCTTCTGCCATTACTCTGACTATCCGTAAGCCATACTTCTTTCCTTGAAAGAAACGACGGAACTTGCCCAGACCGCTGCTCGGCACCAGCAGAAAATAACACGCCAGCCCCGTCAACCCCGCCACCGCCATTGCCGCCGCCGTCCAGCGGCGCTGCCGCAAGGCCCTCTGATAGTCCCCGCCGCCGGTGAAAAGTTGTTTAATCAGCATAATAATTCCTCCCTTGTGATGGAGCAGACAGCGAAGGCCGCCCGCTGCCCATTTTTACATTTTCTTGTTCCAGCGGTAGATGTTGACCATGTAGAAGGTACAGTGGAGCACAATAACCGCCGACACCGCCACGCCCCACAGGCCGCCTACGAAGATTTCGATTACCATAAAAGCCGCCCACAGAAGATACAGGGTCCAGTACCAGCTGGACAGGGCCGCCTTCTCCCGGATGGCCACGTTGCGCTCGTCGGTCTCCCCCCGCTCCATCTCCTTTTTCTGCTCCGGGGTCATTCTCCAGCCGGACAGGACGAGGCCCACCGCTCCGAAGCCCAGCAGGACACCGCCCAGGGCACACAGGGCGGCACAGCCCCGTTCAGACAGCTGGCTTTTCAACAGGACCACCGCCGCAAAGACAGCGAAGGCCGCCGCCATCATAACAAAAGGGAATATTTTCTTCCAAAAATCCTTCATGTTGTCTCCTCCTCAAACAAGAAAACCTCCTCAATGGTCAGCCCAAAGTACCGGGCAATCTTATGGGCCAACAGCAGAGATGCGTTGTACCGACCACTCTCCAGGGAAATGATGGTCTGTCGGGTGACCTCCACCGCGTCGGCCAACTCCGCCTGGGAGATTTTCCGGCGTTTCCGCAGCTCCGCAATCCGATTGGTCACGCCCTCACTCCTTTCCTACCGCTCCCCCCGCGCCCTGCATCGGGCGAAGGCGGAGCTTTATAAAGTTCACTTTACAAATGGAGTATAGCACGCTTTACATGTGATGTCAAGGGGGCTTTACATTTTCTTTTCTTGCGCCCCAGCCTCATTTATGGTATGATAAGTCAATACACAGGAGAAAGGAAGATCTGCCATGAGCTACGCCGATCAGGTATTTATCCAGAATTGCAGAGACATCCTCCGGCAGGGCGTGTGGGACACGGCTCTGCCCGTCCGTCCCCATTGGGAAGACGGGGCCCCCGCCCACACCATCAAGCTGTTCGGTGTGGTCAACCGGTACGATCTGCGCCAGGAGTTCCCCATCCTCACGGTGCGGAAACAGTTTTTAAAGTCCGCCGTGGACGAGCTGCTGTGGATCTGGCAGCGGAAGTCCAACAATGTGAAGGACCTGAACAGCCATGTGTGGGACGCCTGGGCGGACGAGTCCGGCTCCATCGGCAAGGCCTACGGCTACCAGCTGGGGGTGAAGCATTCCTACCCCCAGGGGGAGATAGACCAAGTGGATAAGGTTCTGTGGGACCTGAAGCACGACCCCGCCTCCCGGCGCATCCTCACCAGCCTGTACAACCACCACGACCTGAACGAGATGGCCCTGTACCCCTGCGCCTGGTCTATGACCTTCAACGTGTCAGGAAACACCCTGAACGGCATTCTGAACCAGCGTTCCCAGGACATGCTCACCGCCAACGGCTGGAACGTGATGCAGTACGCCGTCCTCCTCCACATGCTGGCCCAGGTCTCCGGCCTCCAGGCCGGGGAGCTGGTCCATGTCATCGCCGACTGCCACATCTATGACCGCCATGTCCCTGTGGTGGAGGAGCTCCTCTCCCGCACCCCCTATGACGCCCCCAAATTTACGCTGGATCCCGCTGTCACCGACTTCTACGCCTTCACCCCGGACAGCGTAAAGCTGGAGGACTATCAGGCCCACCCCCTGGAGGAAAAAATTCCCGTGGCGGTGTAGGGGGATAAACAGATGAACCTGATTGTTGCTGTGGACCAAAACTGGGCGATTGGATTGAATGGGGATCAGCTCTTTTACCTCTCCCAGGATTTGAAGCGGTTCCGGTCCCTCACCCTGGGCCATCCGGTCATTCTGGGCCGGAAGACCCTCGCCACCTTTCCCGGCGAAAAACCCCTGAAGGGACGGCGGAACCTGATCCTCTCCCGAGACCCGGCCTTTGCCCCGGAGGGGACGGAGGTTTTCCAGGACCTAGAAGCACTGCTGACCGCAGCGCCGGAGGACGCCTTTGTAATCGGCGGGGCGTCAGTCTATCAGGCTTTGCTGGACCGGTGCGACACTGCCTATGTGACGAAGGTGGAGGCCGCCTTCCCCGCCGACTGCTGGTTCCCCAACCTGGACCAGAGGCCGGAATGGCGCCTCACAGCGGAGGAACCCGTCCAGGAGGAGCAGGGGCTCTGCTTCCGCTATCTCGTCTACCGCAGGACATAAAAAGCTGCCCGGCGTCAAAACCGGGCAGCTTCTTTCCTTCTCTGCGTCAATAATTCTCTGCGCTGATCTCAAAGTACGCCTGGGGATGGGCACAGACGGGACAGGTCTCCGGGGCCTTCATCCCTACAACGATGTGACCGCAGTTGCGGCACTCCCACACCTTGACCTCGCTTCTGGTAAACACCTGGGCCATCTCCACGCTCTTCAGCAGGACGCGATAGCGCTCCTCATGGTGCTTCTCAATGGCCGCCACCATGCGGAATTTTTCTGCCAGCTCCGGGAAGCCCTCCTCCTCGGCGGTTTTGGCAAAGCCCTCATACATATCTGTCCACTCGAAGTTCTCGCCTTCGGCTGCGGCGGCCAGATTGGCAGCGGTATCGCCGATGCCGCTCAGTTCCTTGAACCACATCTTGGCGTGCTCCTTCTCGTTGTCCGCTGTCTTGAGAAACAGAGCCGCAATCTGCTCAAAACCCTCTTTTTTGGCCTTGGAGGCAAAGTATGTATACTTATTTCTCGCCTGAGACTCCCCGGCAAAGGCAGCCTGCAAATTCTTTTCGGTCTGTGTACCTGCGTATTTGTTGCTCATCACTGCACCCTCCTGTTTTGGATAGTTCGCGCTTTGTACCTATCCGTTCTACCATATTCCGCCCTGTGTGTCAAGGGGAATCTTCCGGTGCCCGCGGCTCACACGGTACTCTTACAGAAAAAGAAACGGGATTGTTGAAATGGGATTGTTTTTCCTCCGCATTGCGTGTATAATAGAAAAAACTGCCGCGCTGCGGCACAAATTCACAGCCTTGGAGGTTTTTATGGAACAGCTGTTGGAATTGCTGGAGCAGGACTGCACCATGGGCATAGACCAGTTGGCCTCGGCGGTCGGAAAGCCGGAGGAAGAGGTCCGGGCGGTCATTCAAAGATATGAAAAGGAACGGGTCATTCTGGGCTATAAGGCCATTGTGGACTGGGACCGGGTACGGAAGGAGACGGTCACGGCCCTGATCGAGGTCAACGTCACCCCCCAGTCCATTGACGGCTTCGACCGCATCGCCGAACGGATCTACCAGTATGACGAGGTGGAGAGCATGTATCTGATGAGCGGCTCCTTCGACCTGACGGTCATCATTTCCGGCCGGACCCTGCGGGAGGTGGCCCAGTTTGTGGGCGCCCGCCTGGCCCCTATTCAGGGCGTCACCGGTACGGCCACCCACTTTATCCTGAAAAAATACAAGGAGAAGCACCTGGTCTTCCGTCCCCAGGAGCCCGAGGAAAGGGAGTATATCTTCGTATGAATTACGACAATATCCTCAACGAAAAGATTCAGAATATCAAGCCGTCCGGGATCCGAAAGTTTTTCGACATCCTGGAGGAGATGACTGACGCTATCTCCCTTGGCATCGGAGAGCCGGATTTTGTCACTCCATGGCATATCCGGGACGCGGGTATCTACTCTCTGGAGCGTGGGCACACCAAATATACCTCCAACGCCGGTATGCTTCAGCTGCGCCGGGAGATCGCCGCCTATCTGGCCCGCCGGTTTGATCTGCAATACGACTACGCCGGCCAGATTCTGGTCACAGTGGGCGGCAGCGAGGCCATCGACCTGGCCTTGCGAGTTTTGATCAACCCCGGGGACGAGGTCATTGTTCCCACCCCCTCCTTCGTCTGCTATGGCCCTCTGGCGGAAATGGCTGGAGGGGTACCCAGATATTTGACATTAAAGGCGGAAAACCAGTTCCGCCTTACCCCGGAGGAGCTGCGCGGAGCCATCACCGAGAAAACCAAGGTACTGGTGCTGCCCTTCCCCAGCAACCCCACCGGCGGCACGATGGAGCGCAAGGATTTGGAGTCCATCGCAGAGGTGCTGCGGGATACCGGCATCACAGTCATCTCCGACGAGATTTACGCTGAGCTGACCTATGGCCGCCGCCATGTCTCCCCGGCCAACCTGACAGAGCTCTATGACCGCACGATTGTGGTGAATGGTTTCTCCAAAAGCCACGCCATGACGGGCTGGCGCATGGGCTACGTCTGCGCCCCCAAGCCCATCATCGCCGCTATGACAAAACTGCATCAATTCGGCATCATGTCCGCCCCCACCACCAGTCAATACGCCGCCGTGGAGGCAATGCGCAACGGGGATGGCGACATTGAGCACATGCGGGAGGAATACGACCGCCGCCGCCGGTACCTGGTGGAAAATCTGAACCGCATCGGCCTGAGCTGCTTTGAGCCTAAGGGGGCCTTTTACGTATTTCCCGATATCCGTTCCTCCGGTCTGACCAGCGAGGAGTTCTGCGAGCGCTTCCTTTTGGAGGAAAAGGTGGCCGTTATTCCAGGCAACGCGTTCGGCCTTGGCGGAGAGGGCTATGTCCGCGCCTGCTACGCCGCCTCCATGAAGGACATCGCCGAGTCGGTAGCCCGGATGGACAATTTCTTGACCAATTTGAGACGAAAGCAGGGAAGAGAGGAGAGCCCATCATGAATATTGTCTGTCTTGATATGGAGGGCGTCCTGGTCCCGGAAATCTGGATTGCCTTTTCAGAAACCAGCGGTATCCCGGAGCTGCGACGCACAACCCGGGACGAACCCGACTATGACAAGCTGATGCGGTGGCGGCTGGGCGTCTTAAAGGAGCACGGCCTGGGACTGAAGGAAATCCAGGCGGTCATTGCGAAGATCGACCCTCTGCCCGGCGCAAAGGAGTTTCTGGATGAGCTGCGCTCTCTCACCCAGGTGGTGATCCTCAGCGATACCTTTGAGCAGTTTGCCAAGCCCCTGATGAAAAAACTGGGCTGGCCCACTCTGCTCTGCAACACCCTGGAGGTCGCTGAAAATGGGGAAATTCTCCGGCACCAGATGCGCTGCCCCCAGTCCAAGCTGACCACAGTGAAGGCTCTCCAGTCCATCGGCTATGACACCATCGCCGCCGGGGACAGCTTCAACGACTTGGCTATGATTCAGGCCAGCCGCGCCGGCTTCCTCTTCAAATCCACCCAGGCCATTAAAGAGGCCCACCCCGAGCTGCCCGCCTTCGAGGACTTCCCCGACCTGCTGGCCGCCATCAAGGGAGCGCTGAACTGATGGGCCTATTTGGATTTGGAAAAAAGAAGGCGGAGCCCTTTTCTTTCCGCATTGACGACATCTTCCGAATCAAAGGCCACGGCGTGGTGGTCACCGGTCAGGTGACCGCGGGA